>MTND01000025.1 GCA_002010305.1 Archaeoglobi archaeon JdFR-42 | reverse complement strand
GGAATGAGCTGATTTCCATAGAATCTGCAGAGAGAGATTATGGTGTAGTGATAAATCCAGATACGTTGGAAATAGATTGGGAGAGGACAGAGCAGTTGAGGAGCAGGTGAAGTGGTTTACTCTCTTTCAATTGGGGTGATTCAGTGAAGTCTCTTGGAGATATTATCGAAAGAAATGCAAAGATATTTCCAGATAAATTAGCCTTCGCTTTTGGAAGATTGGGGAAGAAATTTACACAATACGTAACCTTCAGAGAATTTAGGGATAGGGTTTACAGACTGATTAATTATCTGAATGAAGAGGGATTCGAAAAAGGGGACAGGCTAGCGATTCTATCTAAAAACTCTATAGAATACATGGAGGTATATGGTGTCGGAGAAAGGGGGGGATTCACCATAGTCCCTATAAACTTCCGACTTGCTCCTGATGAAATAAAGTTGCTTTTGAACCATTCAGAATCTAGGGTGCTATTTTTTGAATCTGATTATTTAGATGTGGTAAAAAAAATTGAATCGGAACTGGATTCCGTTGAGAGGTTTATCTCCGTGGGAGGTCGAATTGGAGATTATCTATCCTATGAGGTGGTGATGTCCAAGTCCCATATCACTGAACCCGAAATCCAGATAGAAAGTGATGATGTGGTTTATTTAATGTACACGAGCGGGACCACTGGACTACCCAAAGGTGTGATGCTTTCCCATAAAGGTCAGATTGAAAATGCAAAAGCCTTATTGATGGAGCAGGCTCTGGTGAGAGATGACACACATCTCGCAATTATGCCACTATATCACGTCGGAGGGAGGGCTCTCCCACTCTCCCACACTTTAAGGAGCTGTACTGTATTCATAAGGGACAAATTTGATCCAAAACAGTTTCTTGAAGATGTAGAGCACTATAGAATAACCACCACTCAGCTTGTACCTACGATGATATCTTTTATACTGGAAGTCCCTGAAGTGAAGAAATACGATATGGGCAGTCTTAGGACGGTATGGTATGCTTCTTCTCCCATGCCTTTAGCATTGTTAAAGAAAACCCTTGAAGTATTTGGAGATACCTTAATTCAAGGATATGGATTAACCGAAGCTGGGCCATTGGTTACTGCCCTTCATAAGGAGGATCATCAAATCGGAGATGAGGCATCAGAGGGACGTTTACAATCGGCCGGATTTCCTGCGATAGGTGTCACAGTTAGAATCGTAGATAACAATATGAACGATGTACCAGTAGGAGAGCTAGGGGAAATTGCTGTCAAAAGCGATTTCATAATGAAAGGATACTGGAAAATGGATGAAGAGACGAACAAAACTCTGAAAAACGGATGGCTTCTCACTGGGGACATAGGGAAGCTCGATGAGAGGGGATATATCTATGTGGTGGATCGAAAAAAAGATGTTATAATTAGCGGAGGAGAGAATATATATCCAAGAGAGGTCGAAGAAATTTTGTATCAGCATCCTGCTGTTCTAGAAGCAGCAGTTATTGGAGTGCCTGATGAGGTCTGGGGGGAGAATGTAATGGCGGTTATCGTACTCAAAGAAGGTGCTAGAACTACGGAAGATGAGATAATCCAGTTTTGCAAGGAGAGACTGGCAAGCTACAAAAAACCAAAGATTGTGAAGTTTATAGATAATCTGCCTAAGAATCCTAGCGGAAAAATCCTGAAATACGAGCTAAGAAAAAGATATGCTGAGAAAAACTGAAAAAAGTTTTCAGACTACTTTATATATCCCCTATATCCATAACATCTGTAACACACGATAGTCATGAGCTAAATGATCTTTTCTATTTTTCTTCCAGTTCAATAAGCACTCCAAAGCAATTTTTTGGATGAATGAAAGCATATCTGTTACTGTAATCTTCAGGTTCGAGGTTTTCTCCAACTATTTTAAGGCCCATTGACTTGATTTTTTCGATGGCTTTTCCAATGTCTTTTACTCTGAAACAGAGATGATGAAAACCCTCCCCTCTGGTATCTAGAAATGCGCTTACAGAACCTGAAGCGCTTGTGGGTTCCAGTAACTCAATTTTTAACCCCCCCACTTCCAGAAACTGGAAGTTTATATGCTCCTCTTTTAATTCTATTTTATCAGTAACCTGTCTCGCATTAAATATCTCTACGAAAAAATTCAGCGCTGCATCTATATCCTTTACTGCTATTGCTATATGGTCTATTTCACCTATTTCTTCCATCTACATTCACCTCTATTAGAGATATAACTTATGTATTTCAAAAAAACTATATTGGATTGTTACTATTTATATATTTATACAAATCTTAAATTATGTATAATTTTTCTGAAGTATCTATGCCATATATGAAATTAAACTAGAAATGTCTAATTTAATCTGCATTTAAACTGTATACGATGGGGAGTTTTCCGATAAACTAGCATAATGTTCGGAAATACAAAGCCATATCTGTAACGTAAGTTGTAGGTGAGAGCCATTTTACAATGAAATGGATGCAATTTTATGATATACTACTGGATTTGCCAGAAATGACCAGTCTTCATAAAAAGTAAAGTCTTGTCCCGAGTTTAAGGTAAAGAGAAAAATAAAAAATTATACTGTTTATTCAGTTTCCCAGGTTGTCACTATCTTCGAGTAGTCTATCCCTTCCTGCTTTCCTTTCCACACTGAATATACATACAGGGCAGTTCCCACGATAATCCAGATTACAAAGAGATCAATTACTCCTGCAATCATTCCAGCAGTGAAATAGGCCATGAAAGCCATAGAAATAAGGCCGAAGATTACTACTAGTGGCACAGGGAGTTTAACTCTAGCTGATTCCCATAGTTCTTTATTTACAAATGGCAGGGCTACCATTGCTAGGCTGTGGAAGAAATACAGTATAAACATTGCCTGGAGGGCTATATCTAGCATCACCCAGAGAGATTTTGTCCATATCAGTATCAGGGCTACTACTGCGGTTATTGTAAGGTTAATGTGGGGGGTTCTAAATCGTTCATTGACTTGCACAAGTATGTGGGGTGTTATGTAATCTTTTGCAAAAGCATACAGAATCCTGGGAGGGACTAAAAGACCACTGTTAATAGAACATGTAAAGGCCATTAACGCACCTATAGCAACAATTCCTGCGGCTCCAAAGGGTAAATATTTGCCAGCTACCACCGCCATTGCCATATCTGATTTTGCCAGTTCCAGGTATGGTACGTTACCGAAAGCAACGAAGGACATGAAAAAGTATATGATGACACTTGCTGAGACTCCCAGTATAAATATCTTAGGCAAAGTTTTTTCTGAGTCTTTCGTTTCCCCTCCGAGTTGAGCTATTGCCTCAAATCCTGCGTAAGCGAAGAATATCGGTGCCATTGCTTTCAGAACACCACCCCAGCCATATGGCAACAGGGGTTTGTAGTATTCAAGATTGACAGTGAATAGACCTGGAACCACAAGCACCAGGATAGACACTAGCAATATCAGAAACATCACAGTTTCAACCCACCCATATATCCTGACACCTACCAGATTGATCACGTAGAAAAATATCAATATCACCGAGGCAACTACCACCGAGTTAAGACCGGGGAAAAAGAACTTTAGATATTCGGCGAAAGAGACTGAAAGAACGCCCACAGCACCTATAAAAGCAATCCACTTCAGCCACATCATTATATATCCAAAATACAGATTTCTAAAAGTCCTGCTTATATGCATGTATGCTCCACCGGGACTCCTGCCTAAGGGTGTACTCATGAAAATTGCATAAGCCAGAGCTGTTGTTAGAATAACCGGAGCCAAGAGAATGTAGACAATCGGTACGGCTGGTCCTGCAATTTCCCCCATTTTCCCGGTAACTACAAAAATCCCTGCACCAATCAGTGTTCCGATGATTGTCGCATACACTTGCAATGGTCCGAGGTCCCGTTTTAATCCCAACATCTGAGCCATTCTGTTTCAACTCCTTTATGATTTATCATTATATGCATTCAGCGTAAATAATATTTAAATTTTACCGTTTACGTTATTAAACTATCATTTTTTTGTTAACAAAGCAAATTACTTAATCTTATTTTAAAGATGCTTTTCAAGGCTTGAAAATATAAGTTGCCCTATACAAAACATTAATCGAATGAAGGATTTTGACTATGGAACCTTTAATCTCTGTTAACATTTTTATACGAATAAAGGACATTATATTCCATATGCGTCTTGATGAGACCGACCTGACAATACTCCAAGAGTTGAGTGAGAATAGTCGCATATCTGTCAGAGACCTATCTAAAAAAATTGGTATACCTGAATCAACCATACGTTTTAGAATTGACAAGCTAGTAAAGAAGGGAATTATCAAGCAGTTCACGATACTTGTAGACGAGACTGCTCTGGGATATAGTATTTCTGCTTTAATAGAAATCAGATACGATAGTGCGGTGAATAGGGATGAACTCGAAAAAGCCCTGAACTCTCTAGAGAACATAACTGTAGCGTATTCCATAACAGGTGACTATGATTATGTGGTAATCGTAAAATGCAGTGGTATAGAAGAGCTGAACGATATAATAATAAAAATCCATGAAATCAATGGGGTCATTCGATGTCGAACTCATGTGGTATTATCCAAAGTCAAAGAGATGTATGTCAATCCAGTAAGATATGTCGGAGAAGATTGATTTTTAATTAATTTGATGATAAAATCTTGCTAATAAATCAAACAAAAAATATTTATACTAAATTACCAATATTATTGGGCATGGACTGGGATGCATGGCGAAGTGAGTTTCCAATACTCCAGCACAAGACTTATCTTAATTCCTGTTCCCTTGGGCCCATCTCCACAAGGGTTAAAAAGGCTTTGAAAAGATATATTGAAATCTGGGAAATGGAAGAGCTACCATGGGATGAGACCCCATGGGACACCTGGATGAAATCTATTGAAGATGTGAGAGTGGAGTTTGCCAGGCTGATTAACGCAAAATCTAAAGAGATTGCTGTAACTTTCTGTGCGTCTACAGCTCTTTCTTCTATAGCAAGTGCACTGGACTACAGAAATAAAAATGAAATACTTGTCACAGATATGGATTTTCCCACAAACTATTATGTGTGGAAAGCCCATGAAAAACATGGAGCACGAACTAGGTTGATTCGATCCAAAGATGGTATATCTATACCTATAAACGAATTTGAGAAGGTCATAAACAAGAATACTCTGATGGTGTCTACTTCCCACGTTTTCAGCTTCAGTGGATTTATGCAGGACTTACATGCACTGTCAGATATATGCAGAGAGAGAGATGTTCTTCTGGCTGTTGATGCTTACCAATCTGCCGGTACCATACCCATTGATGTAAGAGATGTTCAAATTGATATTCTTATTTCTGGTTCCGTTAAATGGCTGCTGGGGGGTCCAGGAATAGCTTTCCTGTATGTAAGAGAGGACCTCATTGAAGAGTTTAAACCTTCTTGTACAGGCTGGCTTGCTTCTCAAAATCCTTTTGAATTTAAATCAGATACGTTCATATATTCTTCTACTGCCAGTAGATTTCAGTTAGGCACTCCTCCGGTACCAAACGCTTACGCAGCAAAAGCTGGAATTGAATTGATCCGTGAAGTAAAACCAGATAAAATACGGAAAAGAACGATTGATTTAACTCAAAACATAATTGAAAAAGCCCAAACAGCAAATATAGAAATAAGAAGTCCCCTCAATCCGGATGAACGGGGATCCATAGTAATTCTCAGAGTTCCCTCTGCCTATGAGTCCTACAAAACTCTTATAGCAAAAGGCATAATCACATCTTACAGAGCTGGTGGTATAAGGATTGCTCCCCATTTCTTCAATAATGAAGAGGATATCGAGAGACTATTTCAGATCATTTCTGGAGGATGAGATGGGAGGAGAACACGTTCTTCGATGCATCAGATGTGAGAATACCTATGAAAATACTCATTTAATTAGCTGTACCAAGTGTGGAGAGATTCTAACTTCAACCTACAATCTGGATCTAGCCCGAGAAATACTAACCCCAGAAGTCCTGAAAAGAGCAGAAATAGGGATGGATAGATTTGAGCCTGTTCTACCCATTAGAATTGGAACAGTTTCACAGAGAGAGGGGGATACCCCATTACTGAAATCAATGTCAATAGGGGATGAGCTCGGGTTAAAGCATCTTTATTTCAAAAATGAGACAGTGAATCCCACTGGCTCTTTTAAAGACAGGAGTCTTGCCATAATGATCGCCCATGCCAAAGGCCTTGGGTATAAATCCATTTTGACGGCATCCACCGGGAATGCTGGACTATCTGCTGCAAGTTATGGATGCAGATGTGGGATGAATACATACATCCTCGTAAGTGAAAAGGCTCCTGAAGAAAAATGGAAATTGCTTCCTCACCTTGGAGCAAGAGTTGTAAGAGTTAGCAATCTCTTTGAAGGATCCCCATCTGATCTCATAGACCTGCTGTGTTCCATTTCATCAAATCTATCCGCCTATATTGCATTTTGCTGGGCTCTGATAAATCCTATTTCGGTAGATGGGCCCAAAATCATTTCATACGAAATTCTGTATCAGATGGAATTTTCTCCACCTGATTTTGTGATTATTCCAGTGGGAGGTGGAGACAACCTTTTTGGTCAATGGAAAGGTTATGCAGAAATGGTTGAGATGGGGATGATAGATGGGGTCCCAAAATTTATTGCTGTACAGGCCGAGAAGGCATCTCCCCTTGTTGAATCTTTCAATAAAAATCTGAATCGTGTTATTTCCATAGAAAAGCCAGACACAATAGCTTCCGGCATAAACGTAGCCTACAGTGGAGATCACGGACTCATAGCCCTTAAAGAGAGTGATGGAATGGCCATATCAGTATCCGATCAGGAGATAATCAAAGGCATGGGTGAATTGCTCTCAAAAGAGGGGATGATAGTGGAGCCCACATCTGCTTGTGTTATTCCTGCACTTAAAAAATTGGTTGAAGATGATACTATTGATTCTTCTGACAGAGTGGTATGTGTTCTCACCGGCTCAGGGTTAAAACATCCATATAATGAGTTGATGCATGATAAACCACCACTTCTAGAAAAAGATGCAAATACAATTACTCAGTTTTTTATAAAAGATGGAGAGAAAACTACAGGAGGAGTGGGATGGAGACCGTAATACTGACGAAAGATGATGTTCGGTTAATTCTCGAGAAAATGGGACTAAAAGCTATACTGGAGTCTGTGGAGGAAGCATTCCTTTCTCTCGTTAAAAAACAGGCACAGATGCCACCTAAGTCATATATCATTACAGAGAAAGGAGATTTCAGAGCAATGCCCGGATTGGTTGGATATGATGTGGGTGTAAAATGGGTAAATTCCCACCCTGAGAACCCAGTCACCTCAAGACTTCCTTCAGTGATGGGTTTGATAATTTATTCAGATGCTAACACTGGCTACCCTCTTGCTATTATGGACGGTACCCTGATAACCCAGTATCGGACCGGAGCTGCTGGTGGGATTGCCTCAAAATATCTGGCCAATCCTGATTCTTCTACTCTTGGAATCATAGGATGTGGGAAACAAGCAGTAACCCAGTTTCTTTTCATACAGGAAGTGATGGATATAAAGTCAGTGAGGCTATGGGACGTAAATATGAATAACGCTAAAGATCTCCAGACCCTTATTAATAAAATTTCACCAAATATTACCGTGGAAATATCTCCTATCGAAAAGACCTGTGACACTGACATCCTTGTCACTGCCACTCCATCCAGAAAACCCTTAGTAAAAAACGAGTGGATACGGGAAGGTATACATATCAACGCAATTGGAGCTGATGCAGAAGGAAAAGAAGAGCTTGATCCTATGATTCTGAAAAGAGCTAAAATTGTGGTGGACGAGCTTGAACAGGCCAGTCATTCAGGGGAGATTAACGTTCCATTAAAAAAAGGCATAATTTCTCTGGATGACATTCATGGGGAGCTTGGAGAGATAATTGCTAAGAATAAATCTGGACGGGAAAATGAAAAAGAGATTACAGTTTTTGATTCCACAGGCCTTGCAGTCCAGGATCTAGCTCTGGCAGGAGAAATATATCGATTTTCTCTTTCTCAAAACTTAGGGAAGAGAATAGAAATCGTGTAATAAGGATGGTCTGCATAATCAAATTGAGGGGTGAGTAAAATGAGAAAAAGGATCCAAACTAACGAAGAGGCCTGCAGTGGATGCAGATACTGTGAACTGGTATGTTCCTTTTCTCACACAAGAGAATTTAATCCCAGATTCGCAAGGATCAGGATCGTTAAAGACGATGTAATCGGAATGGATATCCCTGTTGTTTGCAGGCAGTGCAGGAGATGCATACCAGAAGAAAACTGCCCAATGGAGGCACTGGAAAGGAGCTATCTCGGAGCTGTTATGGTAATCGAAGAAAAATGCGTAGGCTGTGGACAGTGCATTACTGACTGTCCTTTCGGTTCCATATCGTGGGATCCAATCCATGAAATACCCCTAGTTTGCAATCTATGCGATGGGGAACCTATTTGCGTGAGGAAGTGTCCTACAAAGGCTCTTTCGTATACTGATCTAAATACCATTTCCCGAAAAAAGGGGGTACAGCATGCCTCCAAACAGTATAAACAGCTACTTTCGGAATGGGGTGCTGATAACATGATGGAGGGTTTTTGATGGCCTCAAAATATTTTGGTTACGCAGGCAGAGTGTTGAGACTGGAATTGACGAAAAGGAAACATGTAATTCACCCTCTGGAAAAAGAATTGATCAGAGGATATCTGGGAGGGAGAGGATTCAACTCAAAGCGCCTTCTAGATGAAATCCCTCCTGAAACAGATCCTCTCGGAAAAGAGAATAAGCTGATGTTTGCCACTGGTCCCCTTGTTGGAACAGGGTTTCCCACAGCTTCTCGATTTAACGTCAGTGCAAAATCCCCATTGACTTGGATCCTTGGTGATTCCAACGCTGGAGGGCATTTTGCTCCAGAAATGAAGTACGCCGGTTACGATCAAATTATTCTAGAGGGTTCATCGGATAGGTTACTGTATATTTTTATTGACGATGATGACGTCAGCTTTATTGACGCATCTCATCTGGCCGGACTGGACGTGTATGAGACGACAAAGGCAGTAAAAGAGGAGATTGGAGATGAAAGCGTTCAGGTAGTTGCAGCAGGGCCTGCTGCTGAAAATGGTGTAAGATATGCCGGTGTGTTTGCCAATTTGATGCGAGCAGCAGCAAGAACAGGTATGGGGACTGTGATGGCCCAGAAGGGGGTTAAGGCCATTGCCATCCGAGGATCGAAATCCATAGATGTGGCCCATCCAGATAAATTTGAAAAGCTTGTGGAAAAGTTAGAGGAAGACATATACAATCATCCTCAGTACTGGCCTCGTAGAATAATGGGTACCACAAGAATTCTATTACCCCTCAACTTAGGAGGATTTTTACCTACTAGACACTTCACCACTGGTGTGTTTGAATATGCAGAAGAGGTAAGTGGAGAGAGACTAGCAGAGGAGTATAACGTAAAAACTAGGGGGTGTTTTTCGTGTATACTCCCATGCAGCAGATTTTGGGTAATACGAAAAGGAAAATATAAGGGCCTGTATGGAGAGGGGCCTGAATACGAGCCGTTAAGCGCTTTTTCCGCTAGGGTTGGTAATCCTGACATTCAGGTGGCTTTGAAGGCCAACGATATGTGCAATAAACTCGGACTTGATGCCTTAACAACAGCAGAATGCATCTCATGGGCCATGGAATGCTATGAAAGAGGTTGGCTGACTAAAGATATGGCAGATGGTCTGGACATGAGCTGGGGAAATGAAGAGACCATTCTTACCCTCATTGAGAAAATAGCGAGACGAGAAGGTTTTGGTGATATTTTGGCTGATGGGGTTAAGAAGGCTGCAGAAAAATTGGGATTTGGAGAAGAGATCGCTTTGCATGTTAAGGGTCTTGAAATAATTCAGGCCGATCCAAGGGGGTTGAAAGGTTATGGTCTTGGATACGTTGTAGCCAGCAGAGGTGGAGATCATCTCAGAAGTGAGCCTTTCTTTGAGCTGAGCGATGATCCTGAAAGAGGGAGAGAGCTCTTTGGTATTCCTGAGACAGCCTTGAGACTTGAATATAAAGGGAAGGGAAAGCTGGTGAGCTTTTTTGAAGACTGGTGTGCCATCACTGATGCACTCGAAGTATGCAAAAATGTAGCTGAAAATATGGAGGTGTTGCCTTTCGATCTCTCAGGGGAGGTCATTCATGCTGCTACCGGGATAGAAATGAAAGGGGGAGAAGTCAGAAGAATTGGAGAGAGAATTATCAACGTGGAACGGCTATTTCTGGTCAGAGAGGGAATAAGCAGAAAAGATGATACCCTTCCAAAACGATTTCTTGAAGAACCCATGCCAGAAGAGGCTATCAACTCTGCTGGATCCATTTTCGAACTGGAACCGATGCTAAATGAGTATTATACTGAAAGAGGGTGGGATCTTAAAACTGGAATTCCCACCATTGCAAAAATAAAGGAGTTGGGTTTGGAAAAGTATGTGGATAATCTGAGAGAACTGAGCATTCCTCTGAAGGATAAATGAAAGTAACTGTTCGGTTTATTGGTATCCCAGGAATTAATGTAAACAGTAAAAAGATATTTGCAGATGACACACCGAGAGTTAAAGAACTCCTTGAAAAAGTATGCGAGATGTTTCCCGAGATTTTCCCTTCAGTAGATCATATTGTAGACAGATTTCTCGTACTGATTGAGGATAAACAGGGAAAAACCACCAATATTCGGCTAAAAGATGGTTTGAGAACGGTTATTAATAAGGGAGAGAGTCTTATAGTGATGCCACCTCTCACAGGTGGATAACTTCATAACTCAATAGTATGGCTGAAGAGTTCACCCCTCTGAACTTCAAGTCCACCTCTCAAACCCATCTCGCTGGAACGGCTCTTTTTGTACCACAGAAAAAGCACATATATAGCTTATCTACACCTTTTCTGGTTCTGTACAATCCCCCTTTTTTCATTTTCATTCCGCATTTAGGACATCGAACTTTCTGCATCCAACCCCTAAATTAATAACGAATAATTAAGTATAAAAAATTTTCCGAGATCTCTAGTATAATGGGAAAAAATCAGTGTTTCTTAGTTCTTTTATACCTTCAAATCTCATTTAGATCTCTATGAGTTCAGGCAATTAAAAGTCGAGTTCAATAGAGTTTGTAGCCCAAAAACAATTTATAACTTATGCATTTTATGAAACCCACAGATTAGCTCAGATTAGATGAGATTCCAATGTTTGCTGCATGTTTTGTGTAATGCTGCCATCATATGAAGAATCCTAGAATATTCTGAGGATGGGGGAGAATTGAAGGATGTAAATTTGTATTATCGGATGTTATGCATTGAAAGATCGATCTCCTGCATCACCTAAACCAGGAACTATGTACCCTTTCTCATTCAGAGCTTTATCAATAGAAGCTGTAAAGATGTCAACATAAGGATGGACATTAAGGACTTTATCTATCCCGGTCTGAGTGGAGATTACCGAAAGTACTATCACTCGCTTTGGCTTTCCTCTCTTCACCACTTCATCTAGGACTACATTCATAGTGCTTCCAGTGGCTAGCATTGGATCTGCTACCACCACTGTATCTTCTTCTGATATCCCTGGAATATTGACATAATCTATCCTCACATCGAACTCCATATGGTCATTTCCTCTTATAGAGTCCTCAATCCGCTTAGCAGATATGACACCTTGTCTAGCTTTTGGAAAAGCTTTCAAAAGTCCTTCCACAAGAGGGATGGCTGCCCTCAATACGTTTACTATCAGTATGTTATCTTTGTCAGGAATAACAACTCCTTCAGCCTTTCCAACTGGTGTTTCAACTTCTACCCTCTGTTTTTCCATATATCTGGTCAGCTCATAGCCGATCATTCGGCCTATCTTCACCATTGATTTCCTGAACTCTATCTGACTGGTGTATTTATTCCTCAAAATTGTGAGAACTTCCTGAATATATGGATGATCCAGAACCACTACATCTCCCATCGATAACACCATAACCACATGGAGTGGAGATACATAAACATTATGGATTTGAAACTCCTTAATTTCATCAAAATATTAAAAATAATACTAAAATAAATTATTAAAAATAATACTAAAATAAATAAAAAATGTGAAAGACTACATCGTGTAAAACATTCCAATATTTCCAGCTATCGCACTAATAATAAGCAGAGCAATGAGATAGACTATCAACAGAATCAGAGCCTGAGAAGAGTCTAGTTTTATGAACTCTCTAAGTCCAAGCCATATGAGGTACAGAGAGAATATTGCTGCAAGGAGTATAATGACGCCACCAATAAAAGGTACAAATACTAGAAACTGGCTTATAATGGCTGGAGTGGCTGCATATACTGTCAGAGTGGTATACCTTTCAGTGGAAGATGGATACTTTAACGCTTCGGCAACAATGTTCATCACAAACCCTCCAATAAAAGGACCTATCACTGCAAGAACGTAGGCTTTAACAGCTGCCACCAATGCCAGAGAGGGGGGAAGAGTTATTGTGCCAAAAAAAGGAATTCTATATCCAAACACCAGAGATAGCAGTAACGTACCTACAAATGGAAGAATGGCAAGAACCAGAAGATAACTCAAAAGAGTGCCAAAATCAGATGGCTTTAGATTTTTCCAGAATCTTTCCCGTTCCATGATTATTCTGGAAGCTGTCTCTTTTACATATTCAAAATCTACTTTTACGTTCAATTTAATCACCCTGACTTCAGAAAAGCCTATTGATAAATAATTGTTACTGATTTCTACTGAAATATTCATTTATTGTATTTGGCTGGAATGTATATGCAATTTGGCTCTGCTTCCAAGTAATCTCCAGTTAACGCAAAAGCCCTTGCTCTGGAACCACCACATATTTGCCTGAATTCGCACACTCCACATTTTCCTTTCAATCTGTCAGGGTCTTTTAATTCCATAAAAATGTTAGAAGTCATGTAAATTTTCTTCAGGGATGTCTCTCTTACATTTCCTGCTTCAATGGGGAGAAATCCACTCGGGTATACATCCCCTATGTGAGATATGAAGAACATACCCCTTCCATCGGTTATGCCCTGAGCTCTTTTGATTCCATCTCCATGAGCCAGACTTTTATGAGTGTATCCTGCCACCACTCTCTTCTTTTCTACTTTCAGATTATATGATTTTTTAATCTCTTCCAGCCTCTCTTTCAGCGCTTTATATAACTCACCAAAAGGAGTCCTGTATTTCCCTGTATCTCTCTGATATTCTATCCTTCTGAGATGGGTTGCAGCAGAACTTTTCACGTTGAGGGGGGTTTCTCTAGTCACATCATACAGCCAGTTGAGGATGTCTTCAAATTGTTGGGGAGACGGCATGAGCTCAGCTTTCGCCCTACCAGTCGGCACAATAAAAAACACATCCCAGAGAGTTACTCCTTCTTTCAGGCATATCTCCAGTAAATTGGGTAGATCCAGCAAATTATAAGTAGATACAGTGGTATTAATCTGACGAGAAATACCCATAGTTTTCGCTATTTCCAGAATTTTGATGGACTGTTCAAAAGTTCCTTTAACCCCCCTGAAATGATCATGAACGTCAGGGTTTGAACCATCCAGACTTATAGCAATTCGTGCAATACCTGCATTTTTCAATTTCTCAAGACGAGACTTTGTTGCAAGTTCCGTTCCTGAAAAAGCTATGGCTGCTCTTAATCCACGATCTGTTGAGTACTTGATGAGATCATTAATATCATCCCTCATCAAGGGATCTCCTCCAGTAAAAACCACCAGAGGGTATGGTTTTCCAAACTCTGTAAGCTGATCTATTACCCCTATGGCTTCCTCAAATGTCAGTTCATCTGGATGTCTCTTTTTTTGAGCTCTCGCCCTACAGTGCCTACAGGCCAGCATACATGCTCGTGTGATTTCCCAGAAAACTATGAAGGGCTTTTGTTGAAGATCATAACCATGCATCATCCTATGTTACCTTTGATTTCATTTAAATCTTTTTTTAATCATCAGGTCTTTAATTTATTAAGTAATCAGAACGAAAATACCGTAGCAGTTTTTTCCAGCTCATATCCATCTAAGGGTCTGCCATCCAGATTTAGAACCAGAAATGCTGCTTTCGTCAGTCCGTAAGGTTCCAAGCATGAGCCTACAGTCACCACCATTCCTTTCTGCTGTGCTTTTATCACTTTGAAAGGTTCATGGGATCTGATTACTGTACGGATTCCAAGCTCATTTCTCAAAGCCTCTGTAGCACCATATCCAAATATCATCCCCACTCCTCTATTATAATTGAATACACTTTTTTCTTCTTCTCCAGGATCGTTCCACAGCATTTCCAGCTTCACAACCTCTGATGGTTGTTTTAAATCTTCAAGCTTAATTCTGTCCTCTCCTGGCACTTTCCCACCTTTGGTCGGCACACCTCCGTGAACAAACCAGTATTTTCCTGGAACCATGGCAGAAAAAGGAAGATGATTCCATACCTTTTCTTTAATATCCCGGTACAGTTCCATACCGATATCCCCAGAGATGCTGTATAACTGTCTGGGAAGATCATGCGGTGTTGCTATGTCACTTTCATGATTACCCCTCAGCAACACGGTCTCTTCCGGAAACTCTACTGCTCTTTTTAAAATCGTGATATACACTTGGACAGGGTAGTTGCCTCTATCTCCATAATCTCCGAGAAATAGCATTTTCATCCCAGGTTCAACAGCAGACATAATCCTGTTCAGAGAATAGAGATCTCCATGGATATCTCCTACCACAACCAGTTGACCTCCCTCAATAATTTTGAATTTTCCAGCTGAAAAGTTATAATGAAACTCATCCACTAACTCAAAAAGATTTTGTATATTTTTTTCCATTAAAGTATTCATAGGTAAAAGCAGGTCTTTAATTTTTCCCTCTTTTGTTAAGTAGATTGTTTAGCCCATGCTTAATAACAGAGCTAAGAAAATGAAGGATAAAACTTAGATCAATAAGTTCTGGCCAATCCTGCTATGAGTGCAGTCTCTTTTCCACACACAATACATTTACCTGGTTCAATTTCCAGATCTTCTGTTTTTTCCAACAACTCACCCAGCAAACTCACTTCTGCTTCATCTTCAATCTTCTCTCCACAATCCTCTCCACCACACCAGTGTATCAGGATGAGTCCTTCGCCAGCTTGCTTCTTGACATCTTCGAGAGTTTTCTGAAATATTACACTGCTGTAAAGGTTCTCCCATGCTTTTTTTCTTAACCTGCTGTCATACTCCTCAATTTTTTTCAGAAGATTCTCCAGTTCTTTCAGGGGATATGTTTCCTTTTTCATTTCATCCCGAAAAGACACAACGAAAGTGTTATGCTCAATCTCTCTGGCTCCTATTTCAATTCTCACTGGTACTCCTTTCAATTCCCACCGATAATACTTTGCGCCTGGGCGATCCTCTGAATCATCCAGTACAGCACGAATACCCATAGTTTTCAGTGTATCCAGTATTTTAGTGGCTCTTTCCATGATCTGAATTTTATCCTTATCTTTATACAAGACGGGGATGACCACTACTTGAATGGGTGCAAACCGGAAGGGTATCACAAGACCCCTATCGTCTCCATGGATGGCGATTAACGCTGCGATACATCGTTCTGATATACCATAACAGGTCTGATAGGCATATTCCATCTCTCCCTTGACATTTTCAAAGGTTATATCATAGGTCTTTGCAAAGTTATTGCCAAGGTTATGGGCAGTTCCAATCTGCAATGTTCTACCATCAGGCATTATGGTATCGAGGGCAATAGTATAATCTGCTCCAGGGAATTTATCCCAATCCGGTCTTTTAAAAATCAGATATGGTAAACACAAGGAGTCATAAAACTCTTTATACAACGCTATGGCTTTTTTAACTTGATTTTCTGCATCCTCATAAGACGAGTGAACGGTATGAGCTTCTTTAAATGAAGTTACTTCTCTCAGCCGTATCAATGGCCGGGTGTGTTTGGTCTCATATCTGAAAATATTCACCACCTGATATACCCTCAATGGTAGATCTGCATGAGTTCTGACCCATAACTTGAACATGGGATACATTGCCGTTTCACTTGTTGGTCTCAATACTAGTTTAATATCCAGCTCATCCTTTCCACCATGTGTTACCCAGTATACCTCATCCTCAAAGCCCTTTATATGTTCAGCTTCTTTCATAAATTCTGACTCTGGTACTAGAAGAGGGAATAACACCTCATCATGTTCTCTATCCAGTAAATCCTTGAGGTGTCCATATACCTCTCGTCTCAGTTTAAAGCCAAAGGGCATCCATACATAGAGACCTTTCACCGGATATCTCACATCCATTATCTCTGCCATGAAGATGATCTCGTTAAACCACTCGCTGAAACTGGATTTTGGGGGAAGTTTCATGGGTTACACCTTTCCAACATAGGGGGAGATAAAGGTTTCTATTACAGCAGCCAGAAACAGCAACGGGATGACGAACCTGGCGTAATAGCTCATACTTTCCCGCAACCTTTTTTTTAAAATAACAGGGTGGCCTCGTAATTTTCGATACAGACCGGCACCCATCCATAGCCCCAGAGCACCACTAAAAACCACCATGGGAATCTCAATTATGCCATGAGGAAGAAGAGCAGCAATTACCGGTAACACTCCCCTCTCTCCACTTACCACATTGACAACCACTCCAACCATAAAACCGTTGTAAAATATAAAAAATACAGGTATTACTCCCAATGCTACTCCGGTAAGAACTAAAATTAACGATTTCCCAGCATTATTAAGAAATATTACTAAAAGTAGCAGAAGAGGATTTAGATCTTTCAAAAAAGAGAACCCCTCCATCAGATTCTGAACCATATCTCCCGCAATAACAGGATTGTTCTCAGCAAATTTAAAACCCAAAACAGAAGAAAGGATAAAAACAATTAACAAAAAAATGGAATATTCCATCAGTTTCCTATTCATATTATACCCCCATTGCTATTCTCACTGCATCCCGAATTCCCGGCGCCAGCCCGATAGTTATCAGTACAAATTTTAAAAAATTGGCGAGTTCTCTCTCAGTTTCAAGCTCTTTATCCAGAAAATACAGCAAAGGGATGAAGACTACAAACTTCAGTATGTACATTACTGCTGCAGTTCCGGTTAGATTTATGAAAAAACTGGGTAGAACATGTTTTTCCCAGTAATTAAAAAAGTCTATACCAATGAAGGTGGCAGATGCATCAGTCATATGAGCGAAAATTACTGCTAAATTCACCTTAAAGGATAGAGGAGTATAAACTTTTCTAAAAAACAGGAAAAAAAGAACTGTAATACCCCCAGCTACGAAGAATGTAAAGGGAAGGACCAAAGTTTCTCGTATGTCAAGATTCCATGAGAGAACTACCATCAGAGAGAACATCCACAGTAGACCAAAGCCACCATACACACGCTCATATCTGATCCCATAAGAATTCCTGATCATAACAGAGACGACGAGAACTGCGATAGCTACGAAAAATATAACGAAATAAATGAGAGGTGTTATGAGGAAATATTTCAAGGGGGGTGAGATTAGTTCTGCATCTTCCACAACTCTCAATAACCCACCCACAACGACATAAGGAATATTGGCGAAAACAAAAGTCTCATCAATTACAATACCCAGTCGTTTCAGTAACTTGAAAAGAAGGAGAACAAATATTATCAGAAGTATAGCCCAGGTTAAGGTATTTATAGGATTGTAACCCGTATCATATAGAATTGGGTCCACATAATATTCCCTAATAAATGAATACAGTCCGATATTAAACACCCCCAGAGGCATTAATATGAAAGACAGTAAATGGATGCAACTTCCACGAAACGTTGTGATAGGCCCAGGCGTGATTCATGACGTCTTGGATGTATGCTTAGACCTTAAACTTATCGGTAATGGGTTGGTCTTAACTGGAAAAAAGACCGAAAAAATGGCTGGAAAACTAGTGGTTGAGATTCTCGAAAACACTTACAATATTTCCGTTAAAAAGATTAAAGAACCAACATACAATGAGATGGAAAAAATTGTAGAGACAGGAAAAGATTCAGAAATAGGATTTATTATAGCTGCTGGTGGAGGGAAAGTAATAGACGTGGCGAAACTTGCTTCAACAAAACTCGATGTTCCCTTTATCAGTATTCCTACTTCAGCCAGCCATGATGGGATTGCTTCTTCCAGGGCTTCCCTTAAGGATGGGGTTAAAAACACTTCAATTGAAGCAAAGGCTCCAGAAGGTGTTATTGCTGACACTTCCATCATAGCTTCATCTCCTATTCGCTTAACTCTTTCAGGTTGTGGAGATATCCTCGCTAACAAAACAGCAGTTCTGGACTGGAGACTGGCCCACAGAGTAAGAGGGGAGCCTTACAGCGAGTATGCTGCAGCTTTATCAGAAATGACTTCAGAAATAATTATCAACTCTCCAGAAGGTATAAAAGAAGGGATTGAGGCTGGTGTCAGAAAAGTGGTTAAAGCCCTGATATCAAGTGGAGTTGCCATGAGTATTGCAGGTTCCAGTCGACCTGCGAGCGGTTCAGAGCATATGTTCAGCCATGCTCTGGATATGATTTCGAAGAGTGGTGCTCTTCACGGTGAGCAGTGTGGAGTAGGAACCATAATAATGATGTATCTCCACGGAAAAGACTGGAGGCAAATAAGGGATGTTCTCAGATCTCTTGGAGCTCCGACAACTGCCTCTGAACTTGGGGTAGACGAGGGCGATATAATAGAAGCACTTATAAAGGCCCATACTATTAGACCTGAACGATACACCATTCTTGGAAATGGTCTGACCCGTAAAGCTGCAAAAAAAGCTTCAAAGAAAACAGGTGTGATTTAGGAGGGATAAAATGGTACAGAGTGAATTTGCTGACAGAATTATAACCTTATGTGGAAAAAACTGGGCAAATATTGGAGTTGAATTCATTTACTATGGAGGTGCTGAAGACTGTAACAATTGTAGACTTAAAAATACATGCCTTAACCTTCGTGAAAAGAGTAAGTATAAAATTGTTGGATTAAGAGAAGGGTCAGTTCAAGACTGCCCTATCCATGATGAAGGAGTTATTGCAGTGGAAGTAGTTGAGCTTCCAGCTCTTGGACTTATTGAACCCAAAAAAGCCGTATCTGGAACAAAACTCAAATATGAGTCAAAAAAATGTGACGTTTTTCAATGCCCCATGTTCAACCTCTGTCATCCGGTGGAGATTGAAGGAGAGAAGGTAGTTGTCCTCAAAGTTATCGGAGATGCCCCTTACGATTGTCAGAAAGGGTACTCATTCAAGGTGGTTGAATTCCAGAGAAAAGAGGGTGATCGGTAATTGATGTGAGGGCAAGGTAAAAATAGCAAGGTGAGAATATTTTTACATTTCTCGTGCTGGAGTAGTGAGTATGAGGGGATTGAAGATTATCTATGTTGCTGGAATAGCAATAATCTTACTAGCGGTCGTGTATGGACTGGCTTCCTACACAGAGAATACTGAAGTATATACCATAGGAAATATAAAATTTTACAGCTACGATAAGGGACTGAATCTTGTAAGAAAAACTGGAAAACCAGGTCTCGTACACATATATTCAGAGAGCTGTCATGTGTGCAAGGCTTTTCATGATGATCTCGAAAAATATCCAGATTTGCAAGAGGCTATATCTGAGTTCGTACCCATAGGAGTGAACTTTAAAAGAGATAAAACCATTGCTCTTAAATATGGTGCTACCGGAACGCCAGAATTTTATGTGGTTGATGAGAATGGGAAAGTTATCGATGTGATGGGTCAGAAACTTGCATACATTGGATATGCAACAGAACCTGATGATGAACAGACTAGGCTTTCTTTGATAAATTTCCTTAAATTCTCATCGGGGTATTACAGAAATCATATTCGAAACTCACGGTAAAAATTTTACAATAACCAATTACAAGAATAGTCTATAACAGCCCTATAATGGGCTCAATTCGTATCTTCTAACCGGGAGCACATTTTAATGAGAAGTTCTTCTCCTGTTCTGGTCCCTCTTGCTATGAGAAGGTCGCCTCCGAACACTCTTGTTTCAGCTGTAGGATTATAAATCCATCTGTCTTTTCTCCGAACAGCCATAATGAACATGCCTGTTTCTGTCTCTACTTTCTGCTCACCAAGGGTTTTACCATCCAGTTGTGAGCCTTTTTCAACTTTAACCTTGGTTATTACTTCATCAGATTCTCTGATTGCATAAGAAAGAATTGGATGAAGCTGAAGCTTTTTAAGGACTATTTCGGCAATTTCAAAAGCAGAGTCTGATATCACTTCAGAGGAGTGGGCAAGCTCTAGAAGAGCCATTAGAGGTTTCATGTCCTCGTAACTTTGCGAATGTTTGGCTGCTTCCAGTACCCAGTAATGGAGGTTAAAACGCATCTCGTCAATCTGTTCCTCGATGAATTTCACTTCAAGCGCTATATCTTCATTATAAAACAATACTGATGAATAGGCCAGTCCGATGGCAAGTTCCATGAGATTTTTCATATCCACAATAATATCAAGAGATCTATCCAGATCGTCTAGAGATATTTCAATTTCTGTTTCCCTGGCCTTGCATTTTTTGCCTGTAGCAAGCTCAAAAAACACGGGAAGACCTTCTTCAAGGCCTCTGGCAAACAACACATCTCCTTTCAAAATTTTCGTATGCTTATCTGGGCTGAATATCCAGTCAAATCCCCTTCTAATAGCAATAACCGTCATACCTGTCTCAGTAGCTAGATTTAACTCTCCAAGGGTTTTACCAGCAAAGGGAGAGGATGGATCAACTCTCACTTTGGTCAGAGTTTCCTCTGATTCAAAGATGATGGTCCTCACTATTTCTTTAGGGAGTTTATATCCCTTAAGAGTTAGTTTTGCTATATCTCCAGCAGCATTGCTTATATTCTCAGCAGCCGATGCAATTTTCAGTATGCCTGAAAGCTCCTGAGCTTCATCCACTCGCCTTCCTGCCAGAATGCATGAAATACGTATCTTATGGAGGAGTTCATCCATTTTATCTTCCAGTTTAAGTACTTCTTCTGCAATATCCTCATTATTAAATAAAAGAGCCGAATAAGCTAGATCCACCATCATCTCAGAGATGTCCTTCATTTCCCTCAAAAGGTCCTTGGTGGTTTGTGGTTCGTACTTAACCTCGCTGACCATTCTCATACTCCATTCTACAAGTGAGTAATCTTACTCATCTATGACCTCTTGGTACTTAAATTTTTTTTATGCCACCTATACCATCAAAAGAGGGTTTATAAGGGGCTCGTAATAAAGAACAGTTAGCTATTGAAGAATTTTTCAATTTTTCGTCTCGCCGAGATCAGGTATTCTCTACCAGCAATTAAAGATGAGAATTCATCTGCCGCCATTTCTATGTCATCTTTCACCAAAAACGGAAGGAAGGTCATCATGGAAAGTCCTTTTAGCATAGGTGACTTTCTGTTCTGGCGGACATGGTATAATTCGTGAGCAATCACAGCCTTCAACTCATTTTCATCCAGAATCTCGGCCATACCTCCTGAGATGAAGATTTTCTTTCCTATGGTAAAAGCTCTGGGAATGGCCGATTCAATAAGATAGACCTCAGCTTTTTCGATGGAATCCACAAAAGATCTAATCCAAGGAAATAGTTTTTCCGCTCTCATAGCGCTGTATTTTTTTGTGAGATATTTTTGATAAATGGGAACCAGAAACACTAGTGCTGCAAAAAGGGCTATTAGATATGTTACATATATCTTCAGCAAACTATAATCACAGCGCATAGAACCCACTACAAGGGGTACGTTCACCAGGGCTGTGATGTTACTGAACCAGAACATTTTCACTCTGGTATGAGGATTACCAACACGTCGAAAAATTATCATGGAGAGTATCACTATAGCCCCGATTAATCCAACAGGGTACAGAGTATTGGAAAGTTTGAGACAAGCTACAACACAAGTTAGGTTTTCACTCACCTAGATCCCCTTATTTTCTTGTAGAAATTATCAACAACTATTTCACCAAAGGTTTCTATAAGATTGCTGAGTATACGGTCAGTAACCGACTCTGCAAATTCATCTTTAGAGATGGCGGGAGAATAGACGTACTTAAATCTGGTTCCCTCTTTTACAGAAGTTCTACCCACATATCCCGTCTTCACTAACCTATCCAGTGTACCTCCTACACTTGAGAGGCTTACATTTAATTCCTTGCTGATTTGAGAAGTGGTCATCTTTCCCCTTTCCCACAGCAATTCCATTATTCTTGCCTCTAGGGGGGAGAAAAACTGTTCAAGGCCCTCATTGGCGACATCCAGGCGAAGTTGTTTGACCATAGTACTTCCTCTATTGAATGTGGTATATAACCATATTGTTGACAGAATTAACAATTTATAATGTACAAGAGTTACAATATTGTCAACGTTAGTTGACAAACAGTAAACGAAGTTTACAATATTGTCAACGTTAGTTGACAAACAGTAAACCAATGGTTTACAATAATATTAACCTTGTGACAAATTATAAGTCGTGGACTTAATGTTCTTGACGGATTGATTGGGATTAATGGCCATTACACTAACTTCATCTAAACCTTTGCATTCAAAAGAGGGTTACTTCTTGCTTCTCCATACCCTTGGGTAAACGCCTCGTTCCATCACAACTCGCTCAGAAATTACGGCCATACCTTCTTTCAGACTGACTAATTCTTCAGCAGAGTGTAAGGCTACTCCCCAGGCTACTGCTTCGTTTTTGAGGGTAAAAACTCCAACCAGACCTCCTTTCTTAACACACTCCTCTACGTATGCAATCCCCTTTACAGTAAGACCGGCACCATGACAGATTGCATCTACGGCGGAATCCTTAATAACAATTTTTGGTAAATCAACCATTACTTTCTCCATTGGCTGGATTATTTCTCTAAGATATCTTTCTTCTCCTTCTTCTTTGTACAGATGATACGCATCCTTCAGATCTTGAAGAAGAAAAGAATCTCCTTCAGTAAAAACTCCACTTCTAATTCTCCTTAACTCCTGCATGTGAGCTCCACATCCAAGTACTTCTCCAATGTCATAACACAGCTTTCGGATGTATGTTCCTGCTTCACATAAGACTCTAAAAAGAACATCCCTTCCATCCACTTCTATGAGCTCTATCTCCTTGATATTTCTGACCCGCACTCTTCGCTTAACAGCAGACTTCAATGGAGGTCTCTGGTAAATTTTCCCAGTAAAGAGGTTTAACACATTCTCAATTTTTTTCTGGCTAACTGTCTCATGAAGCCTCATAACGCAGATATACTCTTTATCCGATCCCTGCATCAGCTTTGCCAGTTTGGTTGCCTCTCCAAGCAATACGGGCAACACTCCAGTAACCCTGGGATCGAGTGTTCCACTATGTCCCGTCTTTTCTATTTCCAGTATTTTTCGAATCCAAGAAACCACTTCATGACTTGTGGGCCCTGAAGGTTTATCGATGACAACAATTCCTTTCCTGATGTATTCTTCAATTGGTCGATTGAGTGGATAATATCCGTAATCCGGATTGGTTTCAGCTTTTTCCCGGACAAGAAATCTAGAGCTATTTTCTTTCATCATCCATGACCTTCAACGCACAGGTAATGATATCCACAACCTTTTCCGGAGGGAGCTTCCCAGAATTGATGGCAAGATCGTAAATAGAAAGGTCGTTAATATCTATTCCATAATATTTCTGATACCGTTCCATCTCTGATAATTCTCGTTTCCTTGTCAATCTCATGATCTCCCCCACCGGTTTTTTCTCACGCTCACTGATTCTCTGATATCTGATGGAGTCTCTTGCAAAAAGCCATACTTTCATGGTAGCATCTTCAATCATCCACCCACTCAACCTTCCTTCTATTACTCCCTTATCGATTTTGCTAGCAATCTCTCGCTGGGTTGAGTCTATCTTTCTATCGACATCTTCGTTTCTCTGAGCAAAAAGACTGAACTGCTCGAGGGTCATATTATGCTCCTTTGCCATCTTCCTGAAAATGTCTCCAGCTGAATAAAATTCAATTCCCAAACTATCGGCAAGGAGCCTCCCTGCAGTGGTGGTCCCGCTTCCTGGTAATCCACTTATCGTGATTTTCATTTTCCATATTCCACCCATGACCTGATAATATTCATGCCCCTCCTATATCGAGGACTTTTCTGATCATTTGACTAACTGGCATTGAAGCAAGGAAATACCAGATAAACCACCATTGAATCGGACCTACAATTTTTGTTTTAAGATCAATTGTTCCAGAAAAGGGCACTACGATTGAAAAATCATGACCCCCCATGTACATGTAAATCCACATGAAAAGAGGGACTGACAGAATGGCTATGTAAGCCATGGGTTTGAACTGCTGTTTTGAGACCTCTCCCTGGATCTGCATGATTTCTGCCCTCTCTTCCTCTAGTTTTTTCAGCTTATACTTGTTGTTTGTTTTCATAGCTTCCTTGTACTCTTTCTGAAACTCTCTCAGCCTTCCCTGTACTTTCCGCATCATTTCCCAGTTAATGGTATATTTCTGAATGAGGGCCGCATACAGTCCTGTTACAGTGGCCATGACGAAAATTGCCATGTAAAACGGAATTGCCTCTGCTAAAGGGGCAAAAATGAAATTAACAGCACTGGCAATGGAGCTCCTAAAACTTTCTCCTCCAAGCATGATTCCAAATAATAGTGAAAACCCGATTACAAGAGCTGCATTTTCCACAGTCTTTCTGAGCATTTTTTTTCACTCCAGTAATTTTAGAAATTGTTCTACAGCCTTTTCCAGTCCATTGTCATGATTTTTTATAATCTTTACTGTTGCTCCTGTATAAAAAGCATAACTCATGGCTATTGCTCTGTTAACTTCCTGATGGATTCGTATCGCATCGATACTTTCCATATCCCTGATTCTGGACTTATCTTTCAAGCGCCTCTGATATATCTCTTCTGGATCCGCCTCCACAAGGACGAACATTTTAGGCTCAAGCTCATCCAGCACCCATTTTGGTAATCCTGGCAGGTATCCTTTGGGAGTTTTAATAGTGCAATGAGTATCGACAAAAGTCACTTTTGCTTCAATCTGGCTGATCCTGACTGCAGCAATGTTCTGAATTTTCTTCTGAATATCTGGAGGTAGAACACGCATTTCATCTCTGTGTTTGACATATCCTTCATCCATTGCTACTGATAGCATAACATCTCCATAATTCACTAGAACATATTCCTCGGATCCGTCCGTTTCCATAACTTTTTTCAGCACAGTGGAGCTCCCCACTCCTGGAATACCTGTTACAACAACAACATTTCTCATCATTCAGCCCCCAGAAACTTCCTGACCATGGGATGCATTTCCATAGCCTGCTCTTTGGCCAGATCTTCATACAGTCTGTACATGATACTGACTGTCAGTAACAATCCAGTTCCAGATGTCTGGCCGATAGTACCGAGAAGACTTGCTATAAGGGTCAGGAGACCTATAATTGCGCCACCAATAACGGTAACCTTCGGTATGTACCTTTTGAAAAACCTCTCTAACACAGCCGGATCCCTTCTGAATCCCGGGATCTGCATGCCAGAACTTTGAACCTGCCTTGCTACAGCTCTTGGACCCATACCACTGGTTTCTGTCCAGAAAACCGCAAAAATGATCCCTCCAATTACAAGAATCAAAGCATCCAGAGTTACATGAACTCCAATTTGCCAAATAGCAATGTCAGGATGGGTTTCCCTCACCAGCGAGGGGATCCAGTCAAATGGCCCTCTCAGTGGAGATAAGTAATACATCAATCCAGATACAGGTCTGTTTCCTTCAAACTCCCCGAATATGGTTATGCCTTTTCTAGCCAGGATGAGTCCCATCATCTGGACATTGGCCTGGAGAGCCCTTACAAATATCATGGGTAAAACACTGGCATAAATCAATTTTATAGGGAACCGGCCTCGAGCGCCTCTAACAAGGGCATGAGAGAGAGGTACCTCCACTCTGGTGCTTTCTGCATACACCACTATTATGAATATCAGTGCGGTGGAGATTAAAGCCAGGACGCCTCCATTAATGAGTAAAAATCTGAGACCCGGAGCACTCAATAATTGGGCTGCATCCATGTTTTGGGCAATCCACACCCATCGTGGAATTATACCAATAGGTATGTTTTGCATATCCGGCTTCCAGTTAAACAGACCCGTTATAAGTGCCTGCGAGATGCCTGCTACTATAAAAAGACTCACACCAGACCCTATACCCCATTTGGATACCACTTCATCCATATACAGAATAAGTATCCCACCAACAATAAGCTGGAGGATTAACATCAATGTAATAACATTCAAACTAACTCCCAGACTGGCAGCGAGTTTTGGGTCTGGATTCATGAAGCCGCCCAATACTTGTGGAAGGCTTTCTACAATTATCATCACAAATACAAGGAATTTTTGTGTATCTTGAAAAAGCCTCTGGTCTTCAGGCTTGCTCAAATCGAGTCTTATCACTCCTGCACCAACCAGCAACTGAAGAATGATGGATGCTGTTACGATGGGGCCTATACCAAGAGCTATAATTGAGCCCGACTGCCCTGCAAAAAAGGCTCTGTACTGCTCAAAAAGATCGATTGAATCTGGAGAAAGGCCAAAAAGAGGAACATTACTTAACACGAAATATAATACCAGGACAACAACTGTCCACATGAATTTTTCTCTAAAAGGTATATGTTTCCCGGGCCTTTTTACTGTTGGGATTCGCTCAAAATACGGCTGGAGTGATCTTAAAAGGGTTGCATCCATACCGTTCACCATCAGACTATTTCAACTTTTCCTCCAGCTTCTTCAATCTTTGTAATAGCCCGGGATGTGGCATATCCAACTTTCACATTTATTGGGGAAGTTACCTTTCCCTTTCCCAGCAGCTTATCGAATCCAGCTGATGTAAGATTTACCGTAACCGCATCCCCCTCTCTGCTTGCATAGCCTGCCTTGATCAATTCTTCTAGATTCTCTTCCAGTTCTCCCACATTTATCTCTCTGAATGACTCCACCACCACCAAAGGCCTCGAAAATCCTTTTTTACCAAACCGCCTGCCCATAAGAATCTCTCGAATATAATGATGTTTATGGCTTCCTGCTCTACCAACACCCCCTCTGCTACCTTTTCCCCGACGCTTCTTTTTACCACCACCGCCACAAGTCTTGGAACCTCTGATCTTTTTCACTCTCTTTTTAGGCATCCCTATCACCTCATTTTATTCAACAATCCTGAAATTTCCTTCCCATGATAGCCAAGTTCTCCACCGTAACCATAATGTCTCTTGATTCCTCTGTGGCCTTTGCGTGGAGGATGTAACCTGAACACAGGTTTCAGCTCAGGTAAATCTGTAAGATTTGCTTTTCCTTCAACCACAGCCTTTGCAAATTCTTCTATTGACTTAAAAGAAGTATGTTTGCTGACATACTCATCTGTTAGGCGAATATTTCCTGTCAGCCTTCCCCTATTCTTTAAAAGTAATGCTAGATCTTCGGCCTCAATCTCTCCAAAAGCCACATAATCTTTGACTTTCTGCAACATGCCTCGATTTTCGGGAGTGTCTTTAATAACTACACAGTGATTAACTCTATGAAGACGCATCATTCCCAAGGTGTCTTTTATTTCTCGTCTAACACCTACACTTCCCCTCAACCTCACCACAGCAAACAAGCCCATTTACCTCACCTTCGTATACATGGTTGCCTTGAGGGCCTCGAAGGTTGCTCTGGCAAAATTCATTGTGGTTCTCGTGTTACCTTTGGTAAAGGTCCATACATCCCGAATTCCTGCCAGTTCAAGAACCTTTTTAGCCACTTCTCCGGCGACAAGACCAAGACCTTTAGGGGCTGGATATAAAGTTACCTTTACACTCCCGGATTCACCGTATGCCCGGAAAGGCACAGAATGTGGATTGCCACATCCACATTCCCAGCTCCCACATCCCCTTTTCACTTTGAAGATGTTAAGCTTGGCGTCAATAATTCCTTTTCGAATGGCCGGACCTACTTGAGTATCTTTGCCCAATCCAACACCTACAAAGCCATTTCTATCTCCCACCACGACTGTGGTTCTGAACTTAACTCTTCGCCCAGAATCAGTCATTCTCTGAACCATATTGATATCCAACACCTCATCTTCCAGATCGGGCAATAGGACATCCACTATTTGTGGCTCCTTAAGTGGTAGTCCAGATGCTATAACTTCATCCATGGAAGTTATTTGCCCGTCTACCACAAGTCTCCCAAGTCTGGTTTTAGGCTCCCATTCTTCTACACTCGTGACCATACTATCTCCCCAGTATCTTCGCCTTTATCTCATCAACATGAGATGGGTAATTTGAAGGATTAAATCCGAGTTTCTCTGCCTGTGTAAATCTATCCTTACTGCTTTCATAATAATCAACTATATGCTTACCGGTAAGTCTATATTCATCAGGAAATACCTCTGAATCATGAGGAATCTCAAATCCAGATTCAACCACGCCTTTAAGAAATGCAAACACTCTAGAACCTCTTGTAGGAGTTCTCAAACCTATGTCAAAAATACCTTCTTCATAGCCCTTTTCAATACATTTTTTCCCAAAAAGGATGCCGGTCAGGTAACATGCAGGAGTGTTATTTAGATTGCCCATATATCCTTCTTTTCTCAGGTGCTCTGATGTTATCATCACCTCTACTTTATCACCATCGGGGTCATACTCAATAAGCTGAGCAATAACTCTGGTATTGGTTATTCGAACAACAACTCGAGGTTTTCTGGATTTGAGTAACTTCAACCTCTTCCTGTAATCTGTCTTTCCTTCTCTTCTTCTTCTGTAAGGCACTTTGTATCTTGGACCTTTAGCCATCCTCTTCACCTCTTATATCCATGAGCTTCAATATATGCTTCCAAATGGGCCACATTTCTGAATTCTCCGCCTTTCGCTTTTCGGTACAGCATTCTATAAGTCTGTCTGTCTATCTCTCCACTCTCTTTCAGCTCTCTCAACCGTCTTCTGAGAGCTCTGATTCGCTTCATCCAATGTTCTTTTCGTCCTTCTCGTGCTCCAGCCCGGCCTTTTCTGCTTCCATGGCCTCTTCTTCTGCCAGCCTTTTTCTTCAAATAACGAACCCGTGCCCGTACCCTACTAGTACCTTTTACAGGCTTTCTCTTTATCACTCCTGATTGAATCAGTTCCCTGATATCATCTTTTGTTATGGCATTGGCCACATCTTCTATCGCAGCTGGATCTATCCAGACCCTTCCTTTTCCAACTTGCAATACCTGAGCAGCGATTTTTTTCTGCAATCTGAGGTTCATTTAACCCACCTTTGCTGGATTCAATACTCTGAATCCCTTCTCTTCTGCAACAGCCTCTATTTCAAGTCGTTTTTTCAAACCAACAGTCCTTCCAATACGGATGGCATGTTTACTTGGATCGAGGTTTTCTATTTCTTTAGGAGTGTGAACAAGTTTTTCAATAAATCCTGAGGGGTGATATCCTCTCACCAAGGAAGGAGACGCGTATCCTATACACACAACAGCCCCTTTACCTTTGATTTTCTTTCTGAGCTTGCTATGGCGGCCTCTTGGTCGTCTCCAGTTATCATCAAGCCTTTTTTTCTTATGAGCATCATGCCTCCTGAAATAGGGTTTCCGGGATTTCTGTGCTTTTCGAACATTCAGGAGCCTTTTCTCTTCCTCTGTCAGTGATGGGATAACCTTTACACGTTCTTTCTTTTCTTCCTCAATCTCTTCTTCAATCTCTTCTTCTTCCACCACTGCATCTTCCAGTTCCACTTCCTCAACTGGTTCTTCCACCAGTCTCTCCACTTCTTCCTTGATTTTATGGGCCAGTTTCTCCCCGATACCTTCAACAGCCACAAGATCTTCTACTGAAGCTTTTTTCAAATCATCAACTGTTGTGAAGCCTGCTTCTACAAGCTTCTCAGCCGTTTTTTTCCCTACTCCTTTAATATCTGTCAGTTCCATTTTTCATCCCTCAGGGTTTCTCCACTATATATATCCCATCCTGAAATACTCTAATGTCGTATCCTCTCACCCTGGTGGACTGCTCAATATTGGCTGCAGTCTGACCACAATCTTCTTTGTTCACCCCTGATATGATTAACTGATCTCCCTTTATCTCAACCTTGGTCTGACCAACAATTCTGGCTTTCCTAGGGTACTTTTCACCCAGGAAATTCTCTATAACAACTTCATTACCCTGGACTTTAACCCGTATCGGAAAATGAGAATAAACCACTTTCATCTTGTACTCAAATCCTTCAGTAACTCCCCGGATCATGTTCTTTATGTGCCCTGCAATGGTTCCCACCATAGCTTTCTGTCGGGCCCGTTTCATATCACTGTACACTACCACAGCCCCATCATCCTTTTTAATTCTCACACCAGGAAAGGTCAGCTTCCGCTCAAGGAGCCCTTTGGGTCCCTGAACCCTAACTGTCTCGTTAATTTCCACTGTGACTCCCTCTGGGATGTCCAATTTTATCGCATGGACATGTTCTCGAGTTTCTTTTTGCATTTCCAATCCCTCAGATCTGACATTCATTCAATTTAATACACATACGCAAGGAGTACTCCGCCAATATTCCGCTCCAGAGCCTCCTGTTGACTCATGACACCCTGAGTGGTCGAGACGATTATAATGCCGAAGTTTTTAGCAGGCAAAAACCTCTTCTCCCACTTTTCAAATTCTGTTCTCTTTACAGAGAACCTTGGTCGTATAACACCACAGCTATTGATCTTACCAGACAATTTCACTCTATATATTCCTGCCCGATTATCATCAATAAACTCAAATTCTTCAATATATCCATGATCTTTCATAACTTTCAGTACATTGCCTATGACCTTGGATGCTGGTTTAATGGTGCATTCTACTTTCCCTACCATCTCAGCATTCTTCAGCGTTGTCATGGCATCTGCAAGGGGATCTACAAGGCTCATAACCATCACCAGTATTTTTTAAAGCCCAAATCTTTAGCTATTTCTCTGAAGCACTGTCTACAAAGATATAAGCCATATTTCCTTACAAGTCCTCTTTTCCGACCACACCGTCTGCACTCATTGGCTCCTCTTCCAAACTTCTTTTCCATTACTCCACCACCACTCCGAACTTCTCTTTCAGATGGTTTACCGTATCCTCTTTTGTGATACGATGAGCTGGACCAATTTTCGCCCGGGCTCTCTTTCGCTCCTTTACTCTATACCCTCTGCGCTTGAATACCACATTCACATCCATCCCATAAATCCCAATTTCAGGATTATAATCAACTCCGGGAAAATCTATATGTTCTCTTATTCCAAATGAGAGAGAGCCTTCACCAATCTGCCGAATATCAAGAGATTTTTCTATGACTTCAAAAGCTTTTTTAAGGAATTCCTCTGCTTTCTCTCCTCTGAGAGTGACTTTACACCCTATAGCTTCACCTTTTTTGATTCCAAATGTCTGATTAGTTCTCTTTGCATAAGTTGTAATAGCCCTGTTACCTGTAAGCATTTCAAGGACTTTCATGGCTTTCTTCTGCCTCTCTCCACTTTCACCTACACCAATGTTTACAACTACTTTGTCAATCAACAGCTCTCTCATGTCCATCTCAGACACCTATATCAATTACCGGCTTATCTTTCCCCACCACAAACACATAATCCTCTATGGTGGTAAAATCATATTTCCCTTCTATCTCAACCAGATTTGGATGAGAGCTTCTCACAACCTTTATTCTTTTAATAACACCTACCTCTCCAGCATGCTCTCCACCTGTAATCATTGCAAGAGAGCCTTCTTCATATTTGAGATGTTCTTTGATCTTCTTGTCAGGTATACTCAAAAGAAGAGAGTCTTTTGCCTTGTAAGTGTTATCTCCAATAATATTGGTCCCATCAAATAGATTGAGCTGGATCTTTCCTCCTTTGACCATGGTTTTATTATCTATCCTGTAAAGCTTTACATCGGCATCATCCACTTCAATAGTGGTGAACCTGCCTTTTTCATCAAACACCACTCTGAAATTCGCTTCCATATCCGGGATGGAGATTACATCGAAAAGCCCTACTGGAAATTTGTAGTTTTTCCTCGGCACACCGTCTACCAGTATTTTTCCGGCCCCTATCACATATCTGCTTTCTTTTGCATTGTCCACTAATCCCAGAATATCTCTGAGAACTACCAGGAGAGGGATACCTTCTCTGTGTGGTCCAGGAGACGACTTAACTACCCATGTGTAGCTTTTTCTTGGGATCTTCAATCTTTTCGATGCCGATAACCTTTTTTGCTGTTTACTCATCTGAATCTACCTCATTTCCTTTCGATTATCTCCAGTCGATGTTTATCTTCCAAGTTCAGTTTAGTAATCATGACATTGGATGGGTGAACTGGTCTGGGCACTTCAGTCCCATCTGCCTTTGCCACAGAAACTCCTTCTACGTGGATTACTAGGTGTTTCATATCTACTTTTTCAACTTTTCCTTCAGTGCCCTTGTGACTTCCTCTAAGGATTTTTACCGTATCACCCTTCACTACCCTCACAGCCCTTTTTCCATATTTTTTTCTAAGGCTCGGTGATAAAGTTGCTTTCAGGAATTTATGCCTCTCATGCAACCTAGCTTTATACAGTTTCTTTCTCTGTTTTCTTGGTTGCCTGCTTACCATTTTTTACACCTCACACCAGTATGGTTGCAATGGATGCAATTTTCATAAAGCGCTCTGCTGCTTCTCTCGCTACTGGTCCCCTTATTTCACTTCCCTTTGGAATTCCTTCTGCATCAGTTATTACTGCTGCATTATCTTCAAATTTCACTCTCGTTCCATCTGGTCTTCGTAATTCCTTTCTTTGCCTGATTATTACAGCATGATGAATCTGTTTCCGCATATCTGGAGAGCCTTTTTTCACCGTTACGACCACGATGTCTCCTACTCCAGCAGCAGGATATCTCCTCTTAACACCCTTATAACCCTTAACAGCAATTATTTCCAGTATCCTTGCTCCTGAGTTGTCTGCACACACCAACCGTGCACCCACAGGTAAAGGTCTGGGAATACTGGATGAGATGGCTTTCATTTAACTCACCTTCTCCACGATTACAAAGGATTTGGTTTTACTGAGAGGCCGACATTCTGCTATTTTTACCACATCTCCGGGCATTGCATTTATACACGGAGGGTTATGAACGTGAATTTTAGTAGTTTTTCTTTCATATCTCTCATATTTGGGGTTCTTTTTCAATTTTTCTCTCTTCACCACAGCAGTCTGCTCGTAAGATGTTACCACTATTCCCTCTATAACCTGACCTCTCACTGGCAGACTGCCATGAAACGGGCATTTCTTATCGTTACACTCATTTTCTGGTGGGTTCACGTCAAGTCCAATATCTCTTGCCAATTTCATCACCTTTTCCATCTCTTCAACATCTGTAACCCTTTTTTTACTCTATCATCAGGTCTGAAAGCTATAAGATCTCCTTTAACCCTCACAGGAGTTCCATGGAATTTAAAAAGAAATACATTGTTTCGTTTCTGAATCCTTTTTTCTCCTTTTTCTGTTTTCACTACGATGGTGTTCTGGGTTTCATCCACCACTTTTCCTCGAATACCTTTTGTGTATTTGTTTGGGCTTTCCACTACTTCCACATCCAGACCAATAACCTCATGAGCAACGATATACTCAGGTTTTATCCTTGTGGTGATCATTTTTCTCCTCTCTCCTCAGCTATAACGGTTTTTAGCCTGGCGATAGCCCTTCGAAGCTCTCTAACTTTACCTGGATTTTCAAGGGCACCTCCTGAGCGTATCAAACTTCTATCTCCTATCAACTCATTTTCAAGCTCCTTGAGCTTTTTCTTCCTTTCTTCCGGTTTCATTTTCCGGATCTCACTGACTCTCAGTATCGCCATCCTCATCACCTGATATTTCTTCTTTTACCTCTTTTTTCTGTGCCGCCTCTGCCTTTACAGACTTCTTTTCGTCTACTTTTTCCTTTTCGGTATCTTCCTGGGATGGTTCAACAGTTTCAACAGTTTCAACAGTTTCCTTTGTTTTTTCAGTTTCTTCTTCTTTTTTAACATCCATTATCTCAAAGCTATCGGGCAACTCGGCATCAGGCGGGATTATCCTTACTTTTACGCCAAGAGCGCCCAGTTTCTTAATTGCGATTGCATAACCTTCAAGAACTATATCCTCTGCTGGCTGCCCGGCATGCTTCATTTTACCAGCAATCATCTTCTCCGTTCTGGATCTCGGGCCTGTTAACTTTCCACTGATTATAATCTCGCACCCGAGAGCACCAGCAGCCATAATTCTGTTGAGGACTGTATGTCCAGCCCTTCTAAAATACCAACCCCTCTCAAGGGCTCTGGCAAGATTCGAGGCCATCAGCTGGGGATTCAGATCTGGATTGTCAATTTCTCTAACATCTATTTGAGGATTATCCATCCCATAAACTTCTTCGAGATCTCTCGTGAGTTTTTTAATTCGCCTTCCTCCTCTACCAATGATTAAGCCAGGTCTCTCCGCATATACGATTACCTGAGTTCCCAAGGGGGTTCTGTTGATCTGAACTCCACCAAATCCTGCTGAATCCAGCTCTTTTGCAAGATACTCTTTCACCTGAACTCTTTTCAAGCTGTCCTCCACGAACTTTCTCTCCACAGCCATTATCGCACCTCTTCTATAACGAGTTCAACTGTAGTTAAGGTATTATTTTTTGGAGTAGCTCTTCCATAGGCCCTCGGCATAATACCCTGGATGACGCGGCCTTTCTTCGCCTGTATGTGTGTGATGACCATCTCTTCTGGATCCAGTCCTTTGTATTCGGCATTTCCTTCTGCATTCTGTATAACTTTAAGTATAGCTCTGGCAGCCTTTTTAGGGTATCTACCGGCATACCATCCATTAAGACCTCTTCTATGCCCTACATCTCTCTTGTATTTCTTGAATGGTACTGCTCGCTTCATAGCCATAACATCTTCCAGATACTCCTTTGCTTCTGGCACCTTTTTACCTTTAAGGGCTCTACAGATCTCCACTGCATGCTTGAAAGATATGTCCATCTCATATCCCATTGCCCTAGCAGTTCTTTCCGGTTCCGGTTGAATTGAATATTCTATTTTAGCCATACCACTCACTTCAGAGGCACGTATTTACTGGATCTGGTAGCACCAACACCCGGTCCAGAATGTTTGATAAATTTCCTTGTCAACGCAAATTCACCCAAATAATGACCCACCATTTCGGGTTTAATCTCAACTCTCTCGAAATACCGCCCATTATGAATCTCGATTACTTTCCCTATCATCTCAGGAAGTACAATCATATCTCTCAGATGTGTTCTAGCAGTTCCTTTCTTTCTCAATACTCTGAGCAATTTCTCTTCTTCACTTCTCAATCCCCTTTTGAGCTTTCTTCGAATTCTTGAAGGAAACAGATTGGCCAACTCCTCAGTGGATAGCTTTTGCAATTCCTCTATAGGCTTCCCACGATATCGGAAATCCTTCCTTCTCTGAACCTTAACTCTTTTTTTGGCCACCATGATCACCTCTTACCCGTCTTTCTGGCTGCGATGCTTCCAACTTTTCTACCAGGAGGGGCGCCTCTACCAACGGTTTTTGGCCTTCCGGGATGCTGATGGTTTCCCCCTCCGAAGGGGTGATCTACCACATTCATGGCCACACCCCTTACTCTCGGATATTTTGCTGCTCTAGCTTTCATTTTGTGATATTTCTTACCAGCTTTCACGAAAGGTTTATCCGTTCTCCCACCTCCAGCAACCACACCTATTGTGGCCCTGCATCTTGGATTGAACCACTTCAATTCACCACTTGGCATTTGAAGGAGGGTTTTTCCCACATCATGGGCTATCAAAATTGCATACACTCCAGAGGCTCTGGCAAATTTCCCTCCATCACCGGGCTTGGACTCTACATTGCATACGGGAGTTCCTTCAGGGATGTGGGCCAGCGGGAGGGTATTGCCCGGTCTGATCTCTGCCTCTATTCCACATTCGATAATATCTCCAACTGCCACTCCTTCAGGGATCAGTATAAGCCTCTCTTCACCATTATCCAGCTTAACCTGTGCAATAGGGGCACTTCTAGCAGGATCATGGATGATATCAATTACTTCTGCGGTGACAATTTGATCATCATCAAACTTAATATGCTTGAGATCTGCCTTGTACTTATGAGAAGGTGCCCTATACGTGGGCGTTCCTTTTCCTCTGTTTTGAGATATCAGTCTTTTTCCCATCCAACCACCTCAGTACACTCCGAGGGATGATAGAATCTCTTCTGCTGAATACTCATCACTCAATTTGATGTATGCTTTTTTTTCACCCTGCGGAGTTATACTTACTCTCACTTTCACAACTTCCACTCCAAATCGTTTCTCCATTTCTTCTTTTATGTCCTGTTTACTTGCTCCGATATCCACTATTGCATGAAGTATATTGCTTGTCAGCTGAGCAGTACTCTTTTCAGTCACAAGGAAGCTTTTTATTATCATGGCCATTCCTCCAGATGCACGATGGCTCCCTCAGTCCAGATGGTCAGTCTGCCTGGATGGGTTCCGGGGGCAAGCAATTCGGCATTTAAGTCCTTGACCTTTACCACATCCACTCCTGACAAGTTCCTTGCAGCAAGATTGACATTTTTATTTTCTTTGACCACAATAAGGAGGCTCTTTCTATTTTTGTAACGCCTTCCCCTCATCTTCCCTTTTCCTGCCCTTACCCGTTTACTGTTCTTTGCCTTTATCACGTCTTGGTAAACTCCTATAGCATTCAAAACTTCCACCATATCTCTAGATCGTGAAATACCCTCAAATTCATCTACCACAATTTTGGGAAGTTCTCCCTCGAAAATATGGCCTCTTGCAGCCACAATATCAGCTCTAGCAGTAGCAGCTATGGCAGATCTGAGAGCTTTTCTCTTTTCTTTTTTGTTGATCTTCTCTGCATATTTTCTTTCCACTCTCGGCGGATGAGCTCTTCTTCCTCCTACAGCCTGTGGCACAATGGCAGCTCGACGACCTGTAGAAATTCGTGGAACCCTCGCAACTCCATGGCCAGGACCCCAGTTTTCAGCTGAAGAGTCCATTCCGGCATAAGGTCTAACGCCATATGGCTGTCGCCTGTGAGATTGTATGGCAAGAACGGCCTTTTTTATCAGATCTACTCTTAATTCTTCCCTAAACACTTCAGGAAGCTCAATTTCCTTCTCCTTCTTTCCTTCCAGATTGAGTACCGTAGCCATGATCATACACCCTGCTTCGAGGCCTTACTAACATAAACCAGATTGGGCTTGGTCTCAAATTCGCCATGTGGTCGTATCGGATCTCTTATCCTAACCAGTCTCTTTATCGGGCCTGGAATAGAACCTTCAATCAGACAGTATTCATTCCTGACGACTCCATAATGAAGGAATCCTCCTTGTGGGGTTATTTCCTCTCCATTATCCCCTATGGTAAGAATTCGCTTGTTATATTCAGTTCTCTGGTGATATCCCATTTGGCCTGTTTGAGGGACGGTCCATCTCACTCTATGGGGTGTCCATGGACCCAGATTGCCTATTCTACGATGCTTGCTAGATCTTGCATGTTTGGCATCAAGAGTTATAACACCCCATCGTTTCACCGGGCCTTGAGTGCCCTTACCCTTAGTTACTGCCACAACATCAACAAGTTTTCCTTCAGAAAAAACATCTCCCATTCTGACTTCTTTGCCAAGCTGTTCAACCGCATATTCAAGGATAGATGATGTGTCAGAACCTCCAACTTTGTTTTCCATAATTTCTGGAGTTTTCTTAGGCACACCTGTTACACGGTACGGCTGGGTATAGGTCACCAGCCTGACCTCGACGATGTCATCCTGATTTTTCAAACTTTCAATATTTTCCTTTATATTCGACTCAGGCTTATATTTTGATATTTTGCAACCTTTTCTTCTTTCGAGTTCCTCATCCAGATTTTCAGCCCACTGTTCATAAGCGATCTGCAATCCATAGGTAGTTTTTCGATAAACTCGTACCCCAGCTACTTTCAGTGGTGGTGTTTCAATAACAGTCACTGGGACGGATATTTCCATTCCCTCTGTAGGGCTATTGGGTCTATCGTCAATTATTATACAGTGGGTCATACCAACTTTATAGCCGGCAAATCCCTGAAGTCTCGGCTCTCCTGAATACTCAGGCCAGCTTCTAATTCTCGGAACCTCTGATTTTGCTCTTTTTCTCGGGCTAAATGCCAGCGAACCCCTTCTTGGCCTGTGACTTTTCATCCTACCACCTTAATGAAATTAATTATAGCGAGAGTGGCAAAGATAGCCTCCTCTGTTCTCACACTTTCTGTCCCCTGTTCAGGAACGAAATTCCAACATGTTCCATTCAGTTCGACTTTTTCCTGCTTTGCCATATCAAATACTCCTTTTCTGGCAGAGCCAAATATCACACATATCTCATCTCTCGACTGGATATACCTCTTTATCCCCTGCGGATCCGCATAGGGACATTTTCTGGAGGTTATCAGCAGATCCTTCTGGACAAGCTCTCTCAGCTTGACCTCTTTTACCCGGTATCCCCACACTTCCGGTTTTTCAACCGGTTCCACTTCCAACGGTTTCTTCGAACAGACCCTGACGGTCACACGTCCCTCAGCTTTACCATTTTTGAGGAGGGCAAGGCGTCCAACACCTATATCTACCCAAACGCGACCGTCAGGCCCTACCTTTCTTACCACGCCTTCCCTGATTTCACCAGTGGAAAGGCTTTCTACACTGGAACCTACCGGATGGTGAGGGGTCCTCAGGGGTGGGATAACACCCACATATTTTAAGGTTTCCCTTTTTGGTATCAGTATTTTCCGGAGATACTGCGGAGTTTCCGCATACTCCAGTAACTCCCTGAGGAGAGTGCTTTCATCCACTTCGGAGTCCTCATATATAAATATTTCACTCACCTTAAACACTGATGCAGCCCTGGCCAGCATACCGGCTTTGTATGTTTTTATCTTCATGTCCCGGGTTTCGGCCAGATAGGAGGAAGGCACGGCAATGGAGAGTTTCATGATACTCTGAAGGGTTGACAGATTTGTATAAATAGATTTAGGTCGAAAATTTAAAAGCAATGCCTCAAACCAATAGAAATGAATATACCTGCTGATCTGGTTTAACTTTCAAATGTGTATTTATTGAAATATTAAAAATAAAAAGGCAATACCATTTCATAATATACTAGGCGTGATAAAGGAGCAAATTCAAACAATAACCATTCGAAATGGAATTCTATTAGTCCATAATCTAGCTTGAAAATCACATATTCAGGATAGTTCTATTGCGACCAACCTTCAGAATGTGTCCTTATCTCCTTAAAAAATCATCCAACGTTGTTTGTTCCTTAATATCTATATATGGAGCGACTTTTTTCACATGTACACCAATACGTTTTAACTCTTTTACTCCAATTTTACTTCCTTTTCGCAATTCCAGTATCTTTTTAGCTTTTTGGGGACCAATATCAGGAATCCTCAAGATTTCTTCGAGTGAAGCAGAGTTTATATCCACATTGTTGAGGAATTTTTCCGCCAGTACTTTTTTTGGATCATTTCGAGGTAGATTTCCCTCCTCATCCACGATACTGGATATCTCCTTTAAATCAAATCCATACACCTTGTAAAGCCTATCCACTCTGTAAAGATTGATTACTCTCTGCTTATTTTCTGGATGCTTATGTTCGAGCGGTGTGCCTTTCAAGGGCATGAACCCAGAATAATAGACTCTCTGTAACCCATATAAAGAATAACTCTTTTTCATAGCTTTAAGAATCTCAAGGTCTGTTTCACTGCCTGCTCCAACAACCATCTGAGTGGTTGTGCTTTTTTTATTATTATGATGGTTGTTCCAATTTCTAATCGCTTTGGAGATCCACTTCCGTCTCCGTAGAATATCATAACTGTAATCCTTACAAGAGGATAACTCGGCTAATCTTGATTTTGATGGAGCTTCGATGTTGATGCTTACCCTGTTTGCAAGTTGAACGGCTCTTTCAACCTGATCCCTTTCTGAACCTGGAAGGACTTTGAGGTGAATGTACCCAGTAAAAAAGTAATTTTTCCGGAGAATTTCCACAGTTTCAAGCATTCTTTCCATGGTTGCTTCTTCATTCGACCCCATTCCGGAACTCAGGAATAAACCTGAGACCACTTTCCTTCTGTTTAAATACATAAAAACACTAGCAAGTTCTTCAGGAGTGAATGATAGCTTTGTCTTTGCTGATGGATTGAAGCAGTATTTGCAGTCAAAAGAACAGTGGTTGGTGAGCATGATTTTCAATAGCTTCAGCTTTCTATCTCCTTTAGCTTCAAAAATCCATTTTTCTGGATTAATTGCACAATTAGTTTGACATATGTCCAGTCTGGTTTGAGCAGAGAGAAATTTGACTTTATAGCCTATGGATGGCACAGAGATATCAGGGGTTCTCTTCACGGATTGTTTTTGTCTGTGGGGTGAAAGTAAAAAAGAGAGGATAGGATCAAGATGGTTTTATCTTTTCAATATAATCACAGGTATATTTTCATTGCTACTAATCTTACAAAAGGTTACAGTTTATTAAGCGTGTAAGGTGAGAGATTTGTGGCAGGTTTATTCTGCTATAGAACCGCTCTAGCATGTTTCACATAATTCATTTTACAAAATCAATTTTTGGTTATTGTTGTCTTTGAATTTTCTACAACAGTTTTGCCATCCGCCCGAAACTCTTTTCTAATGCGAGAGAGAACACTAATTTATCGGTTACTCTTACCACAATACTTCCAACACACCTGAAACAAAATACTTAAAAGTAGAATGAAGGTAGTTCAGAGGGTAGTAGAGAGCTTAAGTTTGCCCCAGTGGGGTAGCGGATATCCTGTGGGCCTGCGGAGCCCATGACCCGGGTTCAATTCCCGGCTGGGGCATTTGATTTTTTGTTCAATCTCTCTCATTTCCACTACAATCATTTTAACTCTCTAAATTTAAAATTATGAGAATTGATGAATGTAAAGCAAAGCAGATGGTGTTCCTCTAAATTGGATTGCATGTGAAGATTAAAAAAGTTAAATTCAGTGTTTTAATACTTAGTTTCTACTTTTAATAGAGCTACTTAATAAAGTCGACTTCAATGACGACCTCGGATTTTATCCCATCCCTCGCCCCCCTCCCCCTTCCACAATAATAGTCTAAATTCTAAAATCTATTAAATTTAAATACAAAAACACTCATGGGAGAAACGAGGCGAGTTGTTATGAGGTCTGTACATAATAAAAAACTAATAAGACATTCAACATTGATGTCGAATATACAAAAACTAAGTGAAATAACTGGCCATATCGTCAGAATGAAGAGTATGTAAAGCTGTAATTATCCACATACATGCTATGAGGCTATTTCTAAAGCACGCAACAAACAGGGTTTGTATATATCGTTCTGTGAAAGTTGCATTAGTGGTTGGAACTGTTCTTGCCTTAATAAACCATTATGATGCTCTATTTCACGGTACTTTAACTAACACAGACATTTTTCAGATTCTATTAACGTATCTGGTTCCATATGCTGTTTCAACTTTCGGCTCTGCATCAGAAGCTCGACATATTGAGTTAACACAACTTAGAAAAATTGAAAAAGAATTTAAAGAATTGAAGAGAATTGAGAGAGATTCACAAAAAAGAGAATAATGTTTACGTTGGATACTCTTAGGAACTGAGTGCCATTACTCATTCTCTCGTTAAAAGAAGCTCTTAACGGAGTTAAAACCTTACTTCCACAGCTTTATTCTATTCAAATTGAGATGAGATTAATTTCGGTTAAGAAATCTTATATGTCAGATAGACAATTATTTTTATGTATATATTTTAATACCATACAACTAACCCACACAAAAGGGACTGTCACTGCTCCAGTCAGTAGCATACTTTTCTAATCTATTAAACCCTAAAACAGTTTAAATTCTCATAACTGGTTTTGTCACATTATTTTTCTTATATTGGCATTCTCCTCGCTCAAACTTGTCCACTTCACCTCATATCCCATAGCCTGAAGGATGTCAGATCCTACTCCATACTTCTTTAGAATGGGGGTAATATCCGATAACCTTCTAGGATTAACCTCTTTTACCTCTTTTTTTAATCTCTCAAAAACCTCCTGTTTCACTGCATAACTTCCAGCAAGAATATATCTTTCAGGGATCTTTCTGGATATCTGGCTTACAGGAACTCTGTGGACTTTTGACAATTCCATCAGGTTGATAATATCTCCTTCAAATTCTATATCATCCACGTCTCCTTTCAAATAGTGATCTATTCTCTTTATGACCTTGTTATATGGTATTTTTTTGGAGAACATGATCACATCCTCTGATTCTCCCTCTCCATATTCCTCCCTCGCAATCACAATTATGGGCAAGTTGGCTTGGTGTATCTTTTTCAGCTTTTTTTTCAGATACTCATCAGTCCAGAAACCCACTATCTCCACATACACTTCTTTTTCTCCTGCTTTTATGAGAAAGTCTGGTATGAAGGCATATTTTCCTGATTTAATAACACCTGGCTCCCTTATTACTTCAACATCCATTATGGCTTTAATATTTCCAGCAAATTCCTTTTCAAGAGAGGAGTCATACTCTATCTTCTCTTCCTGTTCAGGGAATAGATTAGAGTATTCATTATCAACTTCCAGATGGTAAACTCTCTTTGTGTTGTCATCCAGAATGTCAGCCTTAATCCACCACTCCCCAGACTTAATGATGGATGGAATGAGTTTGGCCATAGAGACCCCATACTTCCTAGTCATTTTAAGAATGGATGCAACTCCTGTTATCTCCACTATTGTCTGCCCGTTCTTATTATAGAGATCATACATCAGCCCGAGCCACTTAATACGACGGAATACGTCCTTGTGGCCGGATGAAATCCAGAATGTCAGCCTTAAAGAGTTGAAGAGGGTGGTTTGAAGTAGAGAGAGGTTATAAAGTTTGATTAGCATCTCAGGAGATATGTATTTAACATCGGTAATAATGAACTCCTCTTCTTTGTCTGCAAACATGGCTTTTTCAATAATCTGGGGTGTGGTATTGAAATGCTCGGCTGCATATTCAATGGCCTGTTGTCGCTCTTTTTTTGTTGTCGTGTACCCTCTTTTGAATAGAAAAAGCCTAACTTCAGCCGGATCGGGAGAGTCGAACATACACGCCTTCTCACAGAATCTATCCATAATCCTGGCAAATCCTCTGACTTTCCTGTAATTTCTCGCATTTTCAAGGGATTTCAAAATCGATAGAACCAAACCATATTTCTTACCTTTTCCAGAAATGAATACCTCAATAACTCGCTCAGCCAGTGATATATATCTCTCATCAGCAAATTTTGGATAAATTTTCCCTTTTGATTTCCTCACTTCAAGGAGATCTTTTGGAAGCATGTCTCCTCCTCGATGTTTGTACCTCTCCTGTTTCCCTTGAAACAAGCTCATACAAAATGGCTTCATTCTTATCTTTGGATGGCCTCAGTATTCTACCAAGACGCTGAATGAACTCCCGTGCACTTCCACTTCCACTCATAATTATTCCGATATTTGCATCAGGAACGTCAATTCCCTCATCCAGCACCTGACTGCTTACAATTGCTTTGAAAATGCCTTTCTTAAAACCCTCAAGGATGGTTTGCCTTTCATCTTTTAAGGTGCGATGGGTTATCGGTGGAATGAGAAACAGCCTTGATATTTTGTAGACTAAATCATTATGCCTAGTGAATATGATTATCTTATTTTCTCTGTGGTTTTCCAGCAATTCTCTCAGCTTTATCAGCTTATTTCTTGAGTTGAGTGCTATCTTCCTCGCCTCATCCCAGGCTTTTAATGCTTCATAAGCCCTTGTATCGTATCCTGTGGCCATCACAACCTTATGAAAATCCTCAATACTTCTCAGAGTTAATCCTTTTCTCCTAATGTATTCTTTGAAAATTCTGGCTTTCGTTTCATACCTCTTCCTTTCTTCTTCCGTTAAAGGAAGGTATATTCTCTTCACTATATACCTTGCAAGATGTTTCCCGGCAAGATCCTCAGGCCTAAGCTCGAATATCTTACCTCCAACAAGCTCTGGCAGTAAAGAGTGGAGATTGTCTTCTCTCTCATAAGTTGCAGTTAAACCCAAACGATAAGGTGCTGCTGACATTTCTGCAATTTGTTTATAAGACTCGGATGGAAGATGATGTACCTCATCAAAGATGAGAAGCATGAACTTATTACCCAGCAATTCAGCATTTATGTAAGCTGAATCATAAGTTGAGACTGTGATAGGCTTGAGTTCTTTCTCTCTCCCTGAAAACTCCCCAATCCATTCCTCTCCAAATATAGATAGCTCCTCTTTCCACTGATCTACCAGATCTAAAGTTGGAACAACTATGAGAGTTGGAACGGACAGTTCCTCTATGATCTCCAAAGCAACATAAGTCTTTCCAGAGCCTGTTGGCAAGACTATACATCCTTTCTTATCCATCAACCATCTCTCAGCAGCTTGCTGCTGGTACTCTCTGAGCTCTATCTCAGCTTCAAAAAAGGGGCAGGGAATTAAATTCATAACTCCATCCACGTAATCGACTCTGGATTTATCCAAGTACCTTAATATATCTCTATATTTGAACGCCATGGCTCTGAGACAATCCGATCTTGAGTCATACGTAGCAAATGGGATGTGGACATCTCCTTTGATCGTTATTGTGCCCCTTTCATAGCTGAGCTTTGCTTTCATTCAGACCCTCATGCTTTAATTTTGAGTTTTATTTCATCTCAACTGGATTTCCAATTTTATGATAGAGGAATCCATTATGTTAATTCGGCTACTATCTTAAATATAAGTTTCAATTCTACTGGAGAATACATGTTTATAAGATGTCTATCTTCTCTTCATCTTCTCGAGGGGGTATTTTATCTAGCCTTGTCTCTTTTTCCTTGGTTTGATATAGGTCTATTGTAATCTCATATTAAACAAAGAAAAGTGCCAGTTCATAAATGATACGACGGGTGTATATTGAGAAGGGACGCCGAGGAAGGGCACCATTAATTTAATTATAGAATCCTAAAATTTATATACCTTCAAATCAAGTTAGAGATGATGGACATCCACCACTATGACAGGAGAGTGGAGAGAGAAGAGAGCCTGTTAGAGGAATCTGAAATACATGAGAGGGATAAAGAGCTCATTCTAAAGTTTGTTAAGTATTTGAGGGCTAAAGGAGTTGGTTCTGCCAGGATATCCAGGTATATGACAACTCTGAGGCTTGTGGCTCATATCAATAGCAAACCCTTCGATGAGTGGGATGAGGAGGACGTGGTTGATGTCCTTGCCGAGATCGAGTCCAGAGATTACAGCATTCACACCAAGAACGAATACCGAAAGGGATTGAGGAAGTTCTTCCGCTGGTTGAGAGGAGAGGCCTGGCCGGGTTTAAAGCTGCTAAGGGGAGAGAAAAAAGAGGATAGGAAGCCAGACACTCTCACCGAGGAGGAGATCATCGCCATGATCGAGGCTGCTGAGCATCCTAGAGATAAAGCCCTGATAGCGTTAGGCTATGAGGCTGGATTGAGGATAGGAGAGCTGGCAGGGCTGATGATCAGGGATATAACCTGGAACAAGGCTGGAGCAAAGATTAAGGTTAAAGGCAAGACGGGAGAGAGGGTTATTCCCATCGTTCTGACTGGCCCGTATCTGAGGAGATGGCTGGACATACATCCCGTTAAAGAGCCTGATAGCTATGTGTTCTGCAGTCTGAGCCAGAGGAACTTCGGCCAGCCATTGGAGTATCAGAGTTTGAGCAAGGTAATCAAGCAGGCTGCCTTAAAGGCAGGGATAAACAGGAGGGTTAATCCCCACATGCTGAGGCATTCTCGAGCTTCAATTCTTGCCAATCATTTAACTGAAGCGCAGATGTGTCACTACTTCGGCTGGGTGATGGGCAGTGAGATGCCCCGCATCTATGTGCATCTGTCGGGCAGGGACATCGATAATGCCGTCTATCGAATTTATGGAATGGGGGAGGAAGAGGAGAAAGAGGAGATGGTTAAACCCATCAAATGCCCGAGATGCGGGTATGTGAACGCTCCCACAGATAACTTCTGCGGGAGATGCGCTCTAATCCTGGACGAAGGGGAAAGGCTGAAGCTGGAGATGGAGGAGCCTAAAATCGCCAGGGAGTTAATGGCTCTCATCATGCAAGATCCTGCCTTGCTTGAGAGGTTGCAGAACATGATAGCTGTGGTTGAGAAGGTTAGGGAGAATCCAGAGTATATGGAGATACTGTTGCAGTTGAGTAAGGAAGCCTAGGTCGATCAGCTTGTTGGGGTGAGATGTCTTTTGAATGAAGGGGGTGTGTCCATCTCATTGGAGGTTGGCCTATAGGTACCCCCTAACCGCCATAGTGACTATGGCGGTTACCCCCCCACTACCCCTTTGGAAATTCTGATGGTTGTGGAGATACGCATTCTCCATTCTTTTTTCCTGAAATTGGTCGGAGAAATTGCTTATTTGAGATATGGAGTAGATTTTAAATTGGTAGTAGTAGTAGTTAAAAATTCAGTTGAGTTTGGTATGGTTGGTTAATATCTGGATTGGAAAACAGGGGTTTGAGGAGAGATTAGCCAGGAATAAACGGTTAGAATGAGAAGATTATGAAATTGTAAAAAATTAGTAGTAGTCGTAGTAGTAGTAATTGGTCTTGTTACCATAGTTGATATGTTTAATTCACAACAAAAGTTGAGAGGTATGCTCTAATAGACGATCGATAATTATCTGAACTTTTTTGGTTAAAGAGATGAACAGTTTATTTTTTAATCAAGCTATCAGAGTAACTCATAGTGGGAAGTATTTTTAAATAATTAGGGGATTAAATCTAATCGGTAATACTATGACTCTTAAAGTCTTGGTAGATATTGTTAATGATATAACAGAATTTATTGAGGAGCTTGAGAGGAGGAAGGAGGAACTTGAGGAGTTGAGAGATGAGCTTTTGATCTATGATGATGAAGAATTTATTGAGAGCATCAAAAGAGGATTAAAAGATCTGGATGAGGGCAAATTCAAGAGATGTGGAGACTTAAATGAGATAAAAGCTATTTTTGAAGAGTTATACCCTACAAGGCAGATTTCTTCGATGAGTTTCTTAAAATAGCAGAGAGACTTAAGAAAAAGGACTATACCACTTTTAAGAGATTACAATCAAAAGTTGAAGAGATTCTCGCCAATCCAGAACATTACAAACTAGGTACAAGACGAAGGGATCGAGAAGGGCACATCTCGGATCTTTCGTCATAATATTCAAAATCGAGGGAGATTACGTTAGATTCGTCACATTCAAGCATCATGATAGGGCTTATTAGTGATATCTCAGGGAGTAGGAAAATAACTTTAGAAGGGACTTTACTGGAAAAACAGAAAAGCCATATGGAACAACGATGGAGATATAGCCTATCTTTACGATTCAAAGGAGAATCTGATGGATGAATACTGCTGGTAAGATTTAATATCTTCAATTTTTTAATCGGTGATATGGGCAGCTTTAGCTATATAGGGCGAGCTCACATCGTCTCCATTGCTCCATTTCATTCCTTATGAGTTATAAGGGGAAAAATTTATATGAAATAATTGTTATAATAATAATAGTCGACCATTGTAGATAAGGCCAGTCTTTCTGCGATGGTTGATATCCTTCCATTTTTTAAAAATGGAAAGGGGCAGGATACAATGGATAATAGAAAAGAAGGAGAAATTAGTGAAGTTCTAACGAAGCGGTTTAAACTCCCGGGGGGGGGGGTAATGAGAATCTGGAAGAAGTCGATGAAAAAGTACTGGTAGGTCTGATCAAGAGAGCCTTGGAAATTGAGGAGAGAGATTCTCAAGTTGTGATGCAACTATATCTTGTAGAAGACGACCCTGAATGCAGGAAAATTCTTTATACGCTGCTCAGAGATTATGAATATCACAAGGCCATGCTCGCAGAAGTGGTGGAATGCTTCCATGTTGGAGCTCTTTCTATCATCGAAGTCAGGGATTACAACTTTAAAGATATGTTCTTCGACCAGAGGTATCTCACCTTAAAGAAAATCGAGACCCTGGCCAGAGACTTCTATAAAAGTCTTCTCGAGGATCTGAAAGCTGGAAAGATGGGTATAGAGGCCATGTGCGATGAACAGATAGGAGAGAAGCTGATCTCCACTCTCGAAACTCTGGTAGAATGGGAGGAAGAGCATATAGAGATGGTTGAAAGACTCCGATCTATAAGTTAGCTTGCATTTAAAGGTCTAAAATGGTTATGTCATGATAAAGGTGGTGATTGAATGGTAAGGCTAGTACATTCCCAAACCGTGCTCACAGAAGAAGTTCTTGCACAGCTGAAGGAGAGAAGTGGTGAGAGTACGACAAAAGATGCTCTTGCTAAAGCGGTGGAGCATTATATCCAGTGTCCGTACACAGACTCTGATATGTTAGAGAGCAGGCTGGAAAAGGTCATAAGGAAAAGGGGGAAATAACTCATTTGACCTCATCATCTTAAAATAAGTGAGAACCAGTTTCATTAATCCACGTACAGAGAGAAATTTTATAAATAATCTCTAAAAAATATTATATCATGGCTGACTTCTGGTGCCCAGTTTCGGGCGAGATAAGTGGAGATGAAAATTGTCTGGAATGTATGGGTCATCCATGCCACGCATATGCGGTAATTCTTCTGGCTAACGCATTAGAGATAACTGCTTCAAAGTTTGGAAAGGCAGAACACTGAACTCTGTCTTGTTTATCTGTAAACGACCAATACGAATTTTCTTTCTTAGTACTCTGTTTCTGGTGACATAGCTAAGCCTCCAGAACAACTTTAACAATTACACTACACTTACAGCATAGCATCATTTCAACGGCCTTCATTGCCGAATATCTAGTGTAAACGAGCTCAAAGCATCCAATGTTTCTATAAACCGGGTATACTACAAAACTCATCCAAACCACCTCCACAAGGCTTCTCTGCTGGGAGCCGCATCTAGGGTGTGTGGCTGAAAGATCTCAAATATGGGATACCAAAAATATTTAAAAAAACAAATAACTTCATGAATAAATAACATGGATAGAGTTTCACGAGGTCAACTTAAGGAGTTCGTACTTTCCTTTGTTAAACATATTGAAGATGCTGTATCCCAATACCTAAACGCTGAGCTTATATTTCCAGAGTATATGCGACATCCTCACCGAATAGCTTGTATAATCTCGGAGAAGAATGGTGTCGCAATTGAATTTGTAGAGAGAAGTAAAAATTGGGAGATAACTGTCCGCAAGACGGATAAGCGCATCGAAGAATGTGTTCTTCATAAACTTTCCAACAATAGTGAGAGGGGTTTCTTCGTAATAAACGGTGAATTCACTCGAATTGAGAATGTGAATCTCGTTACAAAAGAATTCTATGATCTATTTAAAGACATTATCGACTGCTTATTTAAATCCACAACATTTGTTATGGAAAAACCAATTCTTTTTGTGAGAGTAAATGCTGGTAGTGTAAAATTGGTTGATGTAGGCATCGCATATGTAAAGAATGGTCAGAGAATCGTAAGAAGGATAGGATTCTTATGGCTTATCGGTACAAGCACAAAAGAATACTATACTAAGGAGATGGCCATACAGCATGCAACATTGGAAACACGGAGATACTTAGATGCTCTAATACCAAAAATCCCAGTAACCATACTTGTAAAAGCGCTTCAAGAGTTTGAGGAACTATTACATGAAGAAGACATTGACGAGCCAGAGATGCAAGAATTCTTAAAAGACCATCCATACTTCCTTTGGATGGGGTATGAAAGTGTTGAATCTAAGCCAAGGCTTTCTGAGGATCTAGTACCGGATTTCATCATAAAGACGCCAGGAGGCGAATACATTATAGTCGAACTAGAATCCCCAAAGAAAAGATTATTCACAAGTGGAAAATTTATACCTGAACATAAGCACCTAAAAGATGCTAAAGCTCAGATAGAAGGATACCTGAACTATATTAGAAACAATATTGAGTATATGAGGTCGTGGAGGTATTCAGATATGAAAGCAGAAAAGGTTCATGGTCTCCTTATAATAGGCCTGAGTACAAGTTTAACCTCAGAAGAGAGAGATCGTTTAAAGCAACTTAATGCAGAACTAAAAAACTATGAGGTAAGAACATATGATGAATTAGCTGATAGACTCAAACAATTTTTAGAGAATTTAGGTGTTAAATATGGCCCGTTCGGATAAGGTAAAGTTAACTTTGTATCCACACCGAGTAAAAATTAAAGCAGCTACCTACTTTTTTAATAGCTACGTTACGTTATCTACCCTCCGAGAGCTACATGGCGAAATACTTTCCAAACCGGTTGTAATTCATTTGAAGGACTGTGTAAAACTTGAATAGAAAATATTAAAAAATTTATAGATAAAAAAGAAATTGAGGTCAGTAGTCTTCGGGCAGCATCAGCTTTATAACGCTCCATTGTCATCGATATTGAACTTTTCTTATGAAAGCTATGACAGCTGCATCGAACTCGGTAACAACTTCATGCAATGGTATCTGATCGCCATGTATGCCATAGAGATGATCATCAACAGCATGTGCAAGTTCATGCAGAAAGACAGTAAGTTCGGGAGAAGCTCCGTAAGCAAAGTGTAGTTCAATCACGGATGATTTTGAGATAAAGGCTGTGCTTGAGACAATCAGTGGGATAAGCATCCTATATAAAGATGGGGCGCTTAAGTTAATTCTTCCTGAGAAGATTTGATGAGATTCAAGTAAAACAATCTAAATTTTTAAAAATCATAAGATCCTATGTTGAAGAGAGGTTATGAATGGGATAGATATAGCGACACTGGTGGTCTCGATTTTGGCAGTTATATTTGCGTTTCTTAGCTGGAGAGCTGCAAAAATGACAAAGCTAGAGGAAATTAGAAAAGAAATTTACGACCACTTTGCAATGTATCTACCTGTGGATTTAAGGGGACACTATAAAGACAAAAGGATAAAGATATATCCTAAAAATTTTATAATAAATGAAAAGAAATCTTTAAAATACAAGATTAAGAGGACAGTACTCGGATCGGAACCAGAAGGGCAAATAATATTTAGGTTTTTAATAGAACTTAAAACACCACGCTCAGAGCTAGAAATATGGAAAGAAATAGCAAAAAAGCTAAGAATTGAATTGGAAAGAGAAAGAGACAATCTGAAGAAAGAAAAGATAACGCAAGTAGAGGTAGATAACGAGAATCCAAGATTTGGGATGATAATATAGTCCCTAAGGGTAGAGGATATAGAAGAAGCAATAAAAAAGGTTGGAAAATTGATAGATAGAATCATAGAAGGAATCATACAGTGATGCAATAGAAAGAGAAATACCTCAACCCTAAAGAGGACTATTGATTCCCTACTGGTGGAATTACCAGCATGGGAAGTAGGAGAACTACAGTCTTCTGCAAAGGACGTAATCTATTTAGCTGTAACTTCGAGAAATACAGGCCATCTGAGTAAAAGAAGACCGAACTCGAAGAAGAAGTTGGATTTAGAAAATGGTGGAATTTATTCAGTTTACATTGATAATCCTGCAATCATAGAGTTTCCAGAGAGAAATGGTGTGAAAGGAGTCGATTTGAGTAAAGAGAGGATCGTTAAAAAGGATCAAGGTATACAGAACGGGCAATTTTGGAAAAGAATTGCTACAGGAGCTTTTCTGATGAATTTCTAAATCTGAAAATTAAAAGCAAACTCAAATTTCGACAATTACGTATTTTGTTTCTCTTCCTTTCCCGACTTTAGATACTAACCCCTTCTTCTGAAGGTTTTCAAGATACCTCCTTGCAGTACTTTCTTTCACACCAAGAAGTTTCTCTATCTCTTTTCTCCTCGCAACTTTTTTCTCTTTCAAGTATTCCAGTATTTTTCCCTCGATTTCATTAAACTGGAAGTTCACTGAAGAGTGTATTATAACTTTAAACGTTCCATTACTCTCAAAAATTGGTTCATCGTTTCCGTTTTCCAAGCAGGATTTTATTACCACAAGAGTTCCAGTTCCCCACTTTTCGATGAATCCTATGTAATACAGAACTTCAGCAATCTTTGGATTTCTTAACACTGAGCGATGGGGCTTCTTCAAATCGTCTATACTCAATTCAAGCAGATTTCCGGGATTTTCTACTTCAAGTCTGTCTTCAAATATCCTTATGTACACCGGAGATTTTGAAGAGTAATCCCTATGGGCTACAGCATTAACTATTATTTCCCTAATAGCCCGTAGAGGATACTCAAAAATCTCTTCTCTCTCCAACTTTAAATCGACAATTCTCTTTTTTATGAGGCTTATAACCTCGGCATAACTCTTTTCTATTTGCTCAAAACTTTGTGGAGGTCAATCTGCATTTCAACCTTCCTTCACTTTTCTGTGAGCCAATCTTATCCATTCCAGTGTTCTTCATCGATTTCTTCTTCCCAAGTAATCTTTAGATGTACCCCACCTTTCATCTGGAGGGCATCCACCAAATCTATCGCTTTCAGTATCTCCTTTAAGAGGTAGAGCAATCTTCAATCCTTGTTTCTGAACAAATACTAAACAGAATAATCTGCCATGTAACGCAAATCCTATATAATCATTGGTCGTTCTCAAATCTAAATTTCCAGTAATTTCATCTATTTTGCTTTTTAATTTCTCAAAATGGCATACAGTTAGCACTACAAGTGAATTCAAAAAGGATGTTGAAAGGTTTAAAGAAGCAATCCTCTGGTTGAAAGGCAAGTTGGGAAATTATTAAAAGAGGTTTTAGATGAAGAAATCGAACCAAGATATCTTGTTTGAACTGTGGATTAAAAGAGGAAAACCTAAAAGAGGAGTTAAAATACGAGAGATTCAAGAATCTCCAGATAACTAAAAATTGAGAGTTTCTGTCCCTATAATATCCTGCAATTCTTCATCAATGGACCTGTCAAATACATTCCGTCCCTTTCTATTCTATACTCCACCTGACTGTAGTCCAGATATTTTGAAAGCTTTATAAGCTTGATGGATCTGTTTATATCCCCATCACTGTATTCCCTTTCCAGCTCAATCACGTTATCGAAAATCAT
>MTND01000001.1 GCA_002010305.1 Archaeoglobi archaeon JdFR-42 | reverse complement strand
TGTTTAAGGGTTCGCTGGCGGTTATGTTGATGTAAACATAGCTGACATTTATGACGGAGTTGTTGGAGGGAGTTGGAGAGACGAAGGTTATGGTGGGTGGAGGCCAGCCAACTATCAGATTGGCAGTCATAATGGTGGCAGATTGACTTATGTTCGTGACTCTAACACCACTCAAACTCCCATTATACAGATTTGAATTCGGGATTGTGGCTTCAGTAAACCCGATCACAGAGTTATACCATGGATCGCCTGCATCGCCTCGATTGATATCATTTTCCAGATCAAAAAGACCATCAGCTTGCTCGAGAGCCACCAGATAATTAGATTCATTTGTGTTATCCTCTTGGCTCTCGTCGATATGCCAGATCAACAAACCTTCTCCAGGAAGATAAGCATCAAAACCCGTTTTTCTTCTATTCTCAATGAGGAAATATTCTCCAGTTCCATTGCCATATCTTGTCCAGTCCAAGTTGCCAGGGCTATCGCCAGGATTATCGAGAAGCATGTAGACATCATCATAGGTTTCACTCTGGTTTATCGGCTCATTGAAGAGAGATGCGGTAACCTTGACTGGATTTACCCAGCCCAGGTAGTACTTGGACCATGCAGACATATGTGCTGGAGAAGAGCCAGGGGGGCTACCAAGCCAGTTACCACTTCCCATAAGCCCCCATCTACCAATTCCTTCTGAACTGTAATCTGTATCGTATAGATCTGGGAGACCAAAAGCATGGCCATATTCATGAGTAAACACGCCTATCGTCGAGATTGTGGTGGAATTATAAAGTTCAGGCATTATGATATAATCATTGATTACATAACCAGCAGGGCAAGAGGTATCACTATCACTTGTGTTATACAGGGGGTAATGGCTATAGCCATAGTACCAGGCCCCATAAAGGGTCCACCTATGGGACCATATATCCGTTGGAGAGCCAGCACCTGTCTCCTCGCCAGTTCCCTGATGAACTATCGCAACAACATCAACAATGCAATTTCCATCACTATCGTATGCTGAAAAGTCAACTAGAGGATCTGCTGCTGCAACAGCTTCATAAACGAGGTCTCCTGGCCACATATCCCTTCCATATGCATCATTCTGTCCATAGTAGTTGTGGGAATAAGCTGCTGTATACCATCCCACAACACCACTTGGACCTGGAGATATGCTAAACGTCCCGTAAGAAACCTCCTCGTAATAATCCTTCATGCTATTGGTGCCACTACCAAAAATGAGAGTGTTGAAGTCTGAGGAATTATAGGTAGTGGTTGTATCATTGAAATTTATCAATATAACAGGAATGTTTGCAGTTCCTGTGGGGGGTACTACCTTGCTGGGGGGAGGAGGAGCCGATAATACTCCTACTACACCAGATACTCTCACACCAGGAGGTTGCATTCGAGGAGAAGGCCTTAGGTGCTTTGTTACGCCAGAAGGAGGAGGATCCTTCCCTACAATGGATCCAGAAGGTACAAGTGATCCTCTACTATCTTTTATAGCATAGACCCAGTTCTTTGAGGTATCATCATACACAATTGTATACCCTTCAATGGTCTCCCAACCATGTTGCCATTCATCTCCCCACATTATGGCTTGGAACTCCGTTCCATCATCTTGTTTCAGTGTATGAACAACAGATACTGCTGGGACAGCTGAGACTTTATATAACGACAGGATGAAAACTAACAAAAATAACAAGATGATTTTTTTCATCATCTCACCTCACTCAAATAAACTTCAAAATAGATCTCAGACGTGTTCCAAGTTTTTTCATAAATGGGAATTTCCTTATTATCCCTTACCTCCCACAAAACCGGTTTTATCTCAAAGTTAAGATTATTTTCTTCCCAATAAATACCTCGTGGATTATCACTCACATTTTTTATGAAAGTCTTAGATTGCTCATCAACAGTAACAATAATTACCCTGTCCATGTTGGATGACGTAAAGCTAACTGTTATGGTATGGTTCCAGTAACTTAATTGCTTGGACTCACCTAAAGACAGATACATTGAAGCGGGAGCTGGTGGTACGTTATCATTTTTACCTTTTGACAGGTTGTTTTCCCTCTGCTCAACGCATCCTCCTAAAGTAGTTCCACTCAAAACTGTAAGAAACACAAGGGTTAGAAGTGTAACGAGACTCGGGACTGCTTTTTTTATTGAATTCTTGGAAATTTTAAGTCTATTAAACTTTAAAGAGTCCCACCTACCCAGAATGGGGAGTACTAGACTCCTCATCTAAAATATCCCCCTTCTCGTAACCCAAGCAGAAAAGGCTGCAAGTTAAAAAAAACCCACAACCTCATCTACAGGGTTTACCTATTGGAAAGGATTTAATAATTATTAAATATTTCGGTTCTCTGGTTAACTATATATCCTTATGCTACTACTACCCCCATACCACACCAGATTGCTTACATATTTCATAAAAATATGATCAAAAATCGAATAGCCTTATTTCAGGAATACCTAGAAGTCCTTAAATCATCTCGAGAGAAGAGCAATATTATTGAGCATACGATATAAACCCAAACCAGATAAATTTATCATTCCTTAAAATTAAAAACATTCCTTAAGGGTTCTTCTGAAGGACACAACCACATTACACCTTCCCACTTCTAACGTTTTTAATCACCTGTCAGCACTGTTTGAGCTTTTCCACGTTCTTTCATAACATCTAAATCATTTCGTTAAGACTTTCCTGAATTTTTCGCATTCGACACCATACACTACTTCATCTTATCTCATATTACCACCAGCTAGTAGGATCCTTAGAATCAACCCATGTGCTGGAGCTGCTCAACCATTTTTAGGTGGTTTTCCTTCTCCTGAATTAGTGTTTTAAGGGTGGATATCAGCTCTTCGCCATTCTCCTTCCCTATGAGCCTCTCCAGATCTGAAGCATTCAGATCGCTGAGGAAATATCTGTAGAAATCTCTGGCCATGGTCTCGATCTTCTTCAGAGTGTGGAGCTTCTGATCGATGAACATCTCTTCAAAGCTGTAATCCTTTACGGGAGATTCGGGAGGTAGTTCCCCTTTGAGCCATTCGAGCCAGTCAGTGAGGATGGATTTATGGAACTCTGAATCCCGGATGATCTCGTAGAAGACTTTCCGTCTTTCAGTGTTGTCTTCAACCATGAAGAGTTTCATGGTAATGTTGGTGTTGTTCTCCTCGATTTCCAGGGCTCTTTTGATAAGGCTAGCTAGGACTTTTTCATTGAGTCTTGCCATATTACCCCCCACTTAATACTATCAATCAATTCATTTCAAATTATCATCTTCTCCAATTTATCTTTTTCTCCAATAATCTATCTAAAGGTGTTAATCGTCTAACCACTCAACCTGTTCAAATCTTGGAAAAATAAAATAGGAAAAAGGGACCAACCATCGCAGGAAGACTGGCCTTGACTGCAATGGTTGTCCTTATTATCATGGTCATTAGTCAATATAAATTTTTCCATTATAACTTATAAGGAACGAGATGAAGTAGTAGAAACGGTGTGAGGTCATTCTATATAGCCAAAGCTCTTCGTATTATTAATCAAAAAATCTGAGGGGTCTGGCTTATCATTTATCATTCATCAACTTCCTTCTTATCTGCAAAAATACAGGAATCCCTTTCACCAATTTACTCTCAGATCTTGCATGATGTGTTCACATCTATGACCGTATTCATTATAAAACCACTTCCTTCTCGATTTCAGCAATTTAAACCACAGGGGAGTGGTGTAAAATCTTAACCAATTTTTTGAAATTTTTTCTACTAATTTGGTTAGTAATGAAAAATTATCCACCGGACATATAATCAAAAACTTTAAATTTGTTTAATAATTGTTACTATAATGAGACCTGCAATCGCTTTGCTGGATTAGTATTGGGGGGCGTTATGTGTATTGCAGGTGTAAGCCCAGTTCACATAACAACGCCACAGTAAACACTATGGATCAGAAGGGGAGATATACGATGGAAACGGAATTGCCTTTATCTGGCATATATAGCCAAGGTGATTGGACAGGTTCAGAAGAATATGGCATCGGTAATCCTGAAGTGCCCCATGATCACTTCTGGATTGTTTCTGAATTTCCCATGCAGACCGGGAAATAGAGGTGATTCAGAGAATGTCTCTTTCAGGAGATCTGACAAGGAATGATGTACCGGGATGCAAACACGCATCCGTGGGAGCTGACTGGCTCCCCATGCAAAACGGCATAATCAAACAACACCCTTACTGCGGTAACTGTGGGACTGTTAAAAACGTCTCCTCGGATAAAGGGAAGAATATAGGCTACTTTGTTAACTGCCTCTCAAAAATGAAAAAAGACCTCGGAAAGAAGAGATATAAAATATCTGATGCACAGATACGGCTGATACTGAAGGAACTGACAGAGATGGACGGATTTAGCGACACATACTGGATGACGTTTTCAAGGCAAAGGGAGATTTTTGTTTCCGTGGTAAAAAAATACATTAAAATATCCAGACAGACCATAGAAAGTTTCGTCTAACCTGAAAAACCGGACCGGCTGAACCGATTCAGGATGAGGATAGGCCGGTTTGGGTTAGTTTGGGGTATCTATGATGTCAGTTATGGTGGCCTTCACAAAACCTTTTCAAGCTTTTTCAGCCTTTTCAGGCCTTTTCAGGCCTTCCAACATATCTTGTCCACATAAATCTTACGAGTATGATAGAGCCAATAACCTCCGAAATGAACACACGGGAGAAGGAAGGGACATACTCATAAAGGACCCTCTCCAAATATTCATACAGAGTGATGGGTTCTCCGGCAGGAAAGTCTCCTAACAGGGGCCAGAATACCGTTACGGGCTCATTCCACATCTCATCCTCCAAGAGATGGAAAAGAGAGCCAAAGGCCAGGAACAGAAATCCTCTGTATCTGGATCCGGCCAGCAACAGCACAAGAAGAAACAGGAGGGTGTGACCAAAGACCCTGCCGTTATCCAGAGGAAGCAGTATCATCCCTGCCGGTTTATCGATCATATCAGGTAGCAACGAAGCAAAGGCTATCCATCTGTAGTCTATCCTGATTCCCAGCTTTGATTCGATTAACTGAGCTGCTCCGATGGTAATTCCGATGTGACCGAACAGAAGCATTATCAGGCAATTTCGCAGGAATTATAAAAACTTAAGCTTTATGATTGAGTGTATCAGACAGAGAAGATGAATGCTGGAATCAGGTAAAGGATGTGAAAGGCAATTGACTGGAATTCCTCATTCAAAAGCAAGGTAAACTGAGCATAAGAGCAAGGGGTTTTCGTTCACAAACACAAGGGGACTTTAAAAGGAAGAGGATGAATATCATTAATATTATCTATCCCTCACCTCCAATCTGATTATTACCCGGAAGTCCGGGTTCCTAAATGGCTGAAAATGAATTAGAGGTTATTGGATACCGGATTATACAATCTGGTTGAAACTGTGTTTGGCTGTATTTGGTTTTAAAGTAATCTGGTGTTGTAAATGTGCGGAATAATTGGTTATATTGGTTCTGAGAAAGCCAGCCCTATCCTCTTAAGGGGCTTAATAAATCTGGAATACAGGGGATATGATTCGGCTGGAATGGCCATTCTGAATTCAAAAGGTGTTGAATGCAAAAAAGCAGCAGGAAAAATAGAGGAGATACACAAACGGCTGAATTTTCTTGATCTGGAAGGAGATATAGGTATTGCCCATAATCGCTGGGCCACTCATGGAGAGGTTAACGATATCAACGCCCATCCACATTTTGACTCAACAAAAACCATTGCAATCGTTCACAACGGTATAATTGAAAATTACAGAGAGCTGAAAGAGAAGCTGTCAACCCATACATTTGAATCTGAAACCGATTCTGAAGTCATTGCCCATTTAATAGAGGAAGAACTGAAGAGGGGTCTATCCTTTGAGGAGGCTTTTATATCTACCATTTCACAGCTTGAAGGGAACTACGCCATTCTGGCAATAAAGAATGGTGAGGAAAAGATTCTTGCTGCGAGAAAAGGTTCCCCTCTCGTGGTTGGAATTGCTGACCATGGTACTTTCCTGTCCTCTGACATACCTTCCTTCCTGGAATATACCAAGAAGGTTGTGTACCTGCAGGATTACGATGTTGTGGTAGCAACCAAGAATGGGGTCAGAATATACAACCTCTCGGGCAACGAGGTAAGTCGACCCGTAGATACAGTAGAATGGGATGCCGAGCAAATAAAGAAAGGGGGCTTTGAGCACTACATGCTCAAGGAAATACTCGAACAGAGTGAAACCATACAGAGGGCGATACAGCAGGATGAAAGTGTGGTCAACAGGATTGCTGATGAGATAAGGGAGGCTTATGGCATATTCTTTGTTGGCTGCGGTTCAAGCTATCACGCATGCCTGACAGGAAGCTATCTCTTCTCCAAAATTGCAAATACTCACGTCAATGTAGCTCTGGCATCGGAGTTTGAAAACTACGAACATTTTCTTACAGAAAATACCCTCGTCTTTGCCATATCTCAATCTGGAGAGACTGCTGACGTTCTTGAAGCGGTCAGGGCTGCCAAAATACGAGGAAGCAGGGTTATTGGTATTGTAAACAAGATGGGGTCTTCACTGACACGGGAAAGTGATGAGTTCCTCCTGATGAATGCCGGGCCAGAAATATGCGTTCTGTCAACGAAAACCTACACCTCACAGGTAGCTCTTATGGCGTTGCTTGCCTATGCTCTGGCCGGAAAATACGAAGATGGGGTTAACAGACTTCAGGGACTGTACATGGATATTTACAACCTCACTTCAAGATCCATGAGAGAGCATTTGAGATATCTGGCGGAGATGCTTGTGAATGAAGAGCACATCTATCTGATTGGCAGGGGATTGCAGTATGCAACAGCCATGGAAGGAGCCCTTAAAATCAAAGAGGTGTCCTACATTCACGCTGAAGCCTTTGCTGGAGGTGAGTTGAAACACGGGCCTCTAGCTTTAATTGAAGATGGTACTCCAGTGATGGTTTTTGTAGCCAGAGATAATGAAAAGAAGGTCATATCCAATGCCAGCGAGGTTAAGGCGAGGGGTGGGTTCATAATAGGAGTTTCCGCTGACAGGCATGAGGTCTTTGATTACTGGGTTAAGGTGCCAGAATGTGAAGATTTAAATCCAATCGCCCAGATAATACCAATTCAGATCCTTGCATATCAGCTTGCTGTCCTGAAGGGTCTTGATCCGGACAAGCCCCGTAATCTGGCAAAGAGTGTGACAGTGATATGAAAGCTATAATCCTCGCCGCAGGAAAGGGAGAGAGACTTCAGCCACTAACCGATTATAAACCCAAAGCCATGCTTCCTGTATGCAATAAACCCATTATTGACTACCAGATCGAGATGTTAAGGCAGTATGGGATCGATGAGATTGCCGTTGTGGTTGGTTATCTGGAAAAGACGATGAGAGATCACTTGAAGGATGAAGTGAAGTTTTACAGGGATGATAAGATACAGGGAACTGCCTCTGCCGTTCATGCTGCCAGGAACTTTATTGACGATGAATTCATTCTGCTGTATGGCGATCTTTTCTATGATGGATCCATTGATGAAGTTGTTAAAACTCCAAACTCCATGGCCATTGTCTGGAATGAGGATGTGTCCAGATATGGAGAGGTGATCTTCCAGGAGGGAAGACTTGTCAGCATTAGAGAGAAAAGTGGCTCAAACAGTGGTTTTGTGAACGCTGGTATCTACCATTTTGATGTTAACCTCCCAGATTTCATAGAGAAAACTGAAAAGAGTGAGAGGGGAGAATTTGAGCTGACTGATTCGATAATGATGCTCAATTCCGTTAAAAATGTGAAAGTGATCCCGCTAGACGGATACTGGAATGATATCGGTTATCCGTGGGATTATCTTGATGTAAACATGTATATGCTCAACAGAATAGGCTTTTCAGTTGGTGAGAATACAGAAATATGGAGCAACGCAACGATACGAAAGCCTGCTGTAATTGGAGACGATTGTGAAATAAAGAACTGTGTGGTTGAGAAGTCTGTTGTGGGAGATGACTGTGTCGTTGGAGAGTTTTCTGTAGTGAAGAGGAGCGTTATTATGAATGAATCCAATGTGCCCCATCTGAATTATGTTGCAGATTCTGTTGTAGCTGAGGGGTGCAATTTAGGGGCTGGAGCCAAAATAGCCAACCTCAGATTTGATAATGAGAACGTTAAGGTTACCATCAAAGGCAAAAGGATAGACAGTGGAAGAAGAAAGCTTGGAGCCTTTATCGGGTACAATGTAAAGATCGGGATTAATGTTTCAATATATCCAGGTGTAAAAATTGGAAGCGATACCTGGATTGACCCAGATACTTCAGTTAAAAGAGATGTTTAGACATAAATAGATAACAGAATGGAGAAATTAAAGAAATTAAAAAAGGTGAAAAAGTGAAAATTGCAATGGTTACGGCTTTTTGGGGGCCAGCTTATCCAACTGGCTCTGGTATTTATGCTTATGAATTGGCAAGACGTTTAGTTGAGCATGGAAATGAAGTACATGTATATACTTCAAGCATTGGAAACTTTAACGAGATAAATCACTCGGATGATTTTCATCTCCATGTTTTGCGAACTTATGGCCTGATATGGAATATGAACCCGGTTGCGAATGTTCTTACCAAGTTACTCAGGGAGGATTTTGATATAGTACATGTTCATTCTTACATATTCTTCATGTCAAACATGGCTGCTTTAGCCAGATATTTCAAGAATTTCAAGTATATTCTGCAATTCCACGGTGGTTTAACGTTCTCCGAAGGTACGAAGGAGCTTTTTCCATTCAGAGTTTTGGCAAAAGAGAGAATTTACGATAAAACACTTGGACTATTCACAACAAAGAAAGCTGACAGAGTTCTAAGCATAGCAAAATGCGACATTCCATTGATTAAAAAGAAGTTTGGTGTTGATGCAGAATGGATTCCAAATGCTGTCTGCACAGATAAATTCGGATATTGTGATTCAGATTTAGATTCCAAGGTTGTGACATATGTAGGAAAGCTTGAAAGATGGAAGGGTGTTGATGTCCTTATAGATGTCTTTAAAATGGTCCATAAAGCCATTGAGGATGTGAAGTTTTGGGTAGTGGGAGATGGTAGTAACGCAAGTAAGCTGAAAAACTCTGATTTACCAGTAGAACTACTTGGTCATGTCCCCCACGACAAAATGCCAGATATATATCATAAAACAACAGTTTCTATCCTGCCGTCCTTTATGGAGGGCACACCTACAACCTGTCTCGAGTCATTATCATGTGGGGTTCCAGTAGTTGGTACAGATGTCGGAGATACCAAAGAAATTGTCATTGATGGAAAAACGGGTTTTCTCACAAAACCAGGTGATTCTACCACTATGGCGTCTAAAGTGATTGAATTACTCGAAGATGATGAGTTAAGAAAAACTATGGGGAAAGATGGGAGAGAACACATTGAAGAGAACTTTAGCTATGAGGTTGTAGTGAAGAGGATGTCCGAAGTATATGAATTGGCGGTTGAAAAATGATCTCCATCATTCTTGGAACCAGGCCAGAAATCATCAAAATGAGTCCCATAATAAGGGAATGCGAAAATCAAAATTTAGACTACTTTATCCTGCATACAGGTCAGCACTACTCTTACGAGATGGACAGAATCTTTTTCGAAGAGCTTGAATTACCTGAAGCCAAATACAACCTCGATGTGGGCTCAGGCACTCATGCCGACCAGACTGGCAGGATAATGATAGGTGTGGAGGAAGTTCTGATTAAAGAAAATCCCGATGTCGTTTTAGTTGAAGGCGACACAAACACTGTTCTGGCTGGGGCTCTATCAGCAGCAAAATTGCATATCAAAGTGGGGCATGTAGAGGCTGGCCTAAGAAGTTTTGATAGAAGAATGCCTGAAGAGATTAACAGAGTTCTAACAGATCATATCTCAGACTATTTATTTGCTCCTACTGATGAAGCCAAAAAGAACTTACTGAGAGAGGGGATAAACGAAGACAAGATATTCGTCACGGGCAACACCATTGTAGATGCTGTATATCAAAATCTAGAGATTGCTAAGAGGAAGGTGAATGCCTTAAAAGCCCTAGATTTAAATCCCAAGGAGTATTTCCTTGTAACAGCCCACAGACAGGAGAACGTAGATGTTAAGGCAAGATTGAAAGGAATTTTAAGAGGTCTGGAACTAATTCATGAGAAACTCTCCCTTCCTGTTGTGTTCCCGATACATCCTCGCACATCCAAAAGAATTCGAGAATTTGGATTAGAAACTAATGGCATTAATCTGATCGACCCCTTGGGTTTTCTGGAGTTTTTGCAGTTGGAAGCTAATGCTAAACTAGTACTAACGGACTCAGGAGGTGTCCAAGAAGAGACATGCATCTTAAAAGTCCCCTGTGTAACATTAAGGGATAACACAGAAAGGCCAGAAACTTTAGAAGTTGGATCCAATATGATAGTTGGAGTAAACCCAGAGAGCATATTAGAAGGAGTTAAAACGATGCTCGACAAAAAAACCAACTGGGAAAATCCCTTTGGAGATGGCAAAGCTGGAGAGAAGATTGTTGAAATCTTAAAAATTTATTAGGAGCTGATAGAGTTGCTAGAGATTGTGGTCCATGAAATAAGAGGAGGATGCCCAGTTTATAAACCGGGAGATAGGATAACAATAGAGGACCCAGAGATTGTTTTAGAGGAGACTGAGGCGTTATGCACACATGCACTTTCAACATTGCTACACTACGTTTTAATACTGGAGCATGACTGGTGCCCTGTAAAACTTGGATTAACCACACCAGATGACCCAGAACATGCCTATATGCAATGTGTTGATCCCGGGAGACCATATACAGATGGAGGAACGGTAATATTCAAATGTAGAAAAATAACTACCGATAAAGGAGGATAAATATGGAAACTGAGAGAATACTGGTAACCGGTGGAGCTGGATTTATAGGGACCAATTTAGTGAACGAGTTGAAGAAGAGAGGTCATGAAGTAATCTCTTTGGATTTATACAATACAGACAGAGAGGATTACATAAGAGCAGATGTTAAAAATTACAGGCAATTGGAAAGGGTGTTTGATAGGTGGAAATTCGACTATGTTTATCATTTAGCAGCCGAATATGGCCGCTGGAATGGAGAGGACTATTATGAAAATCTATGGGAGACTAACGTTATTGGGACGAAACACATAATTCGTTTGCAGGAAAGACTGAAATTTAGATTAATCTTCTTTTCAAGTGCAGAAGTATATGGAGATTACAGTGGAGTTATGTCTGAGGATGTAATGGTTAACAACCCTATTAAGGACACATATCAGATGAACGATTATGCAATAACCAAATGGGCTGGAGAGTTAATGTGCATGAATTCGGCCAAAATGTACGGAACAGAAACTGTAAGAGTGAGACCAGTCAACTGCTATGGTCCTGGTGAGCATTATACCCCTTATAGAGGATTTATTCCCAAATTCATATACCACGCTCTATATAACAAACCCTATGTCGTCTACAAAGGACACAAGAGAATAATCGACTATGTTGATGACTCTGTAAGAACTTTTGCTAACATTGTAGATAACTTCATTCCCGGAGAAGTGTATAATGTTGGTGGAAGACCGGAATGGGAGAAAGATATCAAAGAGTACTCAGATTTAGTTTTAAAAGCTGTTGGAAGAGACGATTCGATAGTTACTTACAAAGAAGCGGAGCCGTTCACCACAAACATAAAGAAAATAGACTGTTCAAAAGCCATCAGAGACTTAAAACATGATCCGAAGATTCCACCAGAGGAAGGGATTAAACGAACAGTCGAATGGATGAAGTGGTATTACAGGATAGGTGATTAAAATGGAAGAAGTTTACTCTGAATATGAGAATAAGGTTGTACTAGTAACCGGAGGTGCAGGATCCATTGGAGGCAATCTGTGCAAGAAGTTAGCAGAATTAAACGCTGAAAAAGTGATAATCTTAGATGACCTATCTTCTTCATATGAGTGGAATATCCCTAAGGCGAAGAATATTGTATTTGTGAAGGGAAGTGTTCTCGATGATGAAATGCTGAAGCGTGTTTTTAAAGAAAAACCAGATTACGTCTTCCATCTTGCTGCTCATTTCGCAAACCAGAACTCTGTAGATAATCCAGAGACTGACTTGATGGTCAATGGACTGGGGACTTTAAAAGTCCTGCAATATGCTCACCTATCGAACGTTAAAAGATTTGTTTATTCCTCTTCAGGTTGTGGAGTTTACGGGCTGGACTCAAAAATGCCCTTTGAAGAACATGATATCTCCATCAGTTTGCATACCCCATATCAAGTAACGAAGTTGCTTGGAGAACTCTATACCAACTACTTCTATAACCTATACAACCTTCCCATCGTCAATGCAAGGTTTTTCAATGTCTATGGTCCTGGAGAAGTGCCGGGAAAATACAGAAACGTTATACCTAACTTCTTTTACTGGGCCATGAATGGACAGGCTCTGCCTATAACTGGCGACGGAACAGAGACCAGAGACTGGACCTATGTAAGTGATATCATAAATGGCTTGCTGGCAATGGGAATAAAAGAAGAAGCAGTGGGAGAGGCCATCAACCTTGGCTCTGGAAAAGAGCATAGAGTTATAGAGCTGGCCAATATAGTGAACAAGCTAACAGATAATGATGCAGGCGTTATATACGTAGAGAGAAGAAACTGGGATGTCAAGAAGAGGCTTTTATCTTCCATCGAGAAGGCAAAGAAGCTTTTAGGTTATAAGCCACAAACAGAATTCAAAGATGGGTTGAAGAGAGTGCATGAGTGGTTTACCGAAAACTGGGAAAATATAAAGAATAGTGCAGAGTTTTAAAAGAAAAAAGAGTGGAGTTTTTATGTAAATTGCCCTATCATGTTGTGTTAGATGTGCAGGGATAAATTTAGAAAAGGTTATGGTAAAAAAAGGCTTTGAACCTTATGAATCACTGCCCTAAAAACAAAGACAAAAAGAATATGTAATCTTAAATTGGTATTTTTCGAAAAAAATAACTGCATTATCAGAGAACGAGAGGGGATATATGAGGTTACTTTTGATAGTACCACATTGGCCTCCTGAAATCGGAAGCGCCGCTCATATCTATTATGATTTGGCTAGAGGCTTCGTAAAGAGAGGGCACGAAGTACACATAATTACATCATATCCTAGGGGTTATAATCTCCATAAAAAAGACAGGGGAAAAGCATACCCAATGTACGAGGTGATGGACAATATAAAGGTTCATCGTTGCACATATCCTTTATCAAAAAGAGATTTGATTTTTTTAAGAGGGGTTGAGCATTTCATTTTACCATATATTTACTATAAAAAATTGAAAAAAATAAATATAAAATTTGATGTATGCTTGATTTACGTTCCCCCTCTTCCACTCTATTATTTAGGCGAAAAAATTAAAAAGAAAATGGGGGTTCCTTACGTTCTTAATTTTCAAGATATACACCCAGACGAACTAATAGATGGAGGAGTTTTAAAAAACAGATTAATTATAAAGATACTGAGGCGAATAGAAAAGAGTGCATATAAAAACCCTGATTATATTACCGTAATGTCTCCAGGAGGGGTTGAGCTAATAAAAAAGAGAGGCAAACGGAATAACAATATAGAATGTATCTACAACAGTGTCAATTTGGATGAAATCGATAAATTCAAAAGGGTTAAGAATTTTAAAAAGAGAGAAAATATAAAAGATAAATTTTTAGTGACATATGCTGGAATCTTGTCTCCATTTCAAGGATTAGATGATATTCTGGATGTTGCAAAGATGATGAAAGAATATAGAGACATAGTTTTTTACATTGTCGGAGATGGGATGATCAAAAAACATTTAGAGAGAAGAAAAGAAAGAGAAAAAATAGATAACTTAAAAATATTGCCTTTACAGCCAAGGGAAGAGTATTTTAACATTATAAATTCTTCCGATATTAACATCGTATCTCTGGATAGAAGAATGACCGCACCGTGCATACCAGGAAAGTTATCCAATCTACTATCGCTGGGAAAAACAATAATAGCTAACGTTCCAGAAGATAATGATACGGCCAAGATTTTGAAGGAGAACAATTGTGGTTTAGTAGTAACCCCAGGAGATTTACAAGAATTTAAAAATGCTATCATAAAATTAAAGGATGACGAGGGGTTGAGAATGACATTTTCTGAAAACGGCAAAAAATTTGTTGAAGAAAATATGAATTTAGATAAGATCGTTACACGATATGAAGAAATATTTGTAATGATAACGAATAAGAATGGGGATGGATCCTTTAATAACAGATAAATGCGATTTTATACAAGGCCGAGGTTGATAATTGCAACCAGTTTTTTGGTATAATGGTAAAGTTTGGAAATAATATTAGAATTTCCATGTAGATAAACCAAAGGATACTTTAAAGAGAGCAATTGAGCTAGTTGGAAATGGGATCATCAAAGAGGAGAGAGAAAAGAGATGAGTTGAGAGGCACAACTAAGATACTATCACAAAAAGGGTTAAAAGGATTTTGGTGGGACTATCATGAACATATCAAAAAAATCAGGTAAAAAAGTAATAATTATAGGTTTGGATGGCGCAACTTTTGACCTGATTAAGCCATGGGCTAAGGAGGGAAAACTTCCTACTTTTAAACGATTAATAGAAGAGGGTGTTCATGGAGAACTTACTTCTACGATTCCTTATGCTACTATCCCGGCTTGGCCTTCCTTTGCTACCGGTTGCAATCCTGGAAAGCATGGCTTTTATGATTTCTTCAAACAGAAATACAATAGCTATGAGTTGTCCGTGGAGATGCAACCATCACGAGCTGTTAAGCAGCCAACCCTCTGGCAAATCTTAAGTCAATACAATAGGACTGTAGCAGTAATAAACGTACCATCTACATATCCTCCAACCAAAATAAATGGGTATATGATTACAGGTATGCTAACTCCCCCTAAAGCCAGATATACTTATCCACCTGAATTTGAAGTTGAACTTAAGAAAAAAATAGGTGAATATAACATATTCTTCTCCTCACTATCTGCAAAGAATCCAGATGTATTGATAAAAGACTTAGAAAAAACCTTAGAGCAGCGAATAAAAGCAACACAATACTTATGGATAGACAAACAACCTGATTTTTTGATGGTAGTAGATAATGGGACAGATAGGGCCGAACATGAATTATGGCGATTTTTAGATCCATTAAATCCTCTATATAAAACAAACGAGGTCAAAAGATACGAGAATCCATTATTGAGATATTACCAAATAGTAGATAGAGCACTTCAAAAAATTATTGATCTTTTAGATGAAGATACTGTCCTCATTATCATGTCAGACCATGGTCAAGGGCCTCTCAGAAAATTTGTAAACCTGAATCTTTTTTTGATAGAAGAGGGTTTTATGAGGATAAAGAAGGGGATAGTGAGCAAACTGAGATATTTCTTGTTTAATCACGGTTTTACTCCACATAACTTATATAATTTTCTTAAAAAACTCGGCATTGAACGCTACGCCAGTGACAGAGTTAGCCAACAAACAAGACTTTTTTTGTTAAACAAGTTCTTTTTTTCCACTTCCGATATCGATTGGTCGAAGACAAAGGCATTTGCATCTGGAGTTACTGGTGGTATTACTATCAATATGGAAGGTAGACAACCAAAAGGTATTGTCAAACCCGGCAAAGAATATGAGGATTTACGGGAAGAATTAGCTGATAAATTGAAACAATTGGTAGATCCGGATACAGGAGATAAGATAGTAGCCAATGTATATAAAAGAGAAGAAATATACCAAGGACCATACTTAAGCGAGGCTCCTGACCTTATAGTTACGCCAAATGAAGGATACGAATTTTTCGGGATGTTTGGGTTCTCTTTCAACAAAGTAATAGAGCCGACATTTGGAAATTCTGGCGCTCACAGGCCAAATGGGTTGTTTATGGCAATAGGTAAAGGAATTAAAAAAGGATTCGAAATAAAGGGCCCAACTATTATTGATATCGCTCCAACTGTCCTTCATATATTTGATGTTCCAGTACTTACAAACATGGATGGAAAAGTGCTATTAGAAATATTTGAAGAAAATAGTGATTTAGCAAAAAAAAGTGTAAAATATCAAGAAAGTAATCATGAAAAAAAGAAGATAAAAGAGATGATCAAGAAGTTAAGAATCTAACTTTATGGAGCTACTTCAAGAATAATTTAAACTATCCAAAAACTGACTATGTAATTAATGTTGTATCTGTAATGTAGACGCAATATTTATTAACTTAAAAAATTCTAAGGCAACATAGTGAAACATACGTTTGATGATATTATAATCAAAACTTTGATTTTATCAAGTATGATTGGTTTAATAATTAATTCACTAATGTTTAACATAGTAGAAATTAATATTTTCTTGCTAATATTGATTCTATCATCTATAATAGGATATTCATTTAGAAATGATACTTTTCACTCATTTATTGGTATTGAGTTTCATCATAAATATCTTGCTATTATATGTTTAAATCTAATATTCATAATGATATTCATAATATCAACCATATCATTGACAAGAGTATATTCGCGTTCGACTTGGTTTCTAATAGCGGTATCGTTAATGTCTTTACTGATATTTATTGAAACATTGGTAATCGATAATAAAATCAAATATATCCATAATTTTGTATTATTGAAAATTATTCTAATAGGAATACTTATACGTGGAAGTTTATATTATCAATATCCTTCCCCAACTGCTGATGCATTTTATCACATGGAGTTCATCGATAAAATACTAGATACTGGGTATGTGCCAACTAAGTTTGGTTTATATTCTTCTTTCCCAATGTTACATATTTTTGTCACCATAATTTCGGAAATAACATCAATAGGCTTAAAAAGTTCTTTCTTTTATATATCAGCAATCGAATCGATCGGATTAGTGTTTGTATATCTTATAGTGGATAGACTATATAATAATAGGGCCATTTCTTTACTATCAGTTCTTATATTAGAAATTTCAACTATAAACATATATTTTAGTTATTTTTATCTTGGGGGTGGGACTTTTACATTCATTTTTTTTCTTTTAGCACTTTATTTAGTACTTTTACTAAATTCAAAAAATGGACATTTATATAGGTTTTTGTTTGTTTTGGTAATTTTAACGATAGTTTTGTCACATACTCAGACTCCTTTCGTTCTCTTAATTGTTCTTATCACATTTTACATAACTTCACTCATATTCAACCTTGTTAGCAAATATCATTTTCCAGCCGTATCTTATACAACCATAATGTATACTGCCCTTGTAATGCTATCTTACTGGATTTATGCATCAAAGTTTTTCGAATCTTACATACTTCTGGAGTTTTTGAATTTTGGCCTTAAAGGGCTACCGTCTATTTCTCACATTGCTACTGGAAATACTTTAGAGGTTATATGGACATTATCACCAATATATGTTCTTGAATTCTTTGGCCTAATAGGATTTTTGTATGTTTTAAGGAACATAAGAGACATGGACAATAAGATAAAAAAAGATAGAGTTGTTATTATACTAGGTGTGTTAGTATGCTTGTCTATAATCACGGGAATAGCGTATGTATCACAACTCACGTCTCTTGCTTATATTAGATGGCTGTATTATGTAGAAGTGTTCGTCAGTAGTTTTGTAGCAATAGGGGTACTTAGGTTCTCTTCAGTATCTGGAAAGATGAATATATTCATCGCTTCTGTTTTGTTTATTGTAGTCTCTTCTATATTTATAATGAGTCCATATGCAAATAACAATGATGATGTTGTTCCGTGGGTTAATGAATATACTAGGGATTCGTTCACATCGTCAGAGTTATCAGCCATTTATTTTACAGAGCAGATCAGAATGCACACGAGTTCACAAATTTTTGTGGATACTCTTACATATAGAGCGATGACATCATTCGCTCCGCCACCTCATTACCAACCAGAGTACCCATACAGAGTGGCTGGGTCGATAATTACTGGAGAGATGAAAAATTTTGAAGGATTTTTGTTGTTAAGAACAGAAGCTATTGATAATCTTGTTGTTGTTTCAACATACAAAGATGACCACAAAAGTATTTCTAAAGTGAGAATGAATTTTGCATGGTATACAGAACTAAGGAGAGAGATAAATAGTAGTCTTATATACGACAATCCACAGAGCATTGTTTTATTTAAGTTATAAAACGTGGTACTATATTATACCCACTAACTAATATCCCATAGAGTTTGCACATTTACAATTAGAGATTAAAAACAATGAATTAGACAAAAACACCTACTTTAAACATCTTAATAAGTATACATATTCATTGTGAGGCCCAAATAAAATAAAACGTTAAATGCCACAAAAAATTTTTATATTCTTCCAGCTCTTTTCATATTCGGTCTGATATAACATCTAGATGATATTCTATCTAGTTTTAGCTCTTTTACACTTTTAACCCATTCACTTGAATACAATTCTAAATTTTGTAAATATTTTCAATAAATTTTTTGATTTTTCTTCTAATGATTACACTCTCCAAGATATTGATTATATTAATTTTTTATACCCTATCAAACACTTAATGATTTTGCTAATAGTAGTTAAATTTCCTTCAGAGAATAATGCCTAACTAAAACCCCCACCATGATAGTCAAATTCCCTACAACCCAACCGTATCCAACCCCATCAATACCTAAGACACTCATCAAGACATATCCGACAGTAATCGTGACCAAGGCTATTCCTCCATAGATCCCTATGACTCCTCCAATTCTTTTTCTGACCAGCATAGCTCCGGCATAAACTATATTTAAAGAATATGGAATACATCCTATCAACAGTATTCTTAGGATGCTGAGGGACTCTATAGTGTATTCCTTTCCAAAAAACTGTAGAACAAAACCACTGAGTACATAAACAACAAATACTGCTAGAACGGTAAGCAAAAAAACGAATTTGACGCTTTCAAAAGCTCTCTCTGTGAGTCTTTCTGGTTCATGACTTCCCTCGGCAAGTAAAGAAATGGAAGTCATTCTGGGGATCATGGTTATAAAGAACATAACAGACCAAGCTACAAAGAAATAAGCGTTCTCTTTCGATCCCAGAACGTTTAAAACTATTATCGGCAGGACAAGTCCAGGAAGATTCTCAGATATCCTTACAAAATAAGCCCCAGATGAGAAACCAATCATATTTCTTAGTTCTGATAAGTTAATGCTGAAATTGTTTGGTAAAAGTCTCAGCATCAATGTAATCCCAATAAGAAATGCCAGAACCATTCCAGCCCCAAAAGATAAAAAGATGCCGGCAAAATTAAAAGAGATGAGAAACGGAAGGATGAATAAACGCAAAAAGGTTGAAACACTCTGTAAAAAAGTGTATTCAGCTTTTCTAAACGCAACGAAAATCCCTTGTCCTAAAATCCCTGAAATAGTGAGTGAGGCTGTAAATCCAATAAATAGAAGGAGATATTCTGCTCTCTTGATAACGCCAAGTGAAGGAGAGATAAAATCAACGGCTATCACAAAAACTGACGAGAACAAAAGGGCAGCAATAGCAGAGACCAAGATAGCTGAATTTATGGTCTCAGATCTGTTTTTCTTTTCTGGTATATACCTTATTAGAGCCAAATCAAGCCCAAATATAGATAACATACCAATCATTCTCATAGCTGAAACAATAGCAGAAGCTAATCCAACGTCTTCGGCAGAGTAAAATCTCGCTGCTATAACCCAGAAAATGAAACCTGAACCAGCCCCCAGCAGGGAGGAACCCATTAGAAAGATGGAATTCTTGTAGAGTGGATCTCGGGATTGCTGAATTAACTTTTTTAACATTATCTCCTCTCCTCTAGATAGTTGATATTAAAGATTGTGAAATCTTTTTGGATATTAGAAAGAATTAGTTGAGAGATATGACACTTCAGTGGTTGATAATAACATAAAGAAGTTGATTAAATAGCATCAAATTATTTAAGGAAAAAGAAGTTGTTAAGTTCATAATTATTCAGTGAAAGAGTGATCTCCCTTAGCTGAGCCCTCCCATCACTAATCAGTTCAGACTCAACCCTCAAATAGTCCTTTAAGCTAAATCCTCTTAGGGTTCCATCTTCTTAGTAATACAGCAGAGTTATATAATTTTTCATTGAATCAAAGAGGAGTTAATTTATTTTGGTAAGTAAATCTAAAAGCTATTAGAGTCCTGAGAACATTACAATCTCATAATTTTAAATAACAATGGATTAGCTTTAATTGCCTTTCTTATGTACTAAACATAACTTACCAATAGAATGTATCTCCTTTACCAATGATCTATATTCGTCAATTGTTTCTAAATCTTGTCAAAAATATCTTTCAGATCTTTTTTTAAATCGGTCTCAGGCTCAAATCCGAGCTTTCTGGCTTTAGATATATCTGCACAGGATCTTTTAATGTCTCCTTTTCTTGGTTTACCGAATTCTGGGCTACCTTTAACTCTAGCCAAATCCATGATAATTTCAGCAAGCTCCAGAATAGAGGTCTCCTTTCCTGTACCAACGTTATAGGCTTCTCCACTTTTTCCTTTTCTGAGAGCGATCTCTATGAAATTCACCACATCTTTGACATGAACAAAATCTCTCGTTTGCCGTCCATCTCCGTAAATTATGGGAGGTAGGTTTTGCTTTACTCGGGAAATGAATCTGGCTATAACACCAGAATAAGGATTGGCTGGATCCATTCTTGCAGAGAAAACGTTGAAAGGCCTTACAATGACGGTATGAACCTTCTCGGAAAAAATCCTGCAATAGTGTTCTCCTGTTAACTTGCTCACTCCGTAAGGAGAGAGTGGATTCTTCGGATGCTCCTCATCTATTGGTATATGGTGGGGATCTCCATACACAGCAGCAGAAGAGATGTAAATGAATCTATCCAATCCGGTTTTAATTCCAGCCTCTAAAAGGTTGATGGTCGTCATGATGTTGTTTTCGACATCATAAACAGGATCCTTCCAGCTATTCTCCACCGAAACCTGGGCAGCCAGATGGATTACAACATCCACACCCCTGACAACTTTTCTGACAAAATTGAAGTCTCTGAGATCTCCTCTGATAACGATGTCTTTTATAGCTTTTATTGTAGGAACTTTCAGATCAACACCAACAGCATCATATTCATCAGCCAGTCTTTCCAGCACATATGAGCCAATTTGCCCAGAAGCTCCGGTTACAAGGATCCTCATACAAACAACCCATGGATAGATAATGAGAGTATATTAGATATACCTTATCAATCCTTCTCTCTTATTACAAGGTTGAGATTTAAACTCTGAATCTTTCCTTCGACAGCGTCAATGATTCTCTGCTGAACCTCACTACCTGCATAATCCTCCATTGCAGGCAGGGGAGGGGCATAATCCTTAAACAGGAGGAACCATAGCTTGTACTGCCCTGTTCGGTTTATGGAGAAGTTGTACAGCATTTCCCACTGGGGTGTCCAGTTGCCTTCTATAGTGACAGGAGTATGGTTTAATGAGACGTTGAAGGAGTCGATGAAGTACATGTGGTTGACTACAGTGGTGTTATTTTCAAAGGTAGCGTTAACAAGCCATATTTCCACAACGTAATTGACTGGCCGATATTCGTGGTTTACTATTCCTATGATGACTGAGGCTTTTTCGCCTACTGTTAAATTGTGAGGATAGCCAGCAGCCTTTCCATCCGGGCCTAAAATGTAGAATTCGGTGAAGTGTTCTCCTTCTTTGGGGGTTATGATCACATAAACCAGCATCCCAATGGCCGCAAGGATGGCTATCACCAGAACCACAGTCAAAAACTTGTCAAGTCGTGAAGAATAAGAAAAATCCTCACGCAAACTTGTGAAAAAGTCCCTTAAAGGTATGTGGAAGCTCTCCTCAGGGAACAACATCCTTCGCCTGATTAAAGCCACTATAGAAAAGATGACAATAAAAATGTAAACGGAGACCGCAATGGGTATGAGTCTTATACCGAAAGGGGTATAATTCAGACCTAGACCTATAAGAGGTACCACAGCTATACTCAACCCAAAACTTAAGGCAAGTCTCTCGATTCCGTCCAGATCCTCTTTTTTAGGAAATAAAGCTGATATGAGGGCATATCCAGGTAGAAACAGAACAAACAGCAATCCCAGAGCTACTCTTACATAGCCAGCCTCGGGCAATATAAAAATAATGGCCATGAGAATGGTTGAGACCACAACACTCATTGCCAGATCCCAGTTCCTCACTCATTAACCTCCTACAGTTAGATGGTAGTACTTGTCTTTACTTTCGATTTCAATGAGAATAGGCCAGTTAAATAAACTTACCGGAACATTCCATTCCTAATCTGATAAATTAAGAAATTACTATAACCTTAGAAAAGTGATAGGCGTGTATATAGGACGAAGAAAATGAAGATACCTTAGATTGATTCAATAACAAAACGTAATTATGCAACTTTTCAATCAGAGCCAAAAAAATCAATCAGTTTCATTCAAACCAATCACTCAGATCAGAAATATGCACAATAGAATCCATTTTGAGCTAAAAAAGTCAGATCTTCCACAATTATCCTGTAGCCTCTTCTTAACCTATCCACAACTTATACTTACTCGATTTCTTCCAAACCCCCAGAGACAAGGCCCCCAATCATTCCATGCCCATCATTAATTCAATTCTGGTAGAATATAATAATGATAAAAATTTCTAAAATCTTTCAAAAAGTTGAAAACTTTTCAAAATGCCTTTCTTTTAAATTGCGGAAGAGAAAAACTTAAATATTACTATTGATATTATATTAATCGATGATGACCACCATCATATCGATGGCCAGTTCCATGTCTAGCTCACTATCCAGTTCGCTATCGAGTTCCAGTTCACTGTCAAGTTCCATGTCTTCTATTTCAATGACCACACAGGTCGGCCTGGTGTTTGGTGGGGTCATCGCAACCGTCTTTTTAATTCTGCTTCTTTCCGCCAAGGAGATCCTGAGCGCCACTGACGTCAAAAAGTCTGTCATGGTGGCTCTGGATTCAGTGATTCTGCCTTTGCTACTGGTCTTCCTGGCTATAGTGGTCTTCAAAGTCAACGCTGTTCTGTGACCATTTTTTTTATATTTTCTTGTTCTCTGGTTTTGTGTTTTCCTTCTATTTTAGATGGTTGTTTTATGGCTGCTTATATGAGCATGATTCATGTGCCCACAACCGCCAGAAGTCATGTCCACCCCACAATAGAGCTACCCAACTGTTTGTAATTAGCCATACAAACCCATACCTTATACTAAAAGTAAGGCAAACTCAGATATGGAACGATTCCAAACATGAGGATGTTGTTCACGGCGTGAGCCACAACCACCGAGTACATATTCCTCGTAAAATAGAACACAATTCCCAGAAGAAAACCGGCCACAGTTGCAAAAACCACTTCAGAGAACAGTCCGTATCCAGAGTGCATGATTCCGAATAACACACTTGAAATGAGCACGCCTCCCCATCCTCCCAGCTCCCTTTCAAGAGTTGTCTGAAGAACGCCTCGGTAGCCAAGTTCCTCTCCAAGCCCGACAAAAACGAACATAACGAGAGAGAGGATGATGATATTCTTCCAGTCCAGAATGGGGATCAAAGCGGTAGCCCCCAGGGTTTGATTTTCCATCCATCCCAGGAGAATTCCAAGGAAAATCCCTACAACCAGATAGAGGGGCATGGCTCGGGAGATTTTCAAACCCAGATCCCTCCAGCCCATGCCTATCTGACGGGCAGCATAGGCTATGGATATCAGATAGGGTGCATAGATAAGGGGAAACCAGTAGAGGGTGTAAGGAAAGAACACGGGCATGGCTGTATTAACAACCCTGAATACAGATACAAGGGACAGGGCTATCAGAACACTATCAGAGGGAGATCTGACAGCATATACCAGGATGATCAACAGCAAGAGGTTCAGCACATGTAGATACAGCCCATACAGGATCTCTCCTCTGAAATTCAGTACTTCTGCCACCACTATAAGGGCCATTGGAAGGAGGATGGTCTTGGGGGCGCCATACCTGAAGGCTTCTACAGTGTGAGCAATGGCAAGGTAGGCAAAAGACAGTATAACCCCCACGGCGAGGGGTAAAAAGGAGATGATGGCAGACATGAAGATCTCATCACCAACAGGGATCAACGGAACAACGAAGGAAGAGACATAGGGAGAGATGGCAAAAGATACTGCCACTCCAATCTCACCAGGAACTCTGCGGTATAACAGATAGATTACAGGCCCGATGACTCCTCCATAAAGGATGAAATATGGTGAAGAACCCAGAATATCGAAGAGGGTAAAAACCATGAAAATATAGGATGAGATGAGCTGAGAGGTTATTCCAGCCACGATTGCCAGTAGTTCTTCCCGTTCCCCTCCATAACTGTATCTATAATCAAGCATCCCTGTAAAACAAGGGATGTACTTTTAAAAAATCTTTCCATTTGGCCCTGTAAGATGGGGAATTACATCCATCATGAGAAGGAGTGAGTTATGATTTATCACCATTCTAAGCCCCGGTGCATTTTGTTCCTTTGCTTGTTCATGCTCATCCCTGAAAATAGGGAAGCAAGAATTAAAGAGATCCAAAAGGAATGTGAGTGGATCAAAAGACGTTAAGAGTTTGGAAGAGAACCTTAAATATAGAAAAACGTGTACTGGCTTCAGGGGGCCATCTGGTGAATCAACAAAAGAATCAACAAAACAGGGGCATTGGATTCTGGTCTGCTACTGCCATCGGTGTGGGAGGGATGGTAGGTGGTGGAATCTTTGCCGTTCTTGGTCTTGCAGTTCAACTGGCAAAGGGAGGCACTCCAGTCGCCTTCCTGCTGGGTGGAACCATTGCCATGATCACCTCCTACTCCTATGCCCGGCTATCAGTCACTTATCCAAGCAGAGGAGGGACGGTAGAATTCTTAAACAGGGCCTTCGGCACGGGTATCATCACTGGCGGGTTGAACATTCTGCTGTGGATAAGCTACATAGTTATGATCTCCCTCTACGCCTATGCATTCGGAAGTTACGGAGCGAGCTTCCTACCACAGAATCTCCAGCCGGTATGGAAGCACGTGTTCATCACTGGGATCGTTATCCTGCTGACGGGCCTTAACACCCTCAGTGCTAGCATCGTGGGAAAGGCTGAGGAGTGGATTGTCATCTTCAAGGTAGCCATCTTATTCCTTTTCATTATAGCTGGAATATGGACTGTGGACAGCAGTAGAATTCAACTCCAGACATGGGCTCACCCGTTACAGTTAGTCGTGGGAGGGATGATCATCTTCCTTGCTTACGAGGGATTCGAGCTTATTGCCAACACCACAGAGGAGATTAAAGATCAAAAAGAGCGTAAAAGGTTACCTTTAGCTTATTACACTTCTGTCGGTCTTGTGATGTTCCTATATATTATGGTGGCCCTTGTGACTGTGGGCAATCTACCCTACGATCAGATCATAGCGGCAGAAGATTACGCCCTTGCTGCCAGTGCCAGACCATTTCTGGGGAATGCGGGATTTACTCTGATCGCTATCGCAGCGTTGCTTTCAACAACCTCTGCCATCAACGCCTCCCTGTATGGTGCAGCAAGAGTCAGCTATATAATCGCTAAAGAGGGTGAGCTGCCAGAGGTTCTCGAGCACAGAGTGTGGAACCGTCCTACTGAAGGGCTTCTCATCACTACAGGGCTTGCTCTTCTGCTGGCTAACCTTTTCGACCTATCCAGCATAGCCATTATGGGCAGTGCAGGCTTCCTGCTTATTTTCTCTGCGGTCAACATGGCCAATGCCCGCCTCTATAAAAAAACAAAGAGCAACAGACTGATACCTGTTGCTGGAGCAATAGTCTGTTTAATGGCTCTGATTATACTGGTATCGTCCACAGCAGGTTCTCTTCGAGATATAGGCATACTTGCAGTAATGATTGGTTCCTCTTTTGCCATTGAATATGCTTACCGGAAATTGTCAAAAAGAGAGATCCAGCCTCTTCCAGATATAATGGAACTTGATTGAGTCCTTACTCGCCAGCCTGATTGAATCCAGCATTCACCTTTGAATCTCTACAATATACCACCTGCCTGCTATGTGTCCTACGGTCCAGTGTTAATAGGCGATGATAAGCACATCCTATAGAAGGCGGGGAAACAAGGCAAGGTCTACAAAATGATAAAAGCATTACTGCAACTGAAACTGCTACCCAACCAGGTATTTCCGGAGCAATTTATAGATCACATACACCACCACCACAAAAACGGCCACATATACCACAGCCACTATGACCTTCCACAGAACCAATGCTAAGAGTATGGCGATGGCCAGAATGAGCAAGTCTCGTCCTTTCATGCTTCTGAATACTCCCTTTACCTATATCAGGTTTTGCTTTCACCCTGCCTTCAGTCTGCCTTCAATTGCCCTTAACCTTCCCATAACTTTCCCATAACTAGCTTTTGTCCTGTTCCTGATCTGGCCTTTCCTTGCCTTTGTCCAATGCCATCCCCTCAATACCTTATCCAATTTCCTCGCTCTCATCACTCAATCTTTTTTATTCTCACCTTGGTGAGCTTGAAGGCCGGTACCTTTGAGCATTCTTCCAGCTTCACTGGTATGAGGGTATTCGGATTAGCCGTAAGAAAATGAATTGGGACAAAGACCTGTTTCAGCCCAACCTTATCGCTTACCCTCACCTCTGTGATGATACTTCCCCATGGAGATTCAATCAGCACCTTATCTCCTTCAGAAACGCCCAGTTCTTCAGCATCATAATAGCTCACTTCTGCAAAGGGTTTGTTGAGTCTTCTTGTTAGAGTTCTGGCCCTCAAGGTCTGATTGGAAGAATGGAAATGAAACAGAACCCTCCCGGTTATCATGGAGAAGGGATACTCTTCCCCGTTATCCCCGTTGGATGGCATGGGTATAGAGAACAACTTTGCCATACCCTTATCCGTGAGAAAACCATCTTCAAACAAATACTTCCTGTTTCCTGGCCAGAATCCTCCGGTTTCATAAGATATCCCCGAATACTGGGGAACAGCCTCGGTTATCTCTTTAAAAATCTCACTCTCGCCAGAAAAAGAAAAACCGGAAAGACCTATTTTCTCAGCCAGCATGGAAATAATCTTCCAGTCGGGAAGGGCTTTTCCTGGTGGCTCGATAACCTTTCTGAGTCTCTGAACCCTTCGTTCAGTGTTGGTGTAGGTGCCCTCTCTTTCTGCAAAACAGGCTGCAGGCAACACTACATTGGCAAATTTTGAAGTCTCACTGGGAAATATGTCCTGAACCACCAGAAATACCTTTTCAAGCATTCTCCGAACAAAATCCGAATTGGGATGAGAGCCTGCAGGGTTTTCTCCCACGATATAGAGAAATTTAATATTCCCTTTATCGATTTCACTGAACACCTCGCTCTCCCTGATACCCGGTCTGGAAGGTATGGTATAGCCCCACACCCTCTCCAGATAATGCACACCAGAAGTGCCAAGCTTAACATATCCAGGAAGGATATTGGGCAACCCGCCCATATCACATGCTCCCTGGACGTTGCTCTTCCCCCTCATGGGATAAAGACCTGATCCTTTTTTCCCCAGCTTCCCGGTGACGAGCATCAAATCCGCTATAGCCGCGACGTTTAAAGAACCAGTTACATGCTGGCACAACCCCATACAGTAAACAATAGAGGCTGTCTCTGCTTTTGCAAAATCTCTGGCAAGTCTGTAAATCAATTCCTCCGGCACTCCAGCAATACCCGCTACCCGTTTTGGGTTGTAATCCACTATCGACCTCGAGAACTCCTCAAAATTCTCCAGTCTGCTGAAAACGAATTCCTCATCATACAGCTTCTCAGTGAGTATCACATGAAGAACAGCTCCAAGGAGATACAGATCCTTTCCGGGTTTTATGCTGACATGAATATCAGCTATCTTCGTGGTGGGAGAAGATCTCGGATCGATGGCAATGATCTTGCTTCCTTTCCTTTTTGCCTCCAGAATGTGCTTAACGGCCACCGGATGGGTTTCCACAAGGTTTGATCCCATTATCCATATGACCTCAGAATCAACCAGATCATCAAGAGGGTTGGATACCGCAGCAGAACCGAGCATATAACTCAACATTTCCACGGAAGGAGAGTGACAGAGCCTGGCGCAGTTGTCTATGTTGTTGGTTCCCAGGGCCCTGACAAACTTCTGGAGAAGATAGTTATCTTCGTTGGAGCTGGATGAAGAAGTGAGAAAATACAGAGAATCCGGTCCATGATGGGTTATAACCTCAATAATCTTTTCAGCCACATAGGTCAGAGCTTCATCCCAGGTGGCTTCTTCCCCTTCAACCAGAGGATATCTAAGGCGATCTTCATGCTGGATCCATTCATGAATGGTTTGCCCCTTTATACACAGCAGATTGCCATTCGGTTCAACACCTGCTGGTTTTACTCCGATTACCCTACCCTCTCTGATTTCTAGTCTGACATTACATCCAACCCCACAGAAAGGACACAGGGTCACATCAGATAGCTCATCTTCTCCTTTCATCTCAATCCTGTCTCATCCCGTGATTACCACCCCTTTTCCCCCCTCTAAGATGTCACCCACATACTTCCCATCCTCTTCTTTGAGAGATGGGGGCAACTCACACTTCCCCTTTACCGTGATTTCGCCACCCTTCATGGCGGCACCCGTTATTCCACTGTCTCCCAAAATAACAATCTTACCACCGGACATCTTGTATCCCACAAAATCTCCGGCGTTTCCCCTCACCTCTATATACCCTTCTTTCATCTTCTCCCCGAGGTAACTGCCAGCATTTCCTTCGAGGAGTATCTTTCCACCTTTCATACCATTCATGCTACCATGGTAAGCAGCTCCAGTATAGCTGCCAGCATTCCCAGTAACGGTTATAACCCCCTCCACCATTTCCGCTCCGAGGTAGTCATCTGCATGTCCCTCCACTGTGATCTCTCCTCCTTTCATGAAAGCCCCGCAGTGGGGGCCGACGTTACCTCTCACCAGAATCTTTCCACCATCCATTCCCTTACCGAGCCACTTAACCTTGGAAAAATCACCCTCACAGATAAGGAGGTTCTCCTCTCCCTCCTCGAGTGAAACATTGAATATCTCCCCCAGCTTCACAACCCTGTTTCCGTGATAAACCTCCAGCGACTGTATCTCTTCCAGGGTTTTTCCTCCAACAACAGATGGAACAATTCCATCCACCTCGACTGGCACATCCAGTTCTGTCTTGAGGCTAAGCTTTACTGCCATTCAGGACACCTCCACCGGATGGCTGGCCTTCAGCCATTCTTCCTCAACACCGTAACTAGAGAACTCAAGGGAGTAATACCTGAAGAGATTGATCACATCATCCCCGATCAAACTCCAGTGGTCATCGGTATATGTATTAACCCAGTAGGTCTTTCCATACACCTGCCTGGCAAGATTTCCATCTTTGACGATTACTTCCCCTCCCTTGACTGTCACTTCTGCCGAGGATAGGGCTTTTTCTACTACTCCGTAATCTCTCGATGGATCCGCTTCCAGGGGATTAAAGTCATATATTGCAACATCCCCCTCAGCCCCCACTCCAAGATGCCCCTTCTTTTCGAGATTAAGGAGTCTGGCAGGCAGAGTTCTGGTCATCAGAATTACATCTTCCAGGGTTAGTTCCACTTCTATAGAGGGGAGGGACGTGGCTTTTTCCACCAGCTTGTGAACTCTGGCCAGTTCCTCTTCTCTTTTCTTCCTGCTCATCAGCATAGCAGCAATATAGGGGTAGGATGTGAAAGGCCCACCATTGGGGTGGTCTGTCGTCAGGACAACCTTTCCAGGATTGACGAGAAGGCCTATTTCCAGACCGATAGCCCACTGGACTGCCGTAACGGGGTTCTTTGGTGAGTAGAAAAAGGGAAGAATGCCCGCTCCTGTTTCCAGTTCCACGTCCATATTGCTCCACTTGGCTTTAGTAAGCTTGTGAAGAGCAAACTGGGCTGGAGCATCTGCGGTCATTGTGGTAGCAGATCCAAATACGGGTTGCCCCATATCAACCGTGATGTTATCCACCTTATTGACGTATCTGGCGATCTCTTCAGCCCCAGATGAGAAAGTTTTCCATGAATCTCCAGCATACGAGTTAAACTGTACATGAGTTACGTGAAGAACCGGGCGATCTTTATTCTCAATTCCCTCTACCAGTTTCATGGATTGGAGGGTGGTCTCAAAATTCCCGGGAACTCCCAGGTTGTTGCAGTGAAGATGGACAGGATGAGGAAGGGATAACTCCTCGTTAACCTTTACAAGGGAGTTTATTATATCCGCAGGGGTGACCTCAAAATAAGGGACTACATCATCCAGTCCTCGCATATTCTTCCCGTAGGCCCACGCTTCAATTCCCCCGGGATTAACGACCTTGATTCCATAACTCTTGGTTCGGTTGAGTAACCAGGCCATATAGGCAGCGAGCTTTTCCATATCTCCTTTTTTTGTGTACTCCATAACATTCCAGTTGTTTCCTGATAGAACAAAGGTTCCTTTATCGATCATGGGGATTGCATCCAGCTCTTCATGGGTATGAAAGGCAGAAATAGGAGGGTTAGCAGGCTCAAAAGCGGTTGTATATCCCATTCTAGCGTATCTATACCCTATACCATAAGAGTTGGGAACCGTATATCCCGATTCTGCCCTGAATCCAGGATTTCTTCGTATGCCAGATTTAACATCTTCTGGCCTCATGACTCTGGCTGTATTAACCTTACCCCCCGCAATATGGGTGTGCATATCCACTCCGCCAGCCACTACGAGCTTTCCACTGGCATCAATAACCTTTGCATCTTTAGGAAGATTTTCAACAATTGTACCATTTTCGATGAATATGTCCATCTTCTCCCCAGCGACCCCGTTCTGAGGGTCGTATACAATCCCATTGCGAATGATCAGGTTCATATCACGCCCCCATCAATTCCACGACCTTATGATACAGCCTTTCCAGGATTTCCTCATCAGAGAGGTATTCGCTCTCTTTGAATTTTTTCAAACGCATTGGTATTCCGTCCATCCTGTATACCGTTCCCTCAGCTTCAATTCCCACAAGGGAGGAGGGTATAACAACTTTGGCAAAACGTGTGGTGAGATTGGGATGAGGATCAATCTGAATTACAGGAATATCAGCCAGATGCTTCACCGATCTGGCCGGTAAATGGGCTGCTGGATCAGAAGAAACCACCAGGGCTGAATCACAGTCTTTTCTCCTTAAAATTTCTGTTACAGAGAATTCTCCGGGAGAGAACCTGGCGTACCCCCGGGAAAAGTCAATGGCATAGGGAAAACCAACTTCCCATGTAGGAACCTGATCCGCTCCAACCACATTGAAATGCCCTCTCATAGGCTGAATCACAAATCTTGTGTGACTGTTAAGCTCCTGGACCAGACGGATCGCATTCTCCACATTCTTGTTTCGACCTCTGGACTGGGTCATTCCAAGACCATATAGAAGGGCTCCAAATCTCGCATTCCTCATCTTATCCACCAAAGAGACCAGTTTTTCAGCAGGAACACCTGCCACGGAGTTTGGAAGATCATCCTCTTTCCCGGCAAGGATCATCCTCATGGCAGTGATTATATGATAATCGCTGTTTGGAGGGATCTGAATGAACTCATCCGCAATATTGGCAGTCCTGGTTTTTCTAACGTCCACAACCACCACATGTCGCTTTCTTCTGCCTTCCACAAAGAAACCTCTGGGAAAAACAGAATATCTAGTGGGGTGCCTTGGATGAGCGCTCATGGGGTTACATCCCCAGAAAATCAGTAGATCTGCTCTATTTTTCACCTGACCAAGGGTTGAAGCGGGAATTCCTGTTTCCTGGGTTGCAAGGGTTGAAGGAGCATGACACACCGATGAAGTGTTGTCATATACCCCTCCCAGTTTTTCCGCAAGAGCTACCCCATAGGCTATGGCCTCATTGACCGTTGAAGCCCATCCGTACAGAAGGGGTTTCTTCGAATTCACCAGAATTTCTGCTGCCGTTTCAATAGCCTCATCATAACTCACTTTCTGGCCATCCACCTGAGGGAATTCAATCCGGGGATGATCCAGAAATTTATGATAACCGAGCTTACACGTATTTTTTGTGGAAACACCATCTTCATCAATCTGAATGAGAATATCATCGCATACGTTACCACAAAAAGTACATTTCATATCATACAACACTCTCATTACATCACCTGGAGATCACGTTCTCTATCAGCTCATTAACCTCAAGCACTTTTTCATCGGTTTTTTCAATTGTGGCATCAATTCCCTTGAACTGGGGCATTCCAGTGCCTGTGGTTTCTGGATCAATAATCTGATTGGCATATGGGCCCATAGGAACAAAAACCACTCCACTCGGGATGTCCTTGTTTTTTTTCACAGATAACACAACACTGCCAAACTCAGTGGTGATTTTAACCCTGTCCCCCTCTTCAATACTGAGGTACTCACAATCCTCAGGGTTAACTTCACATATAGACACAGCCTCAAAATATTCCTTTGAAAGCTTATCATCCACATAACTGCCCTGTCCAAGGCTTCTGCCAGTTACAACATTAGCTTTTAAGCCCATATTGACCACAACCTGAGAAATACAATGTCCAGTGATAAATCTTGCTATAAAAACGTGTCGAATCATCGATTTAATCTCATGATAAATTATTTCAGTATTCTATAGCGATTGAATCTAATAGATAACTATGGCATACCTATATAATTGGAAATCCATAAATAATAGAATAGGAATCTTACATAAGAGGTGTCTGCATTAATTATAGAGGTTAGAATTCATGGACGGGGAGGACAGGGCTCAGTGACAGCCGCAGAGATGCTGGCGGTTGCTGCTTTTAAAGACGGTATGTACAGTCAGGCATTTCCTTCCTTTGGGGTGGAAAGACGTGGTGCTCCTGTCAGAGCATTTTTGAGGATATCTGATCGAAAAATAACCCTTAAATCTCAGATCTACGAGCCAGATTATATAATCGTTCAGGATCCCACTCTCATCCATATCGATAACGTGGGAGAGGGCCTGAAGAAGGACGGAATGGCCATAATAAACTCAGATAAAAGTCCAGAGGATCTGGAAACTGACATAGGTGGGATTGTAAGAACCATCGATGCCACCAGACTGGCCATTGAAATATTGGGGAGGCCCATTACCAACACCGCCATGATAGGTGCCTTTGTTGGAGCCTCCGGTCTGATATCCATAGATGCAGTAAAAGAGGCGATTAAAGAGAGATTCTCTGGGGAGATGGGCGAAAAGAATGCAAGACTGGCGGAAGTGGCCTTCGAAAAGATCAAGGTGGCATAATATGGAAGTGGAGATTACTCTCGGTGGAGTTGCAAGACCTGGTACAGCCAGAAAAAATAAAACAGGCACTTGGAAAGTATACATGCCCGTGGTGGACCATAAAAAATGTATACTTTGCATGCGGTGCCTTCATAACTGCCCGGAACCATGCATTACTTCAGTGGACGATAAAATAGAAATAGATCTGGACTACTGCAAGGGTTGCGGTATTTGCAGTAGTGTATGTCCTGTTGACGCCATAGATATGGTCTACGAGGAGAAATGAGTATGAAAAAGGTAGTTGAAGGATCAGTTGCAATTGCCCATGCCGTCAAAACCATCAGGCCTGATGTGATTGCAGCATATCCTATAACTCCTCAGACCCATATCGTGGAGAGGTTATCGGAGTACATAGCAGATGGAGAGCTAAAATCAGAATACGTCAGGGCAGACTCCGAATTTTCGGCCATCTCCATCCTAGTAGGAGCCTCAGCCACTGGAGCACGAACCTTTACATCCACTTCTTCTCAGGGCCTTGCTCTGATGCATGAGGTCCTCTTCAATGCTTCTGGAATGAGACTGCCCATAGTGATGGTTGTGGCCAACAGAGCTTTATCTGCTCCCCTCAACATATGGAATGACCAGCAGGATTCCATCTCCCAGCGAGATTCCGGCTGGATCCAGTTGTACGCAGAAGATATACAGGAGGCCCATGACCTGACCCTTCAAGCTTATAAAATTTCAGAAGATATTGAGGTCAGACTGCCCTCCATGGTCTGTATGGATGGCTTTATTCTCACCCATGCCTACGAACCGGTGGATTTATTTGAAGATGAGGAAGTCCAGAAATTCCTACCACCTTATGACCCAAAAGTCTACCTTACAACAGAAGACCCTCTGACCTTTGGGGCCCTTGCTACACCCGAATACTACACTGAATTCCGATATGTCATGCAACAGGCAATGGAGAGGGCAAAGAAAAAGATCAGGAAAGTATTTACTGAATTTAAAGAAATGTTTAACAGAGGAGAGGAAAGTCTGATTTCCCTGTATAAAATGGAGGATGCCGATATCGCAATAATCACTCTTGGATCCCTGACAAGCACTGTTAGGGAGGCCGTGGACAGGCTCAGAGATAAGGGGATTAAAGCTGGGGTTGTGAAGATAATCAGCTACCGTCCCTTTCCAGAGGAGGAAATTCGAAAATCTCTTGATAAGGTTAACTCCTTCATCGTATTCGAAAAGGACATATCCCTTGGCCATGAAGGGGCAGTGTTTACCGACGTTAAAAGCGTTGTATACCATATGAAAGACAGACCATCTGCTTTCGGATTTGCAGTGGGGCTTGGAGGACGAGACGTGAGGGAGTCAACAATCGAGAAGCTGATTGTTGAATGTATTGAAGGCAGAAAAAAGGAAGGGTTCTACTTTGGAGATGTTAAGAGAGTTAAGGAGATATTGAAATGATGCTGTTTGGTCCGGGCCATAGAGCTTGTGCTGGGTGTGGTTGTGCTGTAACCATAAGGCATGTTCTGGAGGCTCTGGAAGGCAAATGTTTTGTTGTCAACTCCACTGGATGTATGGAAGTTGTGAGCACACCATATCCGGAAAGTTCCTGGGAAGTGCCCTACATCCATTCTCTCTTTGAAAACGCCTCGGCTGTTGCCGCAGGAATTGAAACTGCCTTAAAATCACTTTCAAGGGAACATGAAGGAAAGGTGGTCGTTATCGCTGGGGATGGTGCCACAGCGGATATTGGAGTTCAGACCCTCTCCGGAATGATGTTCCGGGGTCATGATATACTGTATGTCTGCTATGATAACGAAGCCTATATGAACACCGGAGTCCAGATGAGTGGTCTCACGCCCCTTGGAGCCCACACCACCACGTCTCCGGCTGGAAAATCAATCCCCGGAAATCTGGGGCCAAAAAAGGATATGCCTGCCATAGCCCTTGCCCATGGTGCGAAATACGTTGCAACCGCCTCCATGGCTTTTCTTGCAGACATAAAGAAAAAAATACGAAAAGCCAGAGATATAACCGGCCCGTCATATATCCAAATACACTCCACCTGTGTTCCAGGATGGGGGATAGACTCCGCTAGATCTGTTGAAATCGCCCGACTTGCTGTTGAAACCGGATTGTATCCCATATTCGAATACGAAAACGGTCAGCTTGTCTCGGTGAGAAAGATAAAAAACAGGAAACCGGTAGAAGAATACTTGAAGGTCCAGGCCAGATTCAGGCATCTATTTAAAGATGAAAGAGGTAAGGAGATAATTGAAAAAATACAGGAAATAGCAGATTATAATGCTCAGTATTACGGGTTGGATGCGTAATGTACGTGGGACGAATTGTTGTGGTAGGATTGAAAGAAGGCATTGGATTTGGAGGTTACCGGGTTTCATCCAGATCCTTCCCCAATAGAATTGCCGAAGTAAGGGGAAATTCCATATTCATTCAGCCAAAAAACCCCAAAGAAATGCTGAAGAATCCATATATCACCTACACATGTCTTAAAGCTGGTGAAAACTTTGCTGTGGTGAGCAACGGTACCCATACTGATGTGATCTTCGATAAGCTTGTGGAAGGATATCCCCCAAAGGACGCTTTGATTCTGGCGCTCCTCACCATGGATTATGAAAAAGATGAGTATTTCACACCCAGAATTGCAGGCATAATAACTCAGAAGAAGGTATATCTTGGATTTGTTGGAGCAGAAGAAATCAAAGTGAAAGGATTTTCTGAAGGAACATACCATGTTGCAACCTATGAACATACTGATTTTGCAGAGATTGAGATTGCTTCAGATACCGCCATCGATATAGCCAGAGAAATGTACCACCTCCAGTATGAACATCCAGTTTGTTCGGCCGGAGTAACGGTGGGAGAGAAGGTTGAAATCGCAAGATATAATCCGTAACCTTAATGGAATCATATACTCATTGGATAATCTCCATAATTCCCCAATGAAAAATTAATATAATATAACTATGGAAAATGATTACAATGGAACAGTTAAAGGTAACAAACCTGTTAAAACTATATACCCTGTTACTCCTGTATGAAGGGCCCAAGCATGGGTATGAACTAATGAAATATATGGAAGACAAGATAGGTCTGAAAGCAAGCCCCGGACATATATACCCCTTCCTGAAAAAACTTGTTGAAATCGGCCTGATTGAACTGGAAGAGATTGCAGAGAGGGATAAAAAGACCTATAAGCTCTCTGAAAGCGGTAGAAAGTGGGTTGAACGAATGATTGACCGTATAGGAGATCTGATAGACATAGCAGTTGAGCCAAAACTGACAGTCTGTGCAAACTGTGGGTGCAAGGTGTATGAGGGTGGCTACAGAGAGGAGATAGAAGGGCAGACACTGGCCTTTTGCTGTGAACACTGTGCCCACTCCTACAAGATGGAACTTGAAGGGGGGCCCCATTCACACTGATCAAACTTATATTCTAGCAGTCATTCGTTTCGAGAGTTCTGATAGGCAACATCCTATCAGATACCATCAAGGCTAGAGGAGATCCCATGTTTAGCTTCCGGAACTTACTCAGAAAATACTGCCGTATACTCTATCATATAATGAAAAAGCCCTCACTGTTCTATCTCATAGTCCTGATAAACCTCGGTGGGACTGTTTATGGAATCTACTACTACCACCTTCAGCTTCTTGAATATCCCTTTTATATGTGGCCCATCATCTCCGACAGTCCCAACTCCACACTGGCTTTCGCCGTGGCATTCTTACTGTTATACAGAAAGAAGAGTAAGGATATCATAACCATTTTTGCTGGAGCTTCTCTTATAAAATACGGCCTCTGGACGGATTTTGTTCTATTATTCCACTCAGGATACTTTTTCAGCCCGGAAAGGATGCTCCTTTACACGGGAATTTTCATAACCCACACAGCAATGGTAGTGGAAGGTATCCCTCTGGCAGCAACTGTACGTAACATGGGCTGGAGAGTGTACGCTGTGCTCCTCTGGTTCCTCATAAACGACGGCTTCGATTATCTCAGAGGAACCCACCCCTACATACCCCAATATGGAATTGAAACTGTAGCTCTGGTAACCGTACTGTTATCCTTCATTTCCCTGATCCTCGTATGGCTTTCTCACTGGAGATGTAAGATGGCTGAACCTGCCAATCATGCATGAAGATATACTACTTCAACCACTACGGCCAGATCATCAGGGCAATACCGCATCCAGATCATACTCCAACCATGCTAGCGTCAGGGGGAGCATTAACAAATTGGAGATGAAAAACGATCATATGAGCCTAGCGATGATAACCCCGTTGAATTCCCTCTTAATCCGATCTTCATATTTCTCTTTACAGGAAATCAGAAGAGAGGTTGCTGGCCCACCCTTTTCCATACCTGCTATGGATCCTTCAATAACCAGTTGATTCCCGGAAGACGATGCCAGATAACTCAGCGCTCCGTTCAGACCATCACTTTTTACCGGCACGATCTCGTTAACAATCCCTTCCCTTCTGTATTCGGCCAGTTTCTGAATGGTCTCGATGGAAATAACTTTTTCCAGAGACTGTACCAGCTCTATTCCATGGACGGGGTCACCCACATACAGCACTGCATCTCCACTTTTTGCTCTGTTCTCTAGAAAATCCGGCTCTCCAGCCCCCACCAGAGAGAGGCTCACTCCACTCTGGACTGTTCCAGACAACTCTTCCGAACTTGTCACATACACCCTGTTTCCAGCTACTCCTACTTTTTCAAAATTTCTGTACATGGGCCTGAGCATCTTTTTTCCGGCAGCCAGATCGCAAGTAAAATTTATGATGGCAGACACAGGGGTTATATTCCTGGATAGAGCCTCAACAATGGCCTGACGTGAAATTACCTCCCCTACCAGATCATATCCTGCTTTTACACTGTCCAGATCTTTCTCCCCAATTCCTCCATAAGAGAAAGAGTGAATGGTTATGGCCATGTTGTTCCCCATATCAAAAATAACTGAATTTCTATCTTTTCTAACCCGGAGATCTCTGAAAAGGAGAGTGGAAGGCCTGACATATTCACCAAGATGCTCTATCAGTATCATATACATGGATATGGCATGTCTGATCACTTCCGATCTGGACATCAACATTGAACTGGCAATCCTGTCCAGTTTCTCCACCATCTCTCCTGGTAGTCTTACATTTGTAATACGCATGGAGAACACATGCTTACAGAGATATAAAAATCTTCCCGGGAAAGAATTATAACTGGGAAGAAAATACCACTCCATGATGGAGAAGATTATCGCATATAACCCCGACACCAGAGAAGAAATTTCCATTCAGGTAGCTGTGGAAAGACAGATAGACCTCTTTATCAATGGAAGTCTGGTCTCGCGAATAATGTGCACTCCTGCCGACCTCAAAGAGCTTGGAATCGGATACGTAACATCGGAAGGAATACTCAGCATCTCTGACATTGAGAGGGTCGAACTGCTCGAAGATGGACTGAACATAACAGCCTCCAATTTCAACCCCGATCTGTATCAGGAGCTCAGATCATCCGGATGCATCGGGGTTTCATGGGATGAGACTGAAGATCTCCTGATAACATCTCCCTGTAAGTTCCCATTATCCCGCGTTAAGGACTCTCTCGATTGTCTGAATGTTCCTGAATACACCCAAACCCATGGATATCATGTAGCCTGTCTTTTCAATAGAGATGGAAACCTCATAGCGAGAAGAATTGATGTGGGCAGACACAATGCAGTGGACAAAGTTATCGGAGCGGGCATTCTAAACAATACAGACATGAGTTCGTGTTTTCTAACCTTCTCAGGACGAATTTCAAGGGGTATTGCCCTGAAATGTGTTAGATTGAATATTCCCCTTCTAGTCTCTAAGGCATCCCTCCTTGACTCTGCGGTTGAAGTGGCGAGAAAATCCGGGTTGAGTATTGTTTCCTTCTGTGGAGAACTACCTTCAGCAATAAACCCGGAAAAACTTATTCACTAAACTCATCCTGACTTTTCTTAACGAGAATTAGCCCGGCAACTTCCTTCGAAAGGGAAAGTTCATTTCCAGAAAAGGAGATGATGATGGTATCGCCACTCTTATCGATAACAGAAAACTCCACCCCACAGTCAAGGCCCAAGTTCTTCAGCTTATCTTCCTGTCTTATGGCAACAATAACCCCTCTCTCATCCACTTCCAGATCCCAGAGGGGGTGAAAACTAACAGAAACTTCACAGCATTCAAGTCCATCCATCCGTTTTCCTTCCTCACAGTATTCAGGATTGCTCATCAATTCGCAGAGCCTATCTTCCACTTCTTTCGGGATATAATGCTCCATATCGCAGGCCAGTTTATGGGCTATCGGACTATCCACTCCGAGAAAGTCAACAAGAAAACGTTCAAAAATCCTGTGGGACCTCTTAATCTTTCTAGCAAGCTCCATACCCTTCTGAGTCAGGATGGCTCCATAATAGGGCTGATAGTCCACATAGCCTTCTTTTGACATCTTAACAAGCATTTCAGTTACGCTTCCTGGTTTGATTCCCAAAGCTTCAGCTATCCTGTTGGTTCTGGCCACTTTTTTATCCTTTTTCTGGATATCATAAATAGCTTCAAGATACTCCTCTACCCGTTCCACAAAAGAAAACCTCTCTCAGAAATATTAAATAATTTTGGTTTTTTCAGGCAATATCGGGCAATATATTTTTCAGGCAATGTCTCGAGATGTGTCGATCTGTATACCCTCTGATACCTTAAATCGTATCAGGTCGCTTACTGGAGTCCGACCACGTATCTTGGGAATAGCTAACTTGTTGGTAACCCTCTCTCCAAGTCTTTCTAGTTCGATGTCAAAGATGACATCGCTTAACGTCAGCACCTTATAGGCAAGTTCAGGAGTCTGGAGATCCTTGATAACATACAGATATACAAGATGGCCTGTCTCTTTGGAAATGGTATACAGCCTGTTCATGAGCCATTCTTTCATAGAAGTGGAAACCTCAAGATTCAGGAAAAAGGAGAAATGATCAAAAATTAGATTGGCATCTTCATCTTTCCCAATGATGGTGTTGAGGGAATGATCAATATAATCAAAAATCTCTTTATCTCGATACCTGTCTTCGAGAATAAACCGACCTGACTCATCCAGATAGTACTGGGAGTATACATCAACAAACTCCAGTTTGTCTGTCTCAAGATTTAGTGAGTTCATGTTCTCAATGATATATCTGAAGTTACGGGAAGTGTTATAATAATACGTTTTTCTGGCGGTAGCAAACTGATACAGAAACACTTCAGCCATGCTTTTTGGATTTGCATATACACATACAAGAGAACCTTCAGGAATTCCCCCGTCCAGATTCCTGTCTAGGAGAGTAATTCCGGTCTTCTTATTCCTGACCACAGGACGGGTCTTGGCAATAAGTTCTTGATTCATTACAATTACCATTATGATGAGATTTCCTATTTAAATGTTTGGCTTTTTACGAATACCACTTTAAATTAGAATTGATAAAATATTACTTTTTGCCCCGATCAACAATAACCGAAAGATTAAAGTTCCTCAGTCGATAAATACGATGGTTATCGAGTATCGGGTGTCATCATGACGATTATGGAAGAGGCGAAAAAAGGAAACATCACGGAAGAGATGAAAGCAGTAGCCAGGTCTGAAGGATTGTCCCCGGAAAAAATACGAAGACTTGTAGCCGAAGGGCGAGTTGTGATACCCAGAAATGTGAAAAGGGAGACCACTCCTAAAGGCATTGGCCGTATGATGTCCACCAAGATCAACGCCAATGTTGGTACATCCAGAGACTATGTATGCCTAGATGAAGAAATTGAAAAGGCAGAAATAGCTGAGAAATATGGGGCCGATGCCATAATGGACCTTTCAACAGGGGGGGACCTGGACTTCATACGCAAACAGCTTATCAACCATGTAAGTGTTCCTTTCGGTACTGTCCCCATATATCAGGCTGCCATGGAAAAAGAGGCCGTTGTGAACATGACCTCTGATGACATGTTTAACGTGATCAGAAAGCACGCCAGAGATGGCGTGGATTTCATGACAATACATGCAGGAGTTAACCTGAACTCACTGGAGAGATTGAAAAAATCTGACAGGATACTGGATGTTGTCAGCAGAGGAGGAGCCTTTACCATAGGATGGATGCTCCACAATGGTGAGGATAATCCATACTACAAGGAGTTCGACTATCTCTTGGAAATTATGAAAGAATACGATGTCACCATAAGTCTCGGAGATGGGATGAGACCTGGATGTCTTCATGACGCTTCAGATCGAGGAAAGTTTATGGAGTTCATAACCCTTGGAGAGCTGGTAAAAGAGGCGAGAGAGGCTGGTGTCCAGAGCATGGTTGAGGGTCCAGGACATGTCCCTCTTGACGAGATCGGACTCAGCGTTGATGCCATGAAAAAGCTGACGGGAGATGCTCCGTTATACCTCCTCGGCCCCCTCGTCACTGACATAGCTCCCGGATACGATCACATCGTCGGAGCCATCGGCAGTTCTATTGCAGGAATGCATGGAGCCGATTTCATATGTATGGTTACTCCTTCGGAGCATCTGGCTCTGCCCACTGTTGAACAGATAAAGGAAGGAGTTATTATCACAAAAATCGCTGCTCATGTGGCTGACACTGTCAGAGAGGGACAGAGAGAGAAAGCTAGAGAACTGGACAGACAAATGGCTATAGCCAGGAAAGAGCTTGACTGGGAAAAGCAGTTTGCTCTCGCCATCGACAGAGAGAGAGCAGAAGCCATATGGAAGAGTAGAAAATCCAAGTCAAAAGCCTGTTCCATGTGTGGAGAGCTATGTGCAATCCAGATGGTCAAGTCAGCCCTTAAAAAAACCTGATTTTATATTCTCTTACAAACATCAGGAAGCCATAAGTAGGATAAGAGACTATCATTGATGGGGTGATAGAATGGGCATATACATTGTTCTGTCCAAACTGACAGATGAGGGGGCGAAAACCCTGAAAGAAAGGCCTGAAAGGCTGAACGAGGTAAACGAAGAGCTCGAAAAAATGGGAGTCAGGGTGAAAGAGCAATATCTCGTCCTGGGAGAATACGATTTCGTAAATATTGTTGAAGCTGAAGATAACACATCCCTGGCAAAGGCCATGATCGAACTGGCTTCCAGAGGATCCATCCGAACCATGACTCTCGCCGCCATACCTGTTGATGAGTTCATCCGGGGGTAACACCACTACCCCACAATACATTACATATTATATTTAACTAATTGAATATTACCTGAATGCTGTCTGACTTTCATGAAACAACCAGCTTATCTATTTTTTCAATATTTCCTCGCTTTCCACAATCTCACATTTCAGTATATTTTCCATATGTCTCAACGCATACTCGAGATCATAGTCAGAAAGGGCCTCAATGCAGTCTTTTACAACTGTGACGTTATACCCCCTCAGGACAGCATCTGCTGCTGTATGCAAAACGCAAATATTTGCCAGAACTCCTGCTAGGTATATCTCCTCAATATTTTTTTCCCGTAAAAACATGTCCAAGTCAGTTCCAAAAAAAGCAGTATATTTTCTCTTTTTCACGACAAAATCATTTTTTTCGGGTTTCAACTCCTCAACTATCTCCGCTCCTTCACTGTGTTCAATGCAGTGGGAAGGCCATATTTTAAATTCAACATCATCTTCTCTATGCCAGTCCATGGTGTATATGACTTCATCGCCAGATGTTCTGAAAGCATCAATAAACCTGACCAAAGGTTTAATCACTCCATATACTCTATCTCCTCCATACAGAGCTCCCTCGGGATAACAGAAATCCTTCTGCATGTCCACCACAATCAAACCTTTCACCGAACCACCCCGAATATCTTTAAATACCTTGGTCCCCTTATAATTCTTATGCCCAAAACCAAGATTCTGGCTGGAATAGCATTTCTGGCTTTTGGGATTATTGACCTCATCACAGCCTTTTATACCCTCAGAGCTTATGATATCGCCATAGAAAATAATGTGGAGCACGAACTCGTTATGCTCGCACCTACTCTGTATAAGATACTCATCATTTTTGGAGTGGCAGGAGTTGCTCTATTTGGACTGTACATTGGATTGTACGCAAAGAGTCGAGAAGGGTAGAAATCGAGATTAATTACCTGATTAATCCTTATTTTTTCTTCGTCCAATAAAAAATAAAAAATGTTAAATATTCAACCCCATATTGATAATCGATTTAATTCTGGTGGTACTATGATAGTTCAGCATGATGTGACAATTGTTGGGGCTGGATTGGCCGGACTGAGAGCTGCTATTGCTGCCGCTGAAACGGGGGAAAAGCTGTCTATAGCACTGGTATCAAAAATCTATCCTCTCAGATCTCATTCTGTCTGTGCAGAAGGTGGGACAGGAGCAGCTCTGAGAGAGGGGGATTCCATAGAATTGCATGCCTGGGACACCGTCAAAGGGAGTGACTTTCTCGGAGACCAAGATGCCATAGAATTTTTCTGCTCACAAGCACCTAAAGAGGCTATACTCCTCGAACATTGGGGTTGTCCATGGAGTCGGACAGATCAAGGGCTGATAGATCAGAGACCTTTTGGCGGACACAGCTTTCCAAGAGCATGCTATGCAGCAGATAGAACGGGATTCCATGAAATGCATACCCTGTATGAGAGAAGTCTGATGTATGACAACATAATCCGATACAACGAATATTTCGTTACCTCTCTGATAATTGAAGATAATCACATTAAGGGCCTCACGGCCATAGATCTCAAAAATGGCGAAATGATTGGCATCCACTCCAAAGCAGTTATTCTGGCCACAGGGGGTGCGGGAAGACTATATGAATTTACCACCTACTCCTACACTGTAACCGGAGATGGGATGGCCCTTGCGTACAGAGCAGGGGTTCCACTGAAAGACATGGAATTCTTCCAGTTTCACCCAACAGGGCTGTTGCCTTCCGGTATCCTCATAACAGAAGGGGCAAGAGGAGAGGGGGGATACCTGCTCAACAACAAAAACGAGAGATTTATGGAAAAGTACGCTCCTGAAAAGATGGAGCTTGCTCCGAGAGATATAGTGTCCAGATCCATGATGACTGAAATCATAGAAGGCAGAGGATTTAAAGGACCATATGGTGATTATCTTCTCCTCGATCTCAGACACCTTGGAGAGGAGAGAATCGAAGAACGCTTACCACTCATACGGGAAGCTTCCATAAAATTCAGTGGAGTTGATCCTGTTGAAGAGCCCATACCTGTCAGACCCGTGGCCCATTACACCATGGGGGGAGTACACGCCAACATGCATACTGAAACCCCTGTAAAGGGCCTGTACGCTGCTGGAGAAGTCGCGTGTGTTAGCATACATGGAGCTAACAGGCTTGGAACTAACTCTACCATGGAATGTCTGGTATTTGGAGGAGTAGCAGGATCAAGAGCCGCAGAATTTGCCCTTAAAAATGATTTCGAAGCTTTGCCCAAAGATGTTGTGGCAAAAGAAGAGAGCAGGATATTCGATGACTTCATGGGAAGAGACGGAGACGAGAGTATAGCCGAGATACGGGATACCATGCGATCCACCATGGAATCGAAGGTGGGGATATTCAGGAAAGGGGACGATCTTAAGGAGGCCCTCAGGATCATTAAAGAATTGAAAAATAGATTTAACAACATCCAAATTTCGGATAAAGGGAGAGTATTCAATACCGATTTAACATCTGCCCTTGAACTTGATTTCATGCTTGAGCTGGCGGAAATAGTCGTTCTGGGAGCCCTAAAACGGGAAGAGAGCAGAGGAGCCCATTACCGACTTGACTTCCCCAAGAGAGACGATGAAAATTGGCTTAAACATACCATGGCTTACTATACAGAAGATGGGCCCAGACTTGAGTATATCCCTGTAACGATTACGAAATGGGAACCTGTTGAACGAAAATACTGAGGTGCCAAGATGGAAGAAAAAAATGTGGTGTTTGTGGTTAAAAGGTTCTACAACGATTCAGAAGAGGAGAGGAGATACGAGTTTACGGCCAGCAGGGGTATGACTGTCCTGGATGGCCTGTATTATATAAAGGATCATCTGGATGCAACCCTCGCTTTCAGGGCTTCCTGCAGAATGGGTATCTGCGGGAGCTGCGGTATGATCATCAATGGCAGGCCCATGCTCGCATGCTCAACCCAGATTTTCGATCTGGATTCTGATATAATTACCGTCGAGCCTTTGAAAAACATGGATGGGATAAAAGATCTAGTTGCCGATTTCAACGAGTTTTTTGAAAAACATAAAAAAGTGAAACCATATCTGATCAGAAAAGTGGAAAAGAGCGTGGAAGAAGGAGAGTATATACAAACACCGGATCAACTCAAGGAATACAGGCAATACGCTCTGTGCATCAAATGTGGGTTGTGCTATTCGGTATGTGCCATTGCAGGTTCAAACAATGAATATCTCGGTCCAGCTTCCTTGGCTTCAGCCTACAGATTCATGAAGGATAACAGAGATGAAGGTGGAGAAGAGAGACTGCTCCTTGTCGATGGGCACGATGGCTGTTGGAGGTGCCATTTCATGGCAGAGTGCAGCGAGGTCTGCCCGAAGGAGGTGGATCCAGCGAAAGCAATCCAGATGATTAAAAGAAAAGCTTTCATCGCAGCCTTCAAAAGGCTGTTCAGAAGGTGATTGTATGAGCTTAAAAAATGCTATCGGACTGTGGTTTGGACTGAGAGGCAAGAGCTTCACAGGCTATGCCTTCGTGCTTCACAGACTTACCGGAATAGTTCTGACCATCTATCTGTTTCTTCATCTCGCTTTCCTTACATCTCTTACCCAGGGAGAAGAGGCTTACACAGCATTAATCAGGAAAACGGTCACACCCACGTTCCTACCTTTTGATATCTTACTGGTAGGTGCCACAATATACCATGGGTTGAATGGGTTAAGGCTGGTGATTGCAGAATTCGGATTGACCAGATATCACAAGGAACTCCTCTGGGTTCTCGGGTTGATAGGTCTGATACTCTGGATTTACGTGTCTTATCTGCTCTACAAAATCGTGGTGGTGTGAATGGAGGAGATGCACACTAAAAAGGTTCTCGAACCCATCTGGTGGTTCTTCCAGATGATCAGCGGGATATTGTTATTGATCCTCGTGGCAGGACACCTATTTGCAACTCACTTTGCTTCAAAAGAGGCTTTAGAATACAGCAATGTTGTTGCCAGACTTTCATCAGCACCCATTAAAGCAATCTACATACTATTCCTCCTGATAGTGGTGTACCATGGCATCAACGGCATGAGAGCCATTTTTCTGGATCTAACTCTCTCTGAAAGAGCCAGACAGATCGTTAATGGCGGTGCTCTGGTAATCGGAATGATAACTTTCATATACGGAGCATATCTCGCATTCTCAATATAACACGATTTTTTATAATTTTTCATCTACTGTAGATTCAGTTATAATCCATTTTTTCTTTTATCTATTAGAATTCTATAATAAAATATAAAATGGACTCAATATAAAGAAAAATATAAATATTAATTCAAAAACATACATTATATGAATAAACTACTGAATAGATTATTCCAATCTGTTATTATAAGCTGTATAATACTTCTTTCGGTTTCCGCGGTTAATGCCAATGGACCTCCATTGACGGAAGTATATATATATACAACGGCACTGATGTCCCAGAAAATCCAAGAGATTTCTGGTACTTTTATAACGATAGTGTCAACAACAGCAACATCACAATTTTTGTCCGGATTAACAGTCTGGGTTTACCTCTTCTCGGGTTCGTTACATACAATGTAAGTGCTGATCTTTTCAACGTTACTGGTTCTCCACTCATCATCTTTAACAATACAGGTGTCAACAACAGTGGATGGTATGAGTTCACCCTCACGTATTCCATATATGGACAGGCAGTCAATGAATCATCGACTCCATATCCTCAGTTCATACCCATCTACCTCAACATATCCAATCAGACATCCACTTTCTTTCCAACCTCCATGATAAACGTAACTGTTGCCATGATAAACTTTGATCCAAAAGAGGATATATCCGGCCTCAATAATCCTGGAACCACTTCCTGGAAGAACATCCAGGATTTCAGCAACGTTACCGGACTCTCTTTCGTGCACAACACCACGCCAGGAGTGATTGATGGAAAACTGGAGATCCTCGAGCCGGTAAATCTTCTCGATCATAATTTCACCCAGAGTCTTGAACAACTTGGAAATAACCTAGATATGGCAGCAAGGGAGATGTCCCTTAACAACGCTACTACAGCCCTGAAAGAGTTCAATAAAACTTCCCGCCTGACCATCTACAACCTGACCACCGATAAACTGGTGATCTATGCTATCCCTGAAGGGTCCAGCCAACCAGTGGAGGTATTTAACTGGTTCACAGGTTATCTCGACTCAAATTATCTATCTGGTTCTCCCACTATAGCAGCAATGGGTAACGGTAACTATTCCATCAGCTTCACTGTGAATCACTGGAGTTCTTATGGAGTTAACGAGACTCCTGTCGTAAACCTTAACACCAACGAGACCTTCAGCAGCATCCAGGAAGCCATAGATGCCTCAAACACCACGAATGGTCATGTCATCTATGTTGGAGCTGGAGAATACGATGAATCAGTGTATGTGGATAAAGAACTCATAATCCGGGGAGAGTCAAAGGATAACGTCACAGTGACGAACAAAACCAGTAATGCGGTGATCTGGGTAGGAGCAAACAATGTAACCCTAGAAAACCTTACTGTAACGGATATCGCTCCTTCATACATTTACGGCATATATATTACCCAAGAGGGTACACTGACCAATGTAACAATAAAGAATGTGGTTGTGAAGAACACCACCAGATCCGGGATCTTTGCCAACTGGGTAAATGACCTTGAAATCAGGGACACTGTGGTGACGAATACCAGCACATACTTTTGGGCAGGAGGGATGTATCTAACCGTTGTCACAAACGCATCCCTCGTTAATGTAACTCTAATGAAAAACAAATATGTCGGACTGAATGTGTATGACTCATATGACCTCACCATCAAAGACAGTCATTTCAATGAGAACTGTGGAGGGGCTCAGGGAGGAGCCTCGCTTTTCATAGCAGGCAATATAACCATCATTAACAGCCAGTTCAACAACAACACCGCCTATGGTCTCTATCTGGAGGACGTGAGTAACGTTACCGTTACAGACAGTGAATTCAACAACAATGCTTTTAATGGTGTTTCTGTAACTTCATGGGGTACAATAACCGATATTAACATCACAGGTAGTGAAATGATCAATAACTCATGGTACGGGTTTACTTATGAGGGTGGAGTAGACTCTCTATATGACCTCCGGCTTCTCAGTAACAATATCTCCTTAAATGCTTATTCAGGAATATATCTGGAGGGGTATGTGGCCGGAGCAATAATCCAGAACAATACAATCCTGAACAATGATCCGAGCTGGAATGGAGAGGGTAGCGCCGGAATATCTTCCATGGGGACTATTGAAAATTCGACCATATCAGACAACACCATATCAGGCAGTCCAAATGGTATCCTGATATACCAAGGAGGATATGCATCAAACAATACCTTGACAAACAACACAATCTCCAGCAATTACTGGGGAATTGCTCTATATTGGGAAGACAATACAACAATAGACGAGAATATTCTCACAGAGAATATCTATGGGATCTATCTCTATTATTCTTTCGATAATGCCATCATAAATAACGTTATTGACAGCAACGAGGAGGGGATTTTTCTTTCGAGCAGTTACAACAATACCATTAAATTCAATACCATAACCAACAACACCGGAGATACAGGCATTACAATATCCAGAAATTCTGGTGGAAATGTTATTCAATACAACAATCTGGAAGGAAATATACCTGGAATTTCTAACACCAATTCTACCATTCAGGTGGATGCAAGATACAACTGGTGGAACTCCATAACAGGTCCTTCAGGAGATTTCAATGGTAGAGGAGACAAAGCTTATGGAAACCTTTCCATCTCACCATGGCTGGATGCCCCCTATCCATATGGAGAGCCCATATCCGGGGATTTCGGTAACATAAACGTTTCTTCTGGGGAATCGAGTTTGAATAGCTCGGATTTTGGTCTGAATGAGAGCGATTTCCCTGTAGAAATAGACGTGAATGCGAGTGATCCAGTTAACATCTTTGCAGGCTATTACGATGATGAGCCCTCAAACCAGAGCCTCAGCCTTGGAAACGGATTTTTTTATGATGTCGCCATCAACAACTCGTCTGCTGTCAATGAACTTGTTATCAGATTCTACTACACTGATTCAATGCTTCAGCAGGCTGGACTGACAGAGAGTACTCTCAAAGCTTACTGGTTTAATGGTAGCGCATGGATTGAATGCAGTGATCAAACCCTCAATACCACTAACTTCAATGGATGGAGTGGCTATCTTGAGGTCAGAGTCGATGCAAATACCNCCCCGAGCCTCTCTGACCTAACAGGCACACCATTTGGACTGTATGGCTTTAAAAAAGGAAAACATAACCCAGTAGTTATCACCTATGCATATCCCTACGATCTGAACATAGAGTACAGCCCCCAGGTTATGGCAGGAGAGAAGCTAACCCTCAACATACACTTCAAGAGTAACAAATACTGGTTTGGAGATCTGGATATTACTCTGCCCAACTTACCTGCTTTATGGAGCTATTCCCCCATTACAATCAATCCGGTGGAATACAGCAATGACATCAGTATGAACATACAGACTCCCGATAACGCCCAAGGGAGCTATACCTTCACGGTTAAGCTTTCTACCTACTACTACGCTATAACTCAGGATGTCACTGTTTGGGTCAATCCGAGGCCCCAGGTAACACCCACACCTACTCCACAGCCAACACCTACTCCGACTCCTGTTCCAACTCCCACACCAACACCAACAATAACCCCAGTCCCAACTCCTGTTCCAACTCCCACACCTACTCCACAGCCCACGCCCATCAAAACTCCCAAGCCAACTCCTGTAACAACACCAGAGAAGACTCCTACTCCTGCAATAACACCTGCAACAACACCGGAGGAACAGCCAGGTTTTGAGGTTATTTTCGCCATAGCAGGACTGCTTGCAGTTGTCTACCTGTTAAGGAGAAGACACTAATTTCTCCCCTTTTTTATTTGTTTCCCGACCGATATACTCCCATTAAAGGTTGTGTTGCCCTTCTCAGATCCTGATGTATAATGATATGGAAAATATTATATACATGCTATTATCATCATAATAATAACATGAGATCTGTACTTTTTGTGGATGACACTCCTTACCAGAGAGGAGTGATTGCACGGATCATTTTCGAGAACATGTTAAAGAATGCACGATATTCCGCCCTTATAACCGCAAAGGCTGCTGAATTAGACCCTATGAGTATCAATGGCTTTCCACCAGAACTGGTGAAAGTTTTGAGGTCTAAACTTGGGATTACCATCCCGGAAAACCATTCAACTCTTTCGAAATTTGAGATTCGCCCCACCCAGTTTGACCTGATTGTAGTACTCAACGAGAAACTGAAAAAAGATATACTTTCAGATAAAACTGTCTCACTATCTGAACTGGCTGAAACACCCCTATCAATCCCGGATTCTCTCACCCATGGGGGAAAGATAGAAGGGTATATGCACCTCGTTGAAGGGGTATTTGCTGCAATGAAAAAGGCTTTTCACCCAATTCTCCAGCATCTTGGAATGGAGAAAGACCATAACACTTTTTCTGCCATGTCAACATTTTTCTTGGTTCAGGACAGATAAGACTGGTTGAATTTGCCCAATTCCACTACAAAAATACCAAAACTCATGAGTTTTATATCGCATGAAGCCACCAGCCTTTATACTTTACAAACCATTTATATTCCTCAGGAGTTTTCTTCTCAATAGAAGATAAATTTTCCATGAATTGTGAACTCTATGGCCTAGCAGAGAGAGAACTAATATTTATAATTGCTACTCACACTCACATAACAAACACGGCAGCAGCAACAACAGTCGTATGTTCCTCAACCTCAGCTCGCCTAGTTACGCTGAAAGTTCTAGCAGCCTTTGTGTTAAACGCAGTTTCAAGCATGTATGCCGCCATGACCTCTGCATGCACTCCCTCATCTTCACCATTACAGTAACCATGATATTCCGTGAGATACCCATTCAGCGCTGGATTTTCAGAAATTGCAGCACCAATACTTGCATAGATTGTCCTCCCCACATCATTGCTCGTCATTCTGCTCATTACACAGAACACAACTTGTCCGGGGAAAAGCTCTCTAAGACCTTCATTGGTATCAACAATCTCACAACCAGGGGGATATATACTGCTGACCGGAACTAGATTGAATTTCTCAATACCTGCATCCCTTAAGGCAAGCTCAAAACTTACCAGAGCATCTTTATGTACCCCTCTACCACTCGTAAAAAATACCTTTCTCGGTACCATCTTTGAGGAGGAAGAGAATACGTTATGTCCAATTGTTCGTGCTGAAACATGACCTAAGACACCGGATCTTATTCTAGCCGTTCCATTCATCTTTTTACACCTCGAAACGGGATTGCATTCGAGTATTTAAACTTTACTCTTTTTATATATCCTAATATCTGATATAAACTGATATAATATGATCTAGGCGTTAACAGGCTTATTTGGTAGATATAAAGATGGGAAATTAAAATCTACTATAAAAATTTTGATTAACAAATAATCAGCATAACTAAAATTATTCGTGGTATTGATAGTCTTTTGGACTATGGAGAAATAAGATGTGGTGAAATTTAATTGTCTCTGCTTAGATCTGCCATTTATATTTCTTTGTAAGATGACCAGATGAGATCATTTTCTACTAAATTTCTTGGTAAGCCAATAAAGGGGTTATACACAGTCTAAAAAAAGATAGTAAAGTGTACTATCAATTTACAGATATTTTCTATTAATATCGAATAGACGTCATTGATTTTCTTTGTATCTCTTACTTGTTCTTATTAACAAAATAAAATGGGCCCGAAGGGATTTGAACCCATGACCTCCCGGTTATGAGCCGGGCGCTCTGACCAAGCTAAGCTACGGGCCCTCAGTCCTCCCATACTACCTTATACCCATAAATAACTTTTGCGATATGAAATCTCTAGATATCTACACTTTCTGTATATAATCGTGTGTGACCAAAATCTTTATTAACATAAGTTAATAACTTATAACAAATTAGTAACACAAAATATGAAAATAGACAATAATCATATTAACCATTATTGAAGGAGTGTGTGAGTTAGTGGTGTTAAATTCGCTATCTGGATCTTTGATTATATTTGCTGCCCTTGTAGTAGGTATTCGACATGGTATCGACTGGGACCATATTGCGGCCATAACAGATATCACCAGTACCCAGAATAGCGTGAAGAAAGGAGTTCTGTACAGCTTCCTCTACGGAGTCGGACATGCAAGTGTGGTATCTTCCATCGCTCTCGGTGTCCTCTTTCTGGGGCTGGGATTGCCTGAAGGTATTGAAAGCATGATGGAGATTGTGGTCGGTATTACTCTCATCCTCCTTGGTGTGTATGTGTTCTATTCTTTACACAAGCATAAAGGAGAACATTTTCGGCTGTTGCCAAGATGGGCTCTTTTTGCCAATGGACTCCTGAATACATGGAGTCTGATCAAGGCAAAAATCACAGGAGGACCGAGAAAATATTACCAGATTCTGAAAGATGGGTATGGGAACACAGCATCTTTTGTGATCGGCATGATCCATGGAATTGGGGCTGAAACTCCATCCCAGATGCTCTTATTTGCTATGGCTGCAACTGCAGGTCTGGCGGGAGGTAAAGACTTGGCTGGCATTCTGATCATGGTATATTCAGTTGGTCTGATAACCACCAACACTATAATGGGTGTCCTAGGATCCTTTGGATATGTGAAATCTTCCAATCGGATGAAATTATACAGGTCAGTGGCCCTTGTTACCGGAATCTTCAGTTTGATTATTGGGCTCGCATTTATAACAGGGGGTGTGTCTTATCTCCCCGATATTGAAAGCCTTATAGGAGGGTGAACTACAATGAATCCTGCATTGTTTCTAGGAGATCAAGAGAGTGGAAAATCTTTTATACTTGCTCTTTTACTGATTTAGCGGGAGAGAGACCATGATAATCCTCTGGACGTCCCTTGGAATGCTAATATCAGCATCCATTTTTCAGAAAAAAGATACTGGATTTGCCATGTTGATAGGTGGCGGAGGCTGGGCTCTGTTCTTTATTCACTGGGGATTTCAACCTCAAAAATATCTGGAAATTCAGGATTACTACAACACAGGTATTGTGATTCTGGGGGCCCTTATTTCAGCATTTATTGCCTATCTCATGCTCAGGATCTACGTAACCAGAAAACAATGGAATCGTGAATCTCGCGATATACATTCTCTCCTTGCTCTTACCCGTGCTGCTGCAGTAGGTGGGCTCCTATATTTCATCTTTGCTGCTATTCCGTCTATGAGAACATGGATTATAGGCACGGTAACGGATCAAACTGTATGGCTGTTAAGCATGCTCGGTGTTCCTGTTGAAAAACTTGACTGGAACCTGTATGCGGTGAATGGATTTCCCGTGGAAATAATCCTCGCCTGTACCGCTATCGAAAGTATTTCCCTCTTCACCGGATTTATTACATCCATCAGACCTTCTGCGGGCAGAATGCTGAAGGCTCTTGCCGTATCACTACCTGTAATTTACACTCTCAATCTCATAAGAGTTGTTTTTACCTCTTCGGCTTATGGTCTTGAATGGTTTGGCCCTGCAAAGTACAGTTTCCATATCTCAGAACATTTTATTACAAAAATAGGTTCAACAATTGCACTCATGGTGATCGCCTATGCTGTTTTTCGAATACTTCCAGAACTCCTCGACATGATGATTGATCTCAAGACACTGGTGATGCAGGAACTGAAAAAATCCGGGATATGGAAGCAGGGTTGAGGGCTCATAAATTTTTAAATAACCTGGAGGATTCTCAACAATTTTTATACAATCACACCATATTTGGGTTCAAGAATCCTATAAAAATCGATAGTTTTATTTATATTGAATATAATAGATGCACTTGGTGAAGGATGTATGGCTGAATTACCACTTGCACCGGTAGATAGATTGATAAAAGATGCGGGTGCTCAAAGAGTTAGTATTGACGCGAGACAGGAACTTGCCAATGCGATTGAAGAGTACGGACTTGAACTGTCTAAAAAAGCTGTTGAGATAGCAAAATCCAAAGGACGGAAAACTGTAAGGGCTGAGGATATCAAAGAGGCCGCCAGACAAGGATAATTCATTTCTTTATTTTTATTTAAAAGTACATATTTTATTTTACATTTCCCGTTACTTAAAATTCGAAAAATTAATATTAGAAGTAGTCGGTATTTGGGTCAGAGGGATTAAATATGAAAAACGGTAAATCAGTGGTGAAATTTGGCATTCTTTTACTCGTAGGACTGGCGATACTGGTTATAGGTTGTGCTGAGAAAATAGAGGAGGTGGAGACTCCAACACCCACACCAACACCCACACCAACACCCATAGAGACACCAGTGTCAACTCCAAAACCAGCACCAAAGACAACCCCGGCACCAGCAGCCACCGTAAAATGTGAGGTCTGCCATGTGAATCCAGATAAGTATGAGCCACATGCCACCGGTGGACAGTATTGTGCCAACTGTCATGGAAGTAAGGTCCACGACATACACATTGGACAGGGAACAATAAACCTAGACTGTAAGACCTGTCATGGGATTCCACCAACCATACCCAAGG
>MTND01000004.1 GCA_002010305.1 Archaeoglobi archaeon JdFR-42 | reverse complement strand
GTTAATTTTGGATAGGGTTAAGGTTGAGCTTGGGTTGGTCGAAGTCAGGGGTATGCTGGTTGAGCCCTGATTTAAAAACTTTATATAAATTTTAATGGTGAAATAATGAAGGTAAGAACATCTTTATATTTGGATAAAAATGTATTAAGGCTTGCCAAGGAGAATAAGATTAATTTAAGCAGATTTTTGGAAGAGAAGCTAAAAGAAGAGTTTAAATTGAATGAGGAATGTAAAGAAGACTCCAAAAAAAGAGGGACTAGGGCCTTCCAAGCCCTCGACCCGGGTTCAAATCCCGGTCGGCGCATCTTACTTTTTGTATAGTGTTCTATACTCTCACGCCACACACCGAGTTTATGAGCTGTTTTTTGAGTGATGTTGCGTTTTTAAGTTAACTCTATGGTTTTCTTCTTAAATGTAAGTACATAGTGCAGAATACCTCCATATTCGCCATTCAATTTAAAACTAACATCTTCACACCAACGAGTTACAGTTTTTCGGCGAGGGTAATCTGGATCTGGCAAGAATTCACCTATTGCCAATAGGCCATCATCTTTCAGGACACGCTTGATTTCAACTAACGCCTTTCTCTTATCAGGAATTTCTGCCAATACTGCGATCATAAAAACTCTATCAAAGGTTTTTTCAGGAAATGGAAGTTCATAGGCGGATGCTACTCTTGTTACTACATTTTGCACTCCCTCTCTGTGTAGTCTGCTATTAAGCTTTGAAATTACAGCAGGCTGTATATCTATAGCAAATACTTTTCCTTTTTTACCAACCCATCTTGATGCTTCAGTTGTAAAAGTTCCAGGGCCAGGGCCTATTTCCAAAATATTCATACCTTCTCGTATGCCTATCCACTCAATTATTTTTGCAGGTGGCTGTATTCGTCTTCTAATGGAATTATCAATAAGGCGAGCGATGAATGCAGGAATCGGAAAGTGGACATATCGGCGTATAACCCTAATCACAACCTCGACGAAAATAAACCAAGCTATCAGGATAATGGATATCCAAAGAAGTACTGCAAGTACTGTAGAAATAACAGACATACTATTATCCCCCTATGGCATAATTTCACTTAACGAGCATTTCAAGAACTTTTTATTCGCATAATCTTCCAAATTGAAGTTAAAGCGAAGTTTTATCGAGTTGATTTGCATCTAACCTACTGTATTAGTCTAGATATTATAATTTTTCTTTACAAATCAGAAAAAATAGACTTTATTTCTTTTCACATGAAAATTTGAAATAAGGCTCATAGAGAGTAGTTTAGGGTTTAAAATGGGTTAGAACTGATATAAATAAAAAATGCTGGAGGAGGTGAAGATAGGTTGAATAATGACAGATAACGGCTTAGTTTTACTATATTTGGTTATATGTCTTTTTATTATCTTTGCAGGTTTATAGTATAGCTTAGGAGTATTAGAACTAACTCTTCTTACTTTATTGTAAAGGGACATACATTGTTTGTAAGGATTAGGATAAAATCTCCTCAAAAACCTTTAAATTTAAAAAGAAATTATCATGAACATAGTTGGGGGGGTAGAAGTAGGTAGGTATGTACCTGTTAAAGATGGAGGTGAGTTAAATGATCCTTGAGAGAATTAAAACAGGTATAGAGGGTCTAGACGAAATGTTAAATTCAGGCATCCCCAAGGGTCATGTGGTATCTTTAACAGGTCCAATTGGTGGAGGGAAAACCACCTTTGCCCTGCAGTTCACATACTCCTGTTTACAGCAGGGTTTGAGCTGTCTTTATATCACTACCAGCCAGAGTCCAGAATACCTGATACGAATGGGGAACATGTTTGGATGGGATTTTCAGAAGTATATTGATGCGAAACAATTGAGTTTTAAGTTCATCCTACCTGTGAGAATAGAATCCGCCCCATCGAGAAGGGCCATCTCCTCATCAAGAAGCTCAAATCCAATACCCTTTGAAATCGAGGTGACATCCGATCACCTAACACAACTTCCTCAGGCTCTTGCAGAGACCTCTGCCGATGTGTATGTAATCGACTCGATTTCAGAGTTTCTGTTACTATCTACCGATGACATCGAGCGAAGAGGCAGAGCCATCCACATTCTCAGCATAATACGAGGAAAGGGTTCGACGGGCTTTATAGTCAGGGAGGAGAGCAGGGAGTTCTCGTCAATTGAAATACTATCCGATGGAATAATCAAGCTTGAGAGATTGGTTCTAACGGAGAAAGGAGAGAGTGTAAATGTTATAAGGATCGTGAAAATGAGGCTTACAGATCATTCCAGAGATATAAGAGAGTACAGGATTACTTCCAGGGGAATTAAGATATACAGTAAATTTGACATTTTGTAATCGAGAGAGAACTACAAACAGCTGGTTTATTGTGGCGATCAAATCCAAGGCATCTTATCAATCAGCTAGGGGGTTATGGCTCACAACTCATCTCTCAATTTTATTGTATATAGGATAGATTAATATATATGTAGCTCTTTTCAATTTCGAACAACGTTTGCTGATATGAGACATTGTAAGGCAAGTTGGGTCGAGGCCTATAAAGGCAAAGCCTCATATCCGCTATTATACGCTTCGAGCGGAAGGTGGTATAGCGAGAGGTCAACGGAGCAAATGACTAATAGAATCCGTAGAGTTAAGAAAAGTTTGTCATATCCTTACTAATAACTCAATATTAAAGAATCACGATAATTCCACCTAAGGTATGTGATACTATCGACCACCATATTGTATTCGTCTTTTTTGCCAAATAACTTAGATATAGCCCAAATAGCCCTGCTCCAACCATTAAACCTATCAAATTGTTGCTTGATGAAACTGATCCGGGTGCATAATGCCAGATTGCGAAACAGAAACTAGGCCATATCATTCTATAAAAGATGTTATTAGAAAACAGTTCCATATACACACCTCGCCACAAAACTTCTTCAAAAAACCCGTTACCGAATGCTGTTGATAAGAGTAAAAGTAATGCCCAGGTGCTTGCCTTCTCGTATTCCATTCCTGATACAAATTTGAAAATGAAAGCCATTAGAAGAGGTAAAATTACAAGTAAAACCACTTTTTTATCTAATTTTTGGGGTCGAATTAGATTTTGTATACTTTTCTTCCCAATAATCCAAAGAGGAAAAGCTATACCCCAGATTATCCAGTATATTAGTAATCCAAAATACCAGCTTATTTGCTCTTCAAATACCATTGCTGCCAATTGAAAAATAGAATACATAAAAACTACAAGTATCAGAGGTGCGACAATAGCAATTTCTTGGTTCTTATTCATATTCATAGTAGATTATCCTTGTATATAAATCTAAGAAAGTCTTTTTCTCGATTGCATGTAACGAGTATTTCATGAACTTACTTCTTTATAATCAATATTGGTTTTTCTGTGTTGTTTTTGTTCATTTTTAAATTGATTTTAAAGAACGTTATTTCTGTATAATAGATAAAAGCATAAAATTTGTGAAAGTGTAGGGTATAAAATCCAGTTGTAGTTAAGAACTCCATCTGTGGAAATAGCTAAAAATTATCTATTGGTAGCTATACAACACCAAGGATTTCTAAAAGTAGCTTTTTCCTAGTAACTTATGTCTAAATTGAATTTAAAAAAGCAGATTTGTTCCCCGGCATTAACATCGTCTTTCATCGTATTGCAAACCAAATGGTTTGCAAATTGTCAACGTATGTTGACAATATTGCATGAGCAACCTCTGACGACTGACCTTTGCCGGGGTGTTCCATACCCGGGTTGTCCCAGATTCAGTGACTGCCTTCAGGCTCATTCTCGTCCGGGGACCTATCGGGTATGGTTTATGTAGCCCCTTTCATGCGGTAGGCTTCATGGGGCTCATATGAGCACTCTGCCCCCCCTCGTCAGGGGCCTATAATACACTGACACGATCTTTTAAATAATTTATCCTCGGGAATATCATGCCTCTTTCCCGTAACCTGGTTTTATAAAGAATTCATTATCAGAATATGCCATCTTTCCCCGTATCAACACAAATTCTGGAAATATTGCTTTAAAGCCCTCGAATGGAGTGAATTTGCATTTTGATATCAACTTTTCCCCTGAAATTTTTTGGACTTTTTTAAAATTGAATATGGCAAGACTTGCGTATTTGCCAGGTTGTATCGATCCATAGTCGTCAAATCCAAAGAGTCTGGCTGGATTTCTCGCCAGCTTGTCCACCACGTCCTTAAGCGTTAATATCTTTTCTTTGACCATAAACATCAGAAGAGGATAGGTTAATTCGACATTGGGGAATCCTGGAGCCCCCTCTTTTTTCTCTTCAATAGTATGGGGTGCATGATCAGATGCGATAACAGGAATGTTTAGGAAATTCTTTAAGATCTTATCTCTATTAGTACTATCCCTTAACGGAGGATTGACATTGAATTCTGGAGTTATGGCAACTTTATTATCCAGAAATAAGTGGTGTGGTGTTACCTCAAACGTTGAAGGAGACTGAATAACCGTGCTCATAGCGTTAAAAGTAGATATATGACAGAAATGGAAAACACCTAGATGAAGACATTTTTTTACCGCTTGGATTTCAGCTTCTGGAGGTCTTACTATGTGATATGGTCCTTCGTTATCCTGTATTAAGTTGGGGTCCTCTGCATGAACAGTTATAATGTCTCTAACTTTCTCTCTTATCGTTTTCAACATACTATAGTCAATCTGTAGATTTGGATTTGAATGCTGGAGGAACACCTCACCGATGGCAGTGTTTAGCATTTTGTTCTCAGTCTCTTTCAGTAAATGGAAATTCTTCTTGGTGAGTCCCAGATTGATACGAAAATCAACTAGAGATTTTTTTTCTGCCAGTTCAATCCGTTCGTCCATCCGATTCATACTGTCAACGAGAGGTAAAGTGTTAGGCTGATCCACAACCACTCCTATCCCACCCCTCAGGGCCGCCATCGAGCCTGTTACCCATGTCTCTTTCTCTTTCTCTTTCCAGTCTCTGAAATGGACGTGAATATCAATTCCAGCTGGAAGTACGATGGTCCCTTTAGCATTGATTTTCACCTCTCCAGACAGTGTTTTCCCAATTTTAGCTATCTTTTCTCCTATAATTCCAATTTCTGCCTGTATATACTGGTTTTTTCTGAAAATGTTAGCGTTCTTTATAACGACATCAAACATCGCTTGTTATGGGTTTTCAAACTATATGTCTGTTATGTATGCCATCAAAAGGATTATGTAGGGAGGGTAAGAACCCGATCTATATGCCTGTAGTTGCCATAATGAGACCGGCCCAGTACATTGAAGATGCAAGAAAAATTCTTGAAAAAAGTGGATTTAGGGTTATTGCAGCCCCTTTTATCGAATTAAAAGAGAATCCATCAGGAGAACTGGAAAAATTCGTGATGTCACTCGAATCCAAAAAAGTTGATGTGGGCATTTTCACAAGCAGAACTGGTGCAAAGATTGTGCTAAAGCATGTTGAGAGTGATCTCCTTAAGAATCTTGAGATAATTGCCATTGGGCCTAAAACTGCTTCCGTCCTCATAGATGCTGGATTGGACGTATATGTACCTGAGAAATATTCTTCAAAAGATTTGTTTGAAGAAATCAAAGAAAGAATATCTGGTAAGAATGTTTTTTTGTTGAGGAGCAATTATGGAGATCCGGTTCTTTACAGGTTGAGAGACTACTGCCATCTGGAGGAAATTGTTCTATACACCATAGGGCCTGTTCACGGAAAAGACCAGGAAAAATTAATCCGGAAGATTATTAAAAGAGAAGTATGGGCGGTGGTTTTTTCAAGCAGTATGATGGTTCAAAGTTTTATGAATCTATCAAAAAAAATGGGAAAAGAGGGAGAGGTTATTAAGGCACTTAATTCCCTCTTGACTATTGCTATAGGTCCTCCAACTCAGAAAACTCTTGAAAAATTTGATATAAAGGCTGTTATTCCAAACAGATACAATTTTGAGGGTATTCGGGACGTTCTTGAAATGAATTTATAAATTTTCACATCTATATGTGTAAAAAGACTTAATGAAAAATAATGGTAGAACGAAAATCTTTAAATAAAATCAATTTTTTCTTACTAAAGTAAAATTATATTGAATGGTGGTGGTATATTGCATATCGCAGAGGGATTCCTACCCCATCCATGGTGGGAGATATGGTGGATGGTTGCAGTGGTGATTCTGGCTTATGGGGTTTTTATGCTTAAAAAACTGGTCGACAAGAGGCCGGAATTAAAACCATATCTTGCTCTGGCTGGTGCATTTGTATTCGTCTTATCTTCTCTAAAAATACCTTCAGTTACAGGAAGCTGTTCTCATCCTACTGGAACGGGACTTGCTGTTGTTTTTTTTGGTCCGGCTGTGACATCAGTACTGTCCTCGATTGTACTCTTGTATCAGGCGTTACTTCTTGCTCATGGGGGTATCACTACTTTTGGGGCTAATGTCACCTCTATGGGAATTATTGGCCCCCTAGTAGGATGGATTGTTTATAAGACTCTTAGAAAAGCAGGAGTTAATATCTTATTTACTGTATTCATTGTGTCGACTGTCGCAGATTATACGACTTATGTGGTCACGTCTGCCCAAATGGCTCTAGCGTTTCCTGCTTCTGTAGGAGGAGTGTTAGGATCATTTAAGGTATTTATGGCCATTTTTGCGGTGACTCAGTTACCATTGGCTATTATCGAAGGCATTGCCTCTGTATTGCTGTTCAAGTACTTGATGCAAGTAAAACCAGATTTCCTGTCAGACCTGAAGATTCTTGCCAGGGGTGAGAAAGCATGAGGAGAGGGAGAATGCTTTGGATTCTGGTTTTTGTAGGGTTCTTGCTGACGGTATCTGTAACCTCAGCAGCAGAATGGGCAGGGGGAGATGCTATAATGCAGGATAAGGTCCATGAGTTAACCGGTGGTGATTATGTACCTTGGTTTAATCCGATTTGGGAACCGCCAAGCGGAGAGATCGAAACTTTCCTGTTTGCTTTACAAGCAGCTATAGGGTCTCTTGTGATTGGATATTTTCTGGGATATTATAAAGGTAGGAAAGGTGCAATTGAAGAAGCGAAGAAGGTGTAGGGGGGAACATGGAATTTCTTAATCTGGAGCACTATGCATTGAAAAGCCCGGCCTATATGCTGAGCACTTGGACCAAAATAATACTCTCAATAGGAACATTGATTATGTTAATGATCTTTGACTTACCCTCTTTTTCTTTTGCCGTGTTTATCATTATGTCAATCCTCATAACTTCTTATTCAAAAATTCCAGTAAGAGTTTACAAAAAACTGATTTTTATTCCCTTCTCTTTTCTTGTTCCGGCCACTGCTGTGCTGATTTTTCTCATTGGACCTACAGAATTATATACAATCATTGTAGGTCCCATTAGAATTAATGTCTATAAAGAAGGAATAGTGACAGCCATACAAACCATGGCTAGAGCGATGGGAGGTATATCCTGTCTGTATTTCCTTGTTCTTACTACTCCTATGGCTGAATTATTCAATGGCCTTAGAAATATTGGTTTGCCTGAATTCATTGTTGAAATATCCCTTATGATTTATCGATTTATCTTCGTATCCATAGAAGAGGCGGAACGGATGGTTATCGCTGCATCATCGAGACTTGGAATGGCTGGCTTTAGAGCCCATTTACGATCCTTTGCTATGATCGGAGGTTTGCTTTTTATAAGAACGTGGAAACGAGGTGAGAACATTCAGGCTGCTATGGATGCCAGATGTTATTCTGGGAGATACCCGTCTCTTAATAAACCCCTTTTTAGTGTTTGGGAGCTATTCGTTGTCTTCCTTTTTGAAATGGGGCTGATTGGACTATATTATTTGATGAGGTGGATCTGATGAATATCATCGAAACGAAAGATGTTGAATTTAGTTATGGAAATGAAGAAAAAGCCCTCAGAGGAGTGAGCATACAGATAACAAAAGGAAAGAAAGTTATAATAGCTGGACATAATGGAGCAGGAAAAACTACCCTTATGCTACATTTCAATGGCATGTTGAAACCATCTGCTGGCCAAGTGTTTTTTAATGGAAAACCCTTATCCTATGACAGGCAGTCTTTGAGATGGGTACGCCAGGCAGTAGGGTTAGTATTCCAGAATCCAGATGATCAGATTCTCGCCCCTACAGTTCGCCAAGATGTGGCCTTTGGTCCTCTAAATCTTGGTTTATCTGAAGAAGAGGTTGAGGAGCGAGTAAGGAATGCATTACTGGCAGTTGGGCTTGAACACTTGGCTGATAGGCCACCACACCAGTTGAGTTTTGGCCAGAAAAAGCGAGTTGCAATAGCAGGAATCCTTGCTATGGATCCGGAAGTGATAATATTGGATGAACCCACGGCCAATCTTGATCCAAGAAGTGCAGACGAGCTCTTAGATTTGCTAAATGAATTGCAGTACGAAGGAAAAACCATAGTTGTATCAACTCATGATGTGGAAATAGCCTATGAATGGGGTGATGAAGTTTGGGTGATGCACGAAGGAGAGATATTGGGAAATGGATTGCCTGAGGATGTTTTCGGAGATACCCGGTTATTAAAGCATGCGGGACTCAAGCCACCCAAAGTGCTTCAAATATATAAAGAATTGAGAGAGCGATGTTTTGCAAAACCAGGTCGTGTACCTAGACATGTCTTGGATCTCGTGAACGCCATTGAAATTCCCACCATAAGATACTACAAACAACCATGGAAAGAAATGGGGAGGATCATTCACAAAGATACAGGCTATGTGGTGGTGGAAGTCTCAAAAGATGGTATAAATCCCGGAGAGATCATAGTATGCGATGTGGACGGTATCGAGATCCAGGAAATTGGAAAGATAATTTCTGAAATGGATGTTCACTTCATAGGGGCCATGGGTACGAAAGCAAAAGCATTGCTGAAAGAAGTGGGAATCACACCCGATTTTTCCTCCAATGTGATAAATAATTCTCTCTTAAAAGCTCTTACAGGCCATAACTGTCTTATCTTTACCAGTGGTGGAATGGTGGAGCATGCAAGAAAGAGAATCGTGGATTACGGAGTAGAGGGGAATTTTGTAGTTCGGGTTAATACAGTTCCAAGCACAGAAAGGAAAAAAGAGGAGATTGCTACATGACATTCAGGACTTCATGTTATACCAAAGATGAAATCGTTGGTTTACTCCTGATCAAGTTTTCTCCATCTGGAGATGAGATATTCGCGGACATTGGTTGTGGAACTGGAAATGTCTCTTTTCAAATGGCAAAGTACTGTAGAAAAGTGTATGCGATTGATGTAAAAGAAGATGCCATACAGTTTGTTAAGAAAAAAGCTGAACAAAAGGGAATAGATAATATAGAGACCTTCCATGGTTCAGGAATTGATTTTTTAAATTCGATAGATGCTATTGATATTGCTTTTTTTGGAGGGACCAGAGATATAGCAAAAATGCTGATGGTTGCAGGAATAAAGGTTAGAAGCAAAATCGTAGTAAACCTTGCACGGATGGGTATTGCTGAAAGAGTAATAAAAATTATGACTCGTCTCGGGATGTTTGAGGAAATTATAATGGTGAATGTCGCGAAAGGTTACGATCTTGCAGGAGACATCGCTTTCAAAAGTGAGAATCCCGTGTTTATGGTAGTGGGAGATGCATCAAAAGTAGATAAGATCTCGTTAAAGGGTGAGTGGGAAACTTTTAAAATTCATGAACGTTGGGAGGATCTGTACACCCCTCTATATTCAGGAGAGAAATAATATGGATTTAAATCTTCTTGTTTTTGGGGCGATTTCTATTGCGGTGATACACTCTATAGCCCCAGATCATTATTTTCCTGTAGTAATGATTTCCCGGGTGAAACGGTACTCTCTTTCAAAAACTTTGCTCTTGTCAGGTGTAGCAGGTGGGATTCATGTGACTTCATCTGTTTTAATAGGTATGGCAGTGTGGATCGGAATAGATATTGCAGGAATGGGAGAAATAATTGAGAGAATTTCTCCAATTGCTCTGATAGCTTTTGGTGGGAGTTATGCTGTATTGTCATTATTCCATAAACATCACAATTTTAGAGGGAAATCCCTTCTTGCCCTCCTTCTGATTATGGGACTGTCCCCGTGTATCCCACTCCTTCCTCTGGTTGTTGGATCCGAAACTTCCAGTGAGCTTGCAATGGTATCAGTATCTTTCTCAATTGCCACCATAGGGACTATAATGCTGTTAACGTATCTGACATATTATACTGTTCGTCCACCGAAGGTTTTTCATAATAAGGGTGATTTAATTGCAGGTCTGGTCATTATGGGCGTAGGTATAATCTCGCATATATTTAATTTACAACGTGAAATAATCAGAAGAAATCTCTATGATATTGTGGTTTTAGCTGAAGCGGATTAAGTGGTATAAATGTTATATGGTGTTGGATTGGGGCCAGGTAGTGCAGATCTGATGACGATCAGGGCCAGGAGGGTAATTCAGGAAGTGGATGAGGTCATCGTACCAGGACGTCTTTCATATGAACTTATTTATGAAATCCGCCCTCCCAGGTTAGTAGAGTTCCCTATGGGAAACAGTGAAAAGGTAGTTAACACACTTTCTAAGGAACTCTCAGAACGGTGTGAAAAAGAAGATGTAGCTTTTGCATGCCTCGGAGATCCTGTATTTTTTTCCACTTTTCATCATGTGGCTGATAAAGTTCGTGAACTTAATCCAGATGTGCAGGTAGAAATTATTCCCGGGATACCAAGCTTTACTTCTGTATTTTCCAGACTGAAAATCTTTGTGGATAAACCCTTTCTTGTAACAACCTCACGTTTTGATGAGGTCACTCATGTTGTGGTACTTAAGGCAACGTCTCCAAAAAAAGTGATGAACATATTGGAAAATCAAGGAATAACAAGAGGCGTTATTGCAGAGAAGCTGTATATGGAGGGTGAGCAAATCCGAGAGATCACCTCAAAAGATGTGCCAGATAAAGCAAATTACCTCTCTATTATGGTGGGATTCAGATGAAGGTGTACTTTGTGGGAGCAGGACCGGGAAGCAAAGAATTGCTGACCCTAAAGGCATATCAACTATTGAAAAAAGCTGATCTAATAATTTACCCTGGCTCCATTATAGAAGAAAAGATGCTGAAAGAGTTTTCCGGCCATAAAGTGAACAGTCATGGTATGACCTTAGAGGAAATTGTGGAACTTATTGAGGAAGCAGTTAAGAGAAATAAGAATGTCGTAAGACTTCAGAGTGGAGATCCAAGTATATATGGAGCCATACAGGAGCAAATAGATTTATTGGAGAAGAGGGGAATTGAAGTGGAAGTAGTTCCAGGAGTGTCATCCATCTTTGCTTCTGCAGCAGCTCTTAAATCGGAACTTACTTTACCTGGGGTCTCCCAAACCGTGGTGATCACCAGACCTTCTGGAAAAACTCTTGATCAGGATCAGATAACTGAATTATCACAGATGGACACAACACTTGTTATCCTTCTGGGTGTCCATAAGATTCGAGAAGTTGTAAAAAAGGTTGAGCGGCCTGGGAACACTCCTGTGGCTGTAGTATATCATGCCTCGAGAGAGGATGAAAAGATCATTAGAGGTACGCTAAAAGATATCGCAGACAAGGTTGAGAGAGAAGGGATTGATCGAACTGCTGTAATAATTATAGGTAATGTGTTAAAATCTGGTTATGGGAGGTCTGTGCTATACTCAAAATAGCTATAGTTGTTTTTGAAAAGGATTTGAATAAAGGAAAGAAGATACAGGAGTTCCTTGGTGGAACACTGGTCTTTTATAGAAAAAGTGTATTTAAGGATTTATTTGAGGAATTCGATGTGATAGTAGCTGTTATGGCCTCTGGTATTGTGGTAAGGGAGATCTGCCCTTTGCTCAAGAATAAGTGGGACGATCCCGGAGTTATATTGGTGGATAGACTCATGAGATATGCGGTTCCTCTATTGGGGGGTCATCATGGAGCTAATGATGTAGCGAAAAAGCTTGAAGGGCTGGGTTTAAAGGCTGTGGTAACAACATCTTTTGAAGTTGAAGAAGGGTACATAATTGGTATAGGTTCAAGGAAAGGAGTGACTGAAAGTGAGATTCGAGGAGCAATTGATAGAGCTCTTAAACTGGCTGGCATAAATATCAGTGAAGTTAGGGGTATTGTGACTGTAGATATTAAGAAGTCTGAATTAGGATTGATAAAGGCTGTGGATCAAATGAAGCTACCTCTGATTTTTCTCAAAAAAGATGAGCTTAATAGTGTAGAAGTGGTCTCCAGATCCAAAGCAGAAAAAATTGGGTTGAAGAGTGTGGCAGAGGCCTCAGCACTGTATTTTGCACGAAAAAAAGAATTAATTCTTCCTAAGACTGTTGTCGGGAGGGTAACTATTGCCATCGCAAGGTAAACTGTACGTTGTAGGAATTGGGCCAGGAAATGTTGATCATCTCACTATCAGGGCAAAAAAAATCATCGAGGATTCAGAAGTTGTGATTGGCCATTCCACATATGTAAAAAGAGTTCAGGAACTGGTTCAGGGAAAAGAAGTGATCATGAGTGGAATGGGTAAAGAGGTCGATAGGGTAAAGAAAGCAATTGCTATGGCCAGAGAGAAAAAAGTTGTGCTGCTAAGCGGAGGAGACCCCGGAGTGTATGGTATGTTGCCTCTAGTGGCTGAAATCATGGCAAAGAATGATAGTCCGGTTGAGTGGGAGGCCATTCCTGGTGTTACTGCTTTCAGTGCGGCAAACTCAATTCTGGGTTCCCCAATTTCTGGAGATTGTGCTATTGTCAGTCTAAGCGATCTCTTGGTCTCATGGAGAGAGATTGAGAATCGATTAATCTCTGCCCTAAAAGGAGATTTTGTAATAGCCATTTACAACCCTTCAAGCAAAACGAGGAAGCCAAATCTCATAAAAGCTATCGAGTTAATATCTGAATACAGACCTGGTTATCCTGCAGGTATAGTAAAAAATGCTTTCAGGGAGGGAGAACAATTCACGATATGCAAGGTTAGTGAGCTAAAAAAATATCTAGATGAAATAGATATGAGCACTATTTTGATTATAGGTAATTCGAAAAGTTTTATAAAAAATAATATGATTGTTACTCCAAGGGGTTACGGGAGGAAATATGACTGTTGATATGGGTGATTATACTGAAGAGGCCAGAAAGATTGTTGATAGGAGTTACAGTATTGTAGAAGAATATATCCCGGGAGATACACCCGAAAACAGAGTTCTACAGAGGGTGGTGATTGCTACAGGGGATGTAAACTTCAAAGACCTTATAGTTTTCAAAAATGATCCCGTAAATGCAGGTGTGGAGGCTTTAAAAAGAGAAGCTCCAATTTATACTGATGTGGAGATGGTTAAAGCTGGTATTAATAGGAGGCACATATCTTCTAAAATAGAATGTGTCCTATCCTTTACACCTCGTGATATTAAAACTACAAGAACTGCTGCTGGCCTACAGGCTCTTGCTGATGAGTTGAATAACTCCATAATTATAATTGGAAACGCTCCCTCAGCAGCTATGACTTTATGCGAAATGGTAGAGGATGGAATCTTTCCCGCTTTGATAATAGCCACTCCAGTGGGATTTGTGAATGCAGCAGAGTCGAAAGAATGTATCAGGAAACTTCCACTTCCATCCATTACCTCTACCGGGACCAGGGGTGGTAGTACAGTTGCAGTGGCAATCATGAATGCTATAGCAGTTACATTCAGGGAAGCTGTAAGAATGGAAAAATGAATGGGGCTTGTATGTTGGAAGACCCTCTAGAGAAGTATTGTTATCCACAAGAATGGATAGAAGCCACAGGTGTTCCAGAAAAAGATCTTAAGAGTATGGTAGATTCAGGTAAATACATAATTCTTCCCAGTGGGAATTTTCTCAGACGTGGGCTTACCACCGGAACTGTCGCTTCAGCAGCAGTAAAAGGCGCTCTGATATCCGCAACCAAGGCGGTCAGAGCAGTTAGGGTTTCAACTCCTTCAGGGATTGATGTCGAAGTTCCCATTGAGGCTGAAAACGGAGTTGCAGAAGTAATAAAGGATGCAGGTGATCATGCTTACGATGTTACTAATGGTGTTGTAATTAGAGGAACTGTGATAAATAGGGAAGGTTTGGAATTTGGGGATGGAATTGGTACCTTCACCAGAGATTACCTGAAATACAGAAAAGGTGAAAAAGCCGTAAGTCAAAGTGCAATGAAGGCCATTAAGAATGCATATGCAGAAGGGCTGAAAAGTTCAGGTCTGGATTTTAAACCGGGAGTTCTGATTGAAGTACCTGATGGGAAAAAGCTGGCAAAACAGACAGGAAACTCAAGACTCGGAATAAAAGGTGGCATCTCTATTTTGGGCACGACTGGATTCGTGGAACCGTGGTGTGATCCACTTGTTGACATGAAACGACAACTGGTCCAGAGTTATGAACGAGTTGTTGTCACAACCGGAAGAAAGGGCTGGCAGTATGGGCGAAAGGAGTTCCCTGAGTATACATGTGTGGTGATTGGTGGATACATCAATGAGATCCTGCCGTATATAAAAAATCGATTTGTGGTGGTTGGGCTGCCCTCTTTACTACTTAAATGGGCAATTAAGGAGAGAAAAGACGAGATCATTGGTAACTCAGCTGAGAAAATAGCTAAAAATGGAATCAAACGTATTGTTGAAAAGATTAAAAATACCTCCGGGGGAATACTAGAATCAGTCATCCTAGTGGATGAATCTGGAAAGGAGATAGTGAGATATGAAGTGTAGTAGGTGTGAAAATGAAAATAATTGGTGTAGGCGCTGCTCCAGGATTAATAACTGAGCAGGCAAAAAAGGAGATTCAAAAAGCCAAAATAGTATATGGGAGTAAAAGAGCCATTGATATTGTAAAACAGTATATCGATGGAGATTATATAATAATCACACGTTTTGACAAATTGGTCATACCGGATGATGCTGTAGTATTATCAACGGGAGACCCCATGGTCTCTGGACTGGGATTTCTTGAAGGGGAAATAATTCCGGGGATAAGTTCTGTCCAGCTAGTTTGCTCAAGGCTTAAAATAGATTTGTGTGATGCAGTCGTGATAGACGGTCATGCTAAAGATTCTTCGACGATCATACAGGAAGTGTCAAAAGTCCTCAATATCGGAAGAGTGGCAATAATTCTTGTCGATAAAAACTTTGATATTGAATATATGACGAAAAGTCTTGACAGTCATGGAAACAGGGATTGCTGGGTATGTGAGAATCTTGGGTATTCTGATGAAAAGATTAAAAAGGGGTCCCTTTTCAAACCTCCAAAAATAGAGTCCTCTCTATGTGTGGTTGTGATCTTATGAAAAAAGGAATTGTGTTGGTTGGACATGGCAGCAGACTACCGTTCAACAGAGAGGTTCTGGAATATCACGCCGCTAGGATTAAAAATATGGAAAAGTTCTCAGAGGTTAAAGTGGCTTTCATCAATCAAAAGCCAGGAGTTTCAGAAACAATTGAAGAAATGAACTCCAAGTTGATATATCTAGTTCCAGTCTTCATATCTCATGGAGTTCACACCTTAAAGGATTTACCAGCATCTCTCGGGTTATCCAGCGACACAGGGGAAATAGATGGTAAAACAATTGTGATATGTGACCCGATTGGAACAGATGAGATGATTACACAGGTGATTATCCGAATGGTGGAAAAGAAAAAAGAAGAATAACTCTTATTTTTTGATAAAAATGAGCGGAAATAGAGCTTACAGAGACTCTTGGAAAAAACCACAAGAATTAAAAGCAATACTGTTCGATCTTGATGGTACTCTGTGTGAAGTGCATTCTAGAAAAGGGATTTTGGAGAATATATGTAGAAAAATGAATATTCCTGCGATCTCGAGAGATGAATATTTGAGAGCTTATGGGAAAGTGATTCAGAAGGGAGTTATAGATAGCAGGTATGAAATTTTTAAGACTATTTTGGAGAAGAGGGGAATCTTCAATCCTAGTCTAATAAAAAATGTATCTGAAGAATACTCTAAACAGGTCCTTAATCTGAATTATCTTAAAAATGGTGCTGTGGAATTGCTCAATTCATTGATGGGTAAATTTAAACTTGGGTTGATCACCAATGGGCCAGCAAGAGTTCAAAAAGAGAAGATAAATAAATTAGATATTCAGAAATATTTTGATATTATTCTAATATCCGGCGAGATCGGAGTGGCGAAACCAAATCCAGAGATATTTAAACTCGCATTAAAGAATCTTAAAGTACATCCAGAAAATGCAATTTTTGTAGGAGATTCGTATGAATATGACATTGTAGGTGCAAAACGGATCGGAATGAAGACTGTCCTGATTTCTGATTCTAATACAGATAAATTTTTTCCTAACAAAGAGGTTACATTAGATTACCATGTTTCCAGTTTAGGAGATTTGAAAAAGATTATTTTTGATTGAGAAATCTTTTTCAAAATCTAGTTCCATACGTGGGATATATGGTGTATTTCAGTTTTTTTCCGTAATACAGACCTACCAGAAGTCCTGCAAGATGAGCGGCTGAAGCAATTCCAGTTATAGAAGTTATTGGGAGGGTTAGTAGATCATATAAAGCGAATAGCAAAAGGGCAGATCTGATGTTCAGTGGCAGTATAAAAAAGAGCATGACACGTATCTCAGGAGCTATTATCGCCAGAACCGCAAAAATACCATACAATGCTCCTGAAGCTCCAAGGGCTGGTGTAGGGAGTCCAGTCAGTACCGTAAATATGAGATATCCAAGATTTCCGATTATCCCCGCAAGAAGGAATATTTCAATGAACTTCCTGGAACCAACTCTTCTCTCCAGTTCATTTCCGAAAAAAAGCAGCACTATTCCATTTACGAAAAAATGGGCAAAATTAGCGTGGAGGAATATGCTGGTCACCAGACCCCATGGTTTGATCAGAACATTTAGTGGATCAAGGACAAACACTCTAGTAAATCCGGGAACAACATTCTGAAGTAGGAATGTGAGGGTTATCACACCGAGAAAAATGTTAGCGTAGCCATATTGTCCAAGCCCAGTTTTAGGAAATCTAAGTTTAATGCCCCTTCTTCGTCTGACTGGAATCTTATGCCTTTTTTCTGCTTCGAGTTTTCTTTTCTCTACCGGTGATTTCACTACTCCTGCTTCCAATCCAGGACATTCATGATACTCAGGTAGTCTATGATCTGAGCAAAATATACCTCCACAATAACTGCATTGAAAAGGTAGTGCCTCTGATTTTCCACATATTTTGCACGACCGCACCTTTACTCCTTTCATTCAAAGGTTTTTAAAATTAACTGAATGTTTTACATGATGTGAAAAGATTATGCCTTTTTAATATCAGTAGTTTTAAAGTGTACGTAACAGGATGTGAAATGCTTTTATCTTCCTCCTCTTTCCTAAAAACCCATAAAAGAGTTTTAGAGTTTTGCGACATTCGATAATAGACAATAATATTAAAAGTGGGAGTAGGATCTGTATGATAGTTATATAGAGCTAATTTATTCTCTTTATTTTCGAACCTGTAAGAAGATTAATTTACTCGTAGATACATTCTCATAAGATTCCTAGAGGAATTATTAGAATGAATAAGTTCATAAGAAAGAAGTTAAACGCTTTATAGTGTTTGGAGATCATTTCAGGCATAAAAGGGTTGAAAAAGAGAGTTTTACTTAATCTGCACCTTTATTATTTAACAGAGAGTTAAAATCTTCTTTTATTCGACTACCGTTAATTTCAGGAGGAAATAGAATAGACTTGGAAAGCTGAGATAGAGAAGAGCCTTAAAACAATAAAGTGACCTCCTATGAGATGTTTCCCCTTATTGTATTGGTAGAATCGGAGATTTAACTTTTCAGCTTTCGTTACCAATGTTGTAGAAAGTGGTTGGGTTATTAGGCACAGTCGAATATAAAGACATAAAAGTATAAATACCGAGAAGATAAACTGAAAAGATGGGAAAACAATTCGAAATAGGAGCAGATAAGAAAACAGTACTGTTTTTGGCAATATTCGTTACACTGTTGGTCTCTATAACTATTGTCTTGCGTCTTTATACGGAATTCCTCTGGTTTGAATCCTTAAATCTCGATTCTGTCTTCATAGCTATGCTGTATTACAAATTTATCTTGTTTATAGTCTTTTTTATCGTTGCTTTTGCTCTGTTTTCCCTCAATCATTATGCTCTTCAAAAAGCGAGCTATGAGTTTGGCAAACCATACAAATTACCATTCTTGGCGAGTCTATCTATAGCTCTGATCGTGGCCCTGTTTTTCTCTCGTTTGTGGTTGCAATACGTTTACTTCATGAACTCGGTTGATTTTAATCTTAAAGATCCTATTTTTGGATTTGATGTCTCTTTCTACGCTTTCAAATTACCATTCATCCAAACTATACTTTCTTTTTTCCTTGTATTGCTTTTACTTGCAATTTTGATATCAGCAGCCTATTATACTTTCATATTTGGACATGTGAAAAGTTTCGATGAACTTAAAGATCAATTCCCTCTAACGGGATACATTCACATCTCTTTGCTCTTGGCTGGAGTTTTTATCTACATCGCATCCTACTTCTACTTCGCAAGATTTAATCTGCTTGTCTCTCCACATGGGGCGGTAATGGGTGCTGGATATACAGATGTACACATAAGACTCCCAGCAATGGAGTTAATCACAGTATTATCGCTTCTTTTCGCCGTGGTAGTTGTTTATCTCGGTTATAAGCGAAACATCGATAAGACGCCTATACTCTTCATCATTCTGGCAGTTGCAATAATCCTTTCTATTGTTGCTGTGCCTGCTGTAGTTCAGAAACTTCAAGTTGAGCCGAATGAACTTGTTAAAGAAGAGGAGTACATACGGTACGGCATAGACTTCACAAGATTTGCCTACGGTTTAGACATTAAAAAGATGTACTACTCTGCTGAGGATAATCTCAGTGTTGATACGATTGGAAGAAATCGTGGCACCATGGATAATGTTAGAATCTGGGATCATCGTCCTCTTCTCAACGTTTATAGGCAGATGCAGCAGATAAGAACTTATTACTCGATAAATGATGTTGACGTGGATCGTTACTATGTTGATGGTAAGTACACGCAGGTCATGATCACTCCAAGGGAACTCTCAACCGATCTGCTCTCACCAAGAGCGAAAACGTGGCTTAACGAACATCTGATATTTACTCACGGTTACGGTGTTGTTGCTTCGCCAGTAAACTCTATAACTAAGGAAGGACTTCCCGATCTGATAATCGAAGATATTCCCCCAAAGGGAAAAATAGCTGTTGAACGTCCTGAAATCTACTATGGTGAGCTGACAACCAATTACGTGATCGTTAAAACACTACAAAAGGAATTTGATTACCCACTGGGTGAGGGAAACGTTTTGACAACCTATAATGGTTCAGGAGGAGTCAAGCTTGATTCATACTTTAAAAAGCTTATTTTCTCGATTAAATTTGGTGACGTTAAGTTTCTGTTAAGCGATTACATCACAACAGAGAGCAGTTTGATGTATCATAGAAATATATTGGATAGGGTCTCCACAATTGCACCCTTCCTTGTATACGACAGAGACCCTTATATAGCTGTGATTGATGGGAAGTTATACTGGATAATTGACTCATATACAACTCTTGACAAATTCCCATACTCCGCAAGATACCCAGCCTTCAATTACATTCGAAATCCAGTTAAAGTTTTTGTCGACACATACAACGGAACCACTGAGTTCTACGTTGTTAAGGAAGAACCGGTCATCAAAGTTTTAATGAAAGCATTTCCAAATCTTTTCATTTCGTCTGATAAAATGAGCAACGAAAAGAGAGCCCACATAAGGTATCCAGTTGATCTGTTTGGGATCCAGGCTCAGATTTACGCAACTTTCCACATGGATAATGCTAAGACATTCTACAATCGTGAGGATGTATGGGAAATTCCACAGGAGATTTTAGAGGATACTAGAGTAGAAATGGAGCCCTATTATGTCATACTAACTCTGCCTGAAAACAATGAGTCAGAGTTTCTGTTAATGTTCCCGTTCACACCTAAGGGGAGAGATAACATTATTGCCTGGATGGCAGCAAGAAGTGATAATGAGTACGGTGAGTTGAGGTTGTATGAATTTCCGAAAGGCCAGTTGATATATGGCCCTATGCAGATAGAGGCGAGAATCGATCAGGACCCGGAAATCTCCCAGTTATTCACTCTCTGGGGACAGGTCGGATCGAAGGTAATCAGGGGTAATTTGCTTGTTATCCCTATAGAAAACTCTATTCTGTACATTGAGCCGGTCTATCTGAGGGCTGAAAATGCGCAGATTCCAGAACTCATAGGTGTTATAGTCGTTTACAAAGATGTGCTGGTGATGAGACCAACACTCGACGAAGCTTTGATAGCGGTATTTGGTAAGGAAGTTAAACCTGAAAGGATTGTTGAAGAGGAAAGTATGCAAGATCTTGTGGAACTATCGGTTGAGCTTTATAACAGAGCGTTGGAGGAGGCGAAGGTTGGTAACTGGAGTGAGTTTGGTGAAGCCATTAAAAGGCTTGGAGAAGTGCTTAGCAAGCTAAACAAGACTGTAGTAAGTTAGCAATTGGATTCAGATAAGGTTGATGTCTGATTATCTGATTATACCTGCAAAACTTCCCATCTCAAAGTTAAAATAGTTAAATATGTAGTTAAATACGGGCTATGAGTACCTTCTGACTGTAAGTAGATTTTCAAGTAGAACACACATCTAACTGAAGAGTTAAATAGTATATATCTGAATCACTATCCATGCCTGAGTCTGTAATTGAATTCCTCCTCAATAACGATCTCGATTGCTTTATTCAGTATGGAGGGGTTAAAGATGCTAATATGGTGTATGCTACAGGTTTTCGTCCACCAGATCCTGTTTTTTATCTAATATTCATAGACACTGATGTCTTACTTGTTCCTCAGATGGAATACCACAGGGCCCTTAAAGAAAGCCGAGTCAGGGAGGTTTATTCATATGAGGACCTTGGGTGGAGAGAGTTATACAAAAAGGAAAAGAATATGGATAAGGCTATGGCTAAGGCTATTACTAATTTTCTCCAGTCATATGGGGCAACTTCTCTTGGTATACCTGGAAATTTTCCATCAGGATACGGATTCGTCTTTGAGGAATATTTTGATGTCAAAATTGTGAGTAATCCCTTCGCTCATATGAGGGCTGTTAAAACTGAGTATGAAATTGCCAGTATTGTTGAGTCTTCTCATGTTGCTGTTGATGCAATTACCATGGTTGTTGAATACCTTTCGAATCATGTGCGAGAACTCAAGAAAGGAAAGTTAACTTCAGAAAAACTCAGAAATATGGTTGAGGTAGAGCTATTTAATCAGGGATACGTGGCAGAAAATACAATTGTTTCCAGTGGAGTGTCAACAGGTAATCCTCATGAAGTGGGAAATGGGAAGATCGAATGGAACTCTCATATTATCTTGGATATATTCCCTCGAAGTAAAAGAACAGGCTACTGTTCGGATGTTACCCGAACAATCTTTCTTGGGGAAGTGAGCGATCAGATCACAGAAATGTTTGATGTAGTAAGGGAAGCATACGTTACAGCTGAAAAAATGGTTAAAGAGGGTATAGGTGTAAGAGAGATCTATAACGCTGTTTGTGATGTGTTTGAAGAAAGAGGATATGATACTCTGAGAAAAGAGTCCAAAAAAGGGTTTATCCATTCGACAGGACATGGAGTCGGTCTTGAAGTCCATGAATTGCCCTCAGTTGCGGATAATGATTATATACTTAAAGCAGGGAACGTTATTACTATAGAGCCGGGTTTATACTATCCTGAGATCGGTGGAGTCCGTCTCGAAAATCTGGTTGTGGTTAAGAAAAATGGCTGCCAAGTATTAACGAGATATCCTCAAGAGGTGTGGATACGACATGAGTAAAAAGGCGAAAATGAAAGACGATGGAAACTATTTGGATGATGTGGAAAACGAAGCAATAACGAAGACACTGGAAGCTGGGAAGATAGTGAGAGAAGTAAGAGAAGAGGCGGTTAAGAAAGTTAAGGTAGGAGAAAGCCTACTCTCTATTGCTGAGTTTGTTGAAAATGCTATCGTTGAAAAAGGAGGGATGCCAGCTTTTCCATGCAATGTCTCCATAAATGAGCAGGCAGCACATGCAACTCCGGGAGTTAATGATTCTAGCCTTTTTAAGGAAGGGGATCTGGTAAAGCTGGATATAGGTGCCCACATTGATGGGTATATTGCTGATACTGCAGTTACTGTAGACCTCGGGGATAATGAGAATTTATTAAAAGCTGCTGAAGAAGCTCTTAAAAAAGCCATAGAGGCCATAGAAGCTGGGGTTGAAACTACTTATCTGGGAGAGATTATAGAGACTACCATTCTTGATTTCAACGTTCGCCCGGTTGTAAATCTGACGGGTCATGGTCTATTGCCGTACATCCAGCATGCTCCACCCACCATCTACAATAAAAAACTTGAACGTGGTGCGAAGATTGAAGAAGGAATGGTTATAGCTATAGAACCCTTTGCTACTAACGGTGTTGGAAAAGTTGGGGATATAAGCAAAGTAGAGATTTACTCTCTGTTGAAAATGAAACCTTTACGAATGCCAGTTGAACGAAAGTTATTGAAAGAAATAGAGAAATACAAGACATTGCCTTTTGCAAGACGATGGATACAAACTGAAAAGGCTGATTTTGCCTTAAAGAGGCTAGTAGCTCAGAAAGTTATAAAGGAGTATCCAGTTCTGGCTGAAATTTCTGGTGGATTGGTATCTCAGGCTGAACATACAGTTATCGTCGAAGAAGGTGGATGTAAGCAAGTAACATAAGTTATTTTTACCCCTTCCAGAATAAAAGCAGGCACTTTTAATAAGGGGGTATGGATAACAGGTCAGGGCAGATAGTTTTAATAATAAATACTGTTAATAGTATATTCTGGTGAGAAAATGGCAGTTGGATTCGTCTTAATTAATGTGGCCCCTACTAAAGAGAAAAAGGTATACGAAGCTTTATCTGAGTTTGAAGAGGTGAGAGAGTTATACCCTTTATTTGGTGAATATGACCTGATTGCCAAGGTTGAAGTGAAAAATGTCGACGAGCTCTCAGATTTTGTTGTCAACAAAATTCGAACCCTGAATGGTGTTGTTGGTACCAAGACCTTAACCGGAGCTAGGTTCTAATGGAGTGTAAATATCACGCTCTTCATATAATATGCCAGAATAAGATAGGTGTTCTCAGAGATATCACCACTGTGATAGCGAACCATGAAGGCAATGTGATGTATGTCCAGCAATTTATCATAGAACATGGGAAAAACAGAGGTCTCGCATCACTCTATATGGAGGTAGAGTGCGAATCCATGGAATATATAAAAGAGGACATAACCAAGCTTGATTCTGTTGAATCGGTTGAAGTTTATCCCACTTTCCAGGATATCTTTGGCAAAAGGATTATTGTCATCGGAGGTGGAGCCCAAGTTGCTCAGGTGGCTATGGGTGCGATAAATGAAGCAGATAGACATAATCTGAGAGGAGAGCGGATAAGTGTGGATACCATTCCCCTGGTAGGTGAAGAAAATATAGCTGAGGCTGTGAGTGCTGTGGGGAGACTCCCTCGTGTAAAGATGCTCATACTGGCAGGAGCATTGATGGGTGGAAAAATTACAGAGGAAGTTAAAAAATTAAAGAGTGAAGGGATCCCGGTTATAGCCCTGAACATGGTGGGAAGTGTTCCAGATGTGGCTGATCTAGTAGTCAACGATCCAATTCAGGCTGGAACTCTGGCTGTAATGCACGTGTCTTCTAGTGCTAAATTCAATCTGGATAAAGTTAAGGGAAGGAGGGTATAGTTGGGAAGTAAGGTTGCAGTTATAAAAGTCGAGGATACTGAAAAGTCTATACAAAAAGGAATTAAGAAGCTTTTAATTGAACTGCAACCATCCTTCGGAGAAAAAGTATTCATTAAGCCTAATTTCGTCGTAGCATCATCACCTGAAAGAGGAGTGATTACAGATCCAAGAATTATTAAAACATTGATTAAAGAGATTGGAGAGGATCGAGTTGTTGTTGGGGATGGGGGTATTGGGAAACACTCATTTGATAAGATATCTCGAAAATATGGTCTGGACAGGCTAGAGGTACCCATGAAAAATCTCAATCTGGATGAGGGAGTTGAAATTAAGGTAAAGGGAAAATATCTGACAAGAGTGAACATAGCAAAATCAGTCGTTGGTAAAGAGATCATTTCTCTCCCAAAACTCAAAATCCACACTATTGCAGGTGTCACTCTGGGTGTTAAGAACCTTATTGGTGTACTGCTCCCTAAACCGGCCGTTTACATGCATAACAATATCCATGGAAAACTTGTAGATCTGTTGAGAGCTATTAAACCTGTATTTACGATTGTTGATGGTATCTATGGAGGTGAAAGAGATGAGTTATTCACTAGGCCTGTAAAAACCGGAGTGCTTATTGGTGGTGATGATGTTGTTGCGGTTGATGCTGTCTCTTCCTCCATAATGGGATTTGATCCGATGTCAATCCCGTATATCAGAATGGCACATGAAGAAGGGTTGGGGATGGGAGATATTGAGGAGATTGAGATTCTTGGAGATTCCATAAATGATGTGAAAAAAGAATTTAAACTATCAAGGCTTAAAAGAGCTTTTTCATGGACATATAGGTTTACTTAAGTTATCGGAGAGAGCCTTTTACTTCATGAGCGTGATTGAGGCAATTCTGAAGGTTGAAAGTATAAAGATCGTATGAAGGCTTTTCTAACCGAAAAATTGACAGATAATCTATAGCAGTATAGACCAAATAGTCCTATTATCCTTTTCTTTATCAGAGAGTTTACGTCTCTATTATAGCCAAACCTTCGTATAGGTAAATAAAATGTTATCTTCATGAAACCAGATAAACATGGCCTTTTTCAAAGGTATTGAACCAAAATGGCGCATGAAAAGGCGTCTGAAAAAAATCAACTATTTTACTCGAGTTGTTGTTAAAGTTGTATACCTTTTATAAAGCAATTCAACATAGTTCATGTGTCGTCAGAAGTCAATCCTGATAACCTTTATATATTATGAGTGTTATACATCTGTCCGACAACTGTCTGACATAAAGCGGACGGGTGTCGGTCTATAAGACGTCGCCCCCGATGGAGGAGTGTATGAGGAAAGTTGCAGTTCGAGTGACAGAAGAACAATATCGTTTGCTGGAAATGATGGTTCAGGCTGGAGAATACCCTTCAGTAAGCGAGGCCATAAGAACTGCCATACGGGATTTGATCGACAGAAAAGGCACCAAAGTCCTTGAGAGGTTCGAACGTTTGACCCTCTATTCCTGAAAGGGGCGATTCAGGTTAGTGTGGAAGAATCTGGAGGGGATGGATGAATGCAATCGATTATAAAGGATGCTCTAAAATATTCGGAACTTGAAAAGAGAGCCAGAGCCAGTTCGGATGAAGATGAGGATTTTGATGAGTTTGGACAACCACAAATAATGATTGTGGGTTGTGGTGGTGCTGGAAACAACACCATCAATAGGCTGTATAATATCGGTGTCGAAGGAGCCACAACCATTGCCATTAACACAGATAGGCAACATCTGGACAAAATACAAGCAGATAAGAAGGTTTTGATTGGAAAATCTCTTACGAGAGGTCTCGGAGCAGGAGGTTATCCTGAAATAGGTAGAAGAGCTGCTGAGCTGGCCAAAGGAACTCTTGAAGAAATTTTGAAAGATGCAGACTTGGTCTTCATTACTGCAGGAATGGGTGGTGGAACTGGAACTGGTAGCGCCCCTGTTATAGCCGAAGTGGCAAAAAGTCAGGGTGCGATTGTAATAGGTATGGTTTCAACTCCCTTCAGAGTGGAGCGGGCTAGGCTTCTTAAGGCGGAAGAAGGTCTTGAGGAACTGAGGTCAGTGGCTGATACAGTTATAGTGCTAGATAACAATAGGTTGTTAAGTTATGTGCCAAACCTACCAATAGAGCAAGCTTTTTCTGTGATGGACCAGTTGATTTCTGAGACGGTAAAAGGTATCTCTGAAACCATTACCCAGCCTTCTCTTATAAATCTGGATTACGCTGATGTCAGAGCGATCATGGGATGTGGAGGGGTTGCAGTTATGCTGGTTGGTGAGGCAAAAGGACAGCAGAAGTCTGATGAAGTCGTCAGAGCATGTCTTTCTCATCCTTTGCTTGATGTGGATTACAGAGGTGCCACTGGGGCATTGGTTCATATTATTGGAGGTCCAGATTTGACTCTTAAAGAAGCAGAAGAGATTGCTCAACAGTTGACTTTCGAATTGGATCATGACGCCAACGTGATATGGGGAGCCAGGATCAGCAAAGATTTTGATGGAAAGGTTAGGGTTATGGCGATTATGACAGGAGTTCAATCAGCTCAGGTTCTTGGACCAAGCAGATATATTTACAGTGGATATCAACCTGAAGTAGAAATTGGTGATAAAAATCAGGATACAAGAAGAATCTCTAAACAGAATAGTGTTTCTAGGATTATTGATGCCAATATAGACATAATAAAATAGCGACCCTATCCTATTTTTCTCTTATTTTTAACTGGAGTTTTTTGAAATATAGATGAATTTTCTGTAGTAATTCTGAATATGCAGTTTAATGTGTTAATTTCGGTTATTAATCTTCCATAAGCCTTGCATACCACACCGTGTCTCATTAAACAGTTTTCGCATAACCACATATTTGAGGTGATAACTTTTTTGTTATTTAATACTTTTTATGTTAGATTATATCTAAAAAGTAGACAACGTATAAATCTCTATATGGGAACAAGATATTGTGAAAGAGCCGGACATCCTCCGTATTACAAGTAAAAAAGGTTCAGTAGAAATTCTTAAACAATTGAAATTTAAAAAGATGATGTGGAGTGAACTTGCCAGAAATGTAGAGCTTTCGAGAACTGATCTAGATCGTAAACTGAAGTTACTTATGGATTGTGGTCTGATAGGGACAGAACTTGATTATTCTGAAACTAAAACAGGTAAGAAAGTATATTTCATAACTGATCTTGGTTTGAAGATTTTAGGGAAAATAGAGGAGATGGAAAAGATCTTTAAAGCTAATTTTACGTAGATTTGAAATACCATTCTTGAAAGATCTTCTTTTTAAGAGCATCATCTGACATTTCGAAGAGAATTCCTATGAGGTCTGCAGTTAGTTCAACGTCAATTGACATCTCGACAACTCCAAGACATATCTTAAAAAGATTCCCTGACCTGATGATACTCACTTTTTTCAAAAAACTTTTAGCCTCGATAGATACTTCATATGTACTGCCCTCCAATTCACCATCCAGGTGTATCTTAAAATCTACAAATTTACTCATTACAATACCTCCCGTATCTCATTCTACAGTCGATTTTTAAAATATTAGACTGGAGATCGAAAGTATTTAGGATCATTGAAAAAAAGGTCAAAATACAATAGAGAGCTATTTATTTTTTGAAGGGGTTTCTTACCATCCCATCATGACCAGGGATTATCCAGTCTGCGATTTGAACAATTTTTTTCATGCTTTCAAAAGCCTCACTTCTATTTTGAGAAATAGCAGGAGGAATACGTTTGAAAAGGTTATTATGGGTAGGAATCGCATCTCCTGCGATTATTAAAGTTCTTCTCTTACATACAACCACAGAAATATGATCAGATGTATGACCAGGAGTTGGAAGAATGTATATTCCCTTAGGTAATACATCTTGGGAAAGGTTTGAATTCTCCCATGTCAACAATAGAGCATTCTTGAATAAGTGGTTATTCCCTGTATGATCCAGGTGGTTATGGGTATTGATAACTACGTTTATTTCTAGAGGAGTTAGATTAAACCTGGACAAGGATCTCTGTATTCTGTATGCATCAGAAAAGTTGCCTGTATCCACAAGGATCAGAGTATCCTCTTCCTCTATCAGAGTCACAGTGCTTGAAGCATGAATGATGGAATCTTCATAACGGCAAATATTCCCCTCTTTCAAAATGGTTATCATGACAGTTAATTAGGAAAGATTTTAAGATAAATATTTCCCGGTAATCGAGTATGGATTCCAGAGGGATCGTAGAATCTCAATTCAGATTGATGGTGTACATAATCCTGGTAGCTGTATTCATCAGTATAGCCATTAAAGGAACGTATGATATAGAAAAAGCTCATGGAAAAACTGTGGTTGAACGAGAACTGGATCAGTTAATGGAATACCTGCGCCTCTTTTCTGAAATGCCTGATAAAAGAATATTCGAAAAAAGAGTACAACTTCCCAAAGATGTTTCCGGAGTTGAGTTCATTCCAGATACTAGAGTTGGAACTCTGGTGGTGATAAATTTTGAAAATGGGGATATATTTAGTAAGTGGTATGATGATGTGTATGTGGTTGCTGGATATGAATCTGAAAACAAGATTGAATATCTTTATCCTTTCAATGGTTTCTTAGTGAGTGGAAGTGACTCCTACATCAGGTTTTCTGTAAGAGAGTCGACCTATCACGGAATAAATGTTATTGCAGTAGATGTTAATAATACTGGAGACTTCAGAATCAGGATAACCGGTTTAGAAGTGGATAACAGTTCGAACAGTGATGGGGTAGTGTATCTAACTCTTCTTTCTCCCGACAGAGTTGAGATTGCCGGGCTTGAGGCGAGAATCTATATCAACGGAGTTGAGTATCCGTTTCCCATATCATCTCTAAGGGCCAGAGAATTCGACTTCACCAATCATTTAGGATATCAGTACATAGGTGGAAATGGATTTTCAGGGGATTACTGGGAAGAAGGAGAAATTGGATATATAAACTTAAAGAATGGTGTGCTCAAGGAGAAAGATCATCTGACAGTCGTTATACTTAAGAATGGAAAATTTGCTGGAGCTGCCAGCATTTAAATTCATTTGATGGATTAGTAGGCCATTTATCAATACTATTAAATAGCAATCATAACAATCCTGGTTCAATGGACGGAGATTCCAGATATCTCAAATATTCCATCATCATTTTATCCATTGTGGGGTTGGTATTGCTTTTAGCTGGTATTTTTGTTCTGGAAGATGTGGTCATTAACGCTCCAGAAAGGATAGAGTTGATGAAATCCACTCTTCAGGATTACGGCATTCTTGGATTGTTCATAGCCGCTTTTCTGGGCGGGACAATTCTACCCATGGGTGTTCCAGCTCTTGTAGCTTATGCTACTGGATTCGGCATGCAACCATTGCTGGTCTCTTTTATAGCTTCCATAGGCTTTACTTTAGGTGTTACTATCAATTATTATCTTTCGAAAATATACGGTAGAACATATATATCAAAACGTATAGGGCCTGAAAAAATGGACCAGATGGTGCGATGGTGGGGTAGATATGGTGCATTAACATATGTAATCTTTGGCTTAGTTCCCGGACTTCCAGTAGATTTACTAGCATTTATCTGTGGATTTTTTGAGATGCCCCTCTCAACTTTCTGGGCGATTAGCTTCTCCACTAGAATGGTCCAATTCACTCTGTTCGCCTATATGGGGTCTTTTTTTGGGAAAGTGATTGGCATCATTTGAGAGTTATGATTTGAGGAGATAAGCTCTCATCTATCAGAGCGAGGGTTCGGGTTCCAGTCAGGTAACCACACAATTCACCAGGGTTTATAATAACAGGCTCTCCCTCTTCGACAAGGGGTTTGTGAGTGTGGCCGGTTATAATAATGGAATACTCATTGCTATTCTTGAGTGCCTTCAATATAGATGGCTCAGTCCCATGGTACACTACTATCTTCTTTCCCATGAACTCTAACTCAAGTATCTCTTTGAGCTCAACTCCTATTTCAGAGAATTTCTTTTTTAGTCCTTCTTTTTCTCCATCGTTGTTGCCAAATACACAATAAAACGGTGCTTTTAGCTTGGCAAACCTAGGTACTGTGAAAGGAGCTATAAAATCACCAGCGTGAATTACGGCATCTACTTTCAAAGAATTTAGAAATTCTACTGCTGCATCAATGGCATCTATGTTGTCATGAGAGTCGGAAATTATTCCAATGCGTTTCATAGCACTCTCACGCAGGAACGAATTTAGTACCGTAATATATCACTCCATCGTCTCCATCTTCTGAGTATTTCCTGAAAACTGCTCTAACACGCATGCCAATATGCACTTCATTAGGCTCACAGACAATCTGAGAAGTTACTCTTGTCCCTTCGTCAAGATCTATGATGGCCAGTACATACGGTTTTAAATTTTGAAACTGATCTGGTGGAGTTCTTATAATGGTGTAAGTTACTACCGTCCCCTCTCCTTTAAACTGATATTCTTCTATTTCACCTTCTCTCCTGCATTTTGGGCAAAGATACCTTGGAGGGTAGTAATAGGTACCGCAGGTATTACACTTTGTCCCGATAAGGTTGTATCTGTGTTTTATTTTTCTCCAGAATCTTGGCACAGGCATTGTATCACCTCGTCAAAATATGAACAACTGCAGTAGCTCCTGTTCCCCCAACATTATGAGTAAGCCCGACTTCCGCTCCATCTACTTGGCGTTTTCCAGCTTCTCCTCTCAGCTGAGTTACTATCTCTACTACCTGTTTTACCCCAGTAGCACCTACAGGATGCCCACAGGCTTTCAATCCTCCAGATGGATTGACAGGCAGATCACCATCCAGAGCTGTTACACCTTCTCTGATGAGTTTTCCTCCTTCTCCTTTTTTACAGAAACCTAGGTCTTCATAGGCCATAATTTCAGCTATAGTGAAGCAGTCATGGACTTCTGCCACATCCACCTCTTTCGGAGTGATGCCTGCCATTTTGTAAGCTCTTTTTGCAGCAAACACAGTTGAATCCAGAGTTGCAACATCTCTCCTATCGTGGAGGGAGATGGTATCACTTGCTTGACTGGATGCCTTAATGTAAACAGGTGTGTCTGTGTATTTTCGGGCGATTGAACCTGCTGCAAGTATAACTGCAGAAGCACCATCGGTGATAGGGCTGCAATCAAATATTCTGAGAGGATCTGCAACCAGAGATGAATTCAAAACAGTGTCTATAGTAATTCTGTTATTAAACTGGGCTTTTGGATTTAAACTACCATTATAATGATTCTTCACACTTACTTCTGCCAAATCTTCACGAGTTGTTCCAAATTTATTCATGTGATACGTAGCCATCAGGGCGTACAACCCAGGAAATGTAGCTCCCACAAATCCTTCCCATTCTCTATCAGCTGCTGAAGCCAAAACGTCCACTGTAATTTCTGTACCAATATCTGTCATTTTCTCCACTCCAGCAGCTACCACTATGTCGTGCATTCCTGAAGCGATAGAAAGATATGCTTCTCTTACAGCTAGCCCCCCCGAAGCGCAAGCAGCCTCTACTCTGGTGCTTGGGATATGAGTATCCTTTGAAAAACCTGAATAGTCTACTATGAGAGCTCCGATATGCTCTTGAGAGATGAATCTTCCAGCACTCATATTTCCAACATACATGGCCTCTATTTCCCTTCCTTCAATGCCAGCATCCTGAATTGCCTCCAATCCTGCCTCAATCATGATATCTCTGAAACTTCTTTCCCACATTTCTCCAAACTTGGTTGATCCAACACCTATAACAGCTACTTCCCTCATATTCACACCTTTAGCTTTCTTTTATGCTTAGTGTAGATCCCATAGTCAACATACCGTACATTTTCGATCATATCTCTCAGCTTTGGATTCCTTTCTATAGATTCGATTTCATCTGTTACTATCATGCTAAATGCGTCACTTCCTGCTCCTGAGCCGAATGATGTAAGAAATATCCTTTCCCCGGGTTTTGCCACATCCAGAGTGGCTGCGAGACCAAGCATGGAAGATCCTGAGTAAGTGTTACCGATCCATGGTACCAGCAACCCTGGTTCGATCTGTTCCTTTGTGAATCCAAGGATCTTTGCAACCCTGACTGGAAATTTCCCATTTGGTTGGTGGAATACTGCATAATCATAATCTTTAGGCTCAGTCCCCATTTTCTCCATCAATCCCTTGGATGCAGAGATAATATGTCTGAAATAGGCAGGTTCTCCTGTAAATCTCCCTCCATGTCTGGGATAATCCTGTCCTTCTCTTCTCCAGAAATCAGGGGTGTCCGAGGTGAATGAAAAGGTGTCTTCGATCTCAGTGATGATATTCTCACCCCCTATAATAAAAGCAGCACCTCCAGCAGCAGCAGTGTACTCAAGGGCATCTCCAGGAGCACCCTGAGAAACATCAGCTCCAATAGCGAGTCCGAATTTGATCATTCCAGATTTTACTAGGCCCATACATACTTGGATAGCTGCTGTCCCAGCTTTACATGCAAATTCAAAGTCTGATACGGTAAGAGTATTTCCCGCATTTATGGCTGCAGCGATAATTGTACCTGAGGGTTTGACAATATATGGATGGCTCTCAGAACCAACGTAGATAGCACCAATATCGCGAGGATCTAGGTTATCTCTCCTTTTAAGGGCAAGTCTTGCTGCTTCAACTGCTATAGTGACTGTGTCTTCATCCATATCAGGTACGGATTTCTGAAAAATGTTAAGCCCTTTTTTTATTGATTCTGCATCATCTCCCCATACTTTCGCTATTTCTTCGACTTTTATTCTGTATTTTGGAACATACGCGCCATAAGATATAATTCCCACTTTCTCACTCATACAGCATCACTCCTTAGTTTTTCTATAAGCTGTTTAATTGGTAGGTTTGAGCATATCAAAGGGATTCGCTCAATCTCAGAAATTTTTACTGCTATCCTGTCGATATCTTCTTTTTTTATGCCATGGAGGACAACTGCAGCAGGTTTAAGGCTGGCAACTCTTACGGCTACCATAGGAGAGCGACCTGTTGATACTTGAGTGAACATCAGAGCTCTCTCACTATTCCAGCCATACAGTTTATAAAAATCAAAAGAGTTCAGTTCTAGGATTGCTCTGAGACTATCTATGATGGTATGACCATTCAGCATGCGATTGTAATACGTAATCAGGTTACCTTCGATCAGTTCAGCAAATTCTGATACATGAAGGGGCTTATCGTATTCTCTCATGTCTATAATGACATTAAGGTTAAACCCACCCTCTAGCATATCTTGGTAGGATTTTAAGACAGTATATCCTTTTTTACTGTCTAGTTCAACCAGAGCAGACACAAGTTTCTTGACCAGATGGATTCCAGGAGACCTTCTCCGACCGCTTTCATAATCACTTATGACTGAAGGAGATATGCGTATAAAAGCTGAAAGTTCGGATTGAGACACACCAAAAGTCTCCCTCCATTTTCGAATAGTCTCTCCGGGATTATCGGAAAGGGCTATTTCCCCGGCAATTTTCTCGCATAATCTGACTTTCAGGTCATCAAGCCCATGCATGGTAGATAATGATAGTTCATCTTTTATAAATTTAACGAAACACAATTCGACATAAAACGAATAACTAAGATTTTCGCTCTCTACGTTTTCCAAAAACAGATGGGAGGTGGATAATATAGGTCCCATCTTCTTTTAAAGCGACGATTATCTCATCCCTCGTAAGCAGAGCCTCAAGATTTAGTTCGTACTGTCCTGGAGATAGTATTTTAACACTCTCAATCTTTTTCTCTTTCTCAATGCTACTGATGATCTCCTGTTTGGACTCGTCCAGGACTATCTCTTCCTTTTTATCTACATCTGGCCGGATGTACAGAAATTTATTCCATCCGCATTCAGGGCATCCAGAAAGGATTACAGGATCGCCATCTCTAAAGATCTTTTCACATCGGGTACACTTATGGGGCATTTCAATTACCTGCAGATATTAGAGCTGAAATCAGATCTTCTTCTTTTTTAATGGTCTTAAGCTGATTTGCCGGCCCAATCATAGTAAGCCGTCCTTCAAATGGGGATCTTCCAAACAAGCGATCAAGCAATCCAGGTTTTTGTCTCTCTCTCATATAGCTCTCAATTTCGATGCCAACAAATTCTTCCTGATCAATTTCGAGCATGGTCATCTCGATCAGTTTAGCCTGCTCTTCGGGAGTTAATCCCTTTTCAAGGACCACTATAACTCCATTCTTAACCTGATCTAGTATCATCCGTATTTTTTCCATCGATGTCATCTTTTCCAGCCTCTCCTTTGAAATCAAGTCAACCTGTACTCCTGACATAGTATCACCCGAAATGCTTAGCTATAGCCTTGTACAGGCTGTCGATGTTGAGACCTTCAAGAGCTGATATTGGGATAACAGGATGTTGAGGAAAAGCACTCTTGATTCTTGCAGGGGAGGCGTATGGAAGATCGATTTTATTGGCTACAATTAGTAGAGGAAGCCCTCTAGCCTCCATGTTTCCAATAACGGTCACATTTACCTGTGTGAATGGATCTTCACAGGCATCCATGACAAGGAGGACCCCATCCAGATCATCAAGCCATTTTATGGCTTCTATAACTCCTTCAGTAGCTTCTTTAGCCCTTCTTTTTGCTTCATCTTCATCAAGACCATATTCCATAAAATCATGAAAATCGATTTTTGTCGCAAGTCCTGGAGTATCTACTATATCTATGGTCACTGAAGTACCATCAACCTCTATTGTTATCCCTTCTCTAAGGCGAGCCCTTCGAGTTTCATGAGGGATATGAGAAGAGGCCCCAATGATATCTCCTGTCCAATCCCTTAATATACGATTGGCCAGAGTAGTTTTACCGGCATTGGGTGGACCGTAGATCCCTATCCGCATCTTACTTTTTTTGAAAATTTTTCTGAACCATGTAGCAAATTTTTTCCTGATTTTTAGCATGAGTCCCATCTGTCTCCCTCTTCTGTCCCTGTATGGTCAAACTTATATTATAGTCTTTAATTTAAGCTTTTGGGTTTGATAGTCTTTACAATTCTCTAAGGATATAATAGAAACTCTAATGATATTTTCTCCAATCGATGGTTTTATATTGTACGGAATCCCACTAATTGATGTTGCAGGGTGATCGTAAATGGAAGCAGACCTTCCAGTGAAAGAAATTATGACAAGGGATGTTGTGGTTGGATCCGAATATGAGACTCTTTTCGATGCTGCCACGAAAATGGTAGAGAAAGAAGTGGGGAGCATTGTGGTAGTTCAGGATGATAAACCCGTTGGAATAGTGACGGAAAGAGATATACTTGAAAAGGTCGTAGCAAAGAATTTGAAATCGAAGGAAGTATATTTGAAAGATGTGATGTCTACCCCAGTTTTTTCCATTTCTCCCAATATTAGCGTTCGAGTTGCTGCTGATCAAATGGTTAGGAGGAATATACGAAGATTGCCTGTTGTCGAGAATGGACGCCTTGTAGGGATTGTCACAGATACAGACCTAATCTCTGTTTCTTTGGATCTAAATGAAGTGTTATATGCTGTCATCGGTCCTCAAGAAGAAGGGATCTCTTCTGAGGGTCTCCAAGGTCTATGTGATAAATGTGGTCAGCTTGTGGAAGAGCTGTTTGAAGTAGAAGGGATGCTCCTCTGTGGTAGCTGTGCAGATAACTTTCAATAATCCCCGGGTGACAATTTTGAGAGTTAAAGATATCATGAACCGGGATACTGTATACGTAAGAAAAGGCGAATTCCTGACAAGAGTCAGAAGCATAATGAGAGAGAGTGGCTACAGAACCATACCTGTAGTGGATGAGAAAGGGAAACTGCTGGGAGTGGTTAAAGAAAGAGATGTGGTGAAGGTAATTGATTCTAAATCTGATGTCACTGTTGATGGGTTCATAGAGGAGACCCTTTCGGTTTCACCGGAAATGGATTTAGTGACAGTGGCTGAAATAATGATAAGATCTGAAGTCGGTCGTTTACCAGTGGTTGATAATGGAAAGGTTATTGGGATGATCAGTATCGTAGACATATTTAAACATGTTAATCCGGATAGAAACATTAGAGTCCCAGTAAGAGATGTAATGACGGAAAGAGTAGTCGTGTGTAGTAAAGATGATCGAATTTCAAAAGTTCTGGCATATATGAGGGATTTTGAATTTTCTGCAATACCTGTGGTAGATGGATCTAAAAATCTTGTTGGTATTGTCACCCGAGCTGACATCATCAGAAAGAAAGCTATACCTAATGCTAAGGTAGAAAAATTCATGACGAGGGATGTTATTACGGTAGATAAGAATACATCAGTTTCTGAAGCCTATAGAATAATGCTGGAGAAGGATATTGGCAGATTGCCTGTGGTAGAAAATGGTAAACTAGTTGGAATCGTGGACAGATATGATATTTTAGGTTGTGTAATCGGAGGGATGTAATGAAACGTGTGGCGAATGTTAAGAGGGAAAGTATCGATCATGTGAAAGGCCGTCTCGACAGAGGACCAAGAGAGTTTAAAACACGAATAAGAAAGGATGAGGGAACCATAATGGAAATAGCCAACACAAAAGTAGTGGTCATGCCCCCAACTACTACTATCATGAGTCTCGTAAAGACCATGGTTCAGTATGGCTATCGGAGGATTCCTGTGGCAGATCCAGGAACCAATAGGATTCAGGGAATAGTGACCAGTGTAGACATTATTGACTTTCTGGGTGGAGGAGATAAACATAAACTTGTTGAAGAAAAATATGACAATAATCTGCTTATTGCCATTAATGAAGAAGTTAAAGAAATCATGGAAAAAGATGTGGTAGTGGCTCATTTTGATGATGATATAGAGGATGTTCTGTATGTAATGTTAGAACACGGACTCGGAGGCATCCCTGTTGTAGATGATGAGGATTGTGTGATGGGTATTGTTGCTGAAAGGGATTTCATGAGATATGTGGTTGAATTGAATGTGGATGGTCTTGTTCAGGATTATATGACCAGAGATGTCATGGCAGTAGAACCGAAAATCTCTATTGAGAAGGCTTCAGAGACCATGGTTAAAAATGGATTTAGAAGACTACCTGTGATAAAAGAAGGTATTCTGATAGGCATTATTACGGCAACCGATATTGTTAGATATCTAGGTAGTGGGGAAGTCTTTGGTAAACTAATTACAGGGAATGTTCATGAGGCTTTTAGCTGTCCCATCAAAAACATAATGACGCGGAATGTACTGTCAGTAAGTCCAGATGAGTCGGTTGGAATTGTGGCACGATTGATGGTGGAAAAGCGAGTTGGTGGTTTTCCTGTTATTTCTGATGGAGAACTGCATGGTATCATCACAGAAAGAGACTTATTGAAAACCCTTGTGTAGGTGAAAGCATGAAAGTCAAGGACTATATGAATACACCTGTTTATGCAGTAAGCCCAAGAGATTCTGTTGCGACTGCAAGAAATCTACTCATACGATATAAAATAGGTCGGCTGGTGGTAATGGATGAGAGTGGGGATCTGAGAGGCATTTTATCTAAATCAGACCTATCCAACAGACTGTATAAAGCTAATCCAACCTGGAAAAACAGACCACTTAATAACGTACCTGTCCAGGTGGTTATGTCACGAGATCCGGTCACCATCTCTCCAGAGATTGAAATCGATAAAGCTGCCAGATTGATGGTAGAGAATGATATTGGGAGTCTTCCTGTGNTCAGTGACAAGGGAGTTATGGGCATCATTACCAAGACAGATATTGTTAAGTATTTCTTCGATCATGGAAAGGATTTAGAGATCAATGAAATAGTAGATGAGATAATAACTGTTCACAAGTACCATTCTATTTTTCATGTTATCGAACAGATGGTAGAAATGGATGCTCACCGTGTAGTAGTGGTGGACGATGATCAGACTCCTCTCGGTATAATCACCCACTCTGATCTTGCTTTCACCAGTGCTTTTGAGACAGGAGGAGATAGGAAGGTTGAGCTTGAGCGCAGGAAAGGAGATGTTACTGTCAGGAGCGTGAAAAAATTCTTCCTTGTAGCCGGAGATCTGATGTCTCAGCCTCTTATTACGGTTCCAATGGATACCACATTAAAGGAAGCGGCAAAGGTTATACTGGATAAAAGAATAGATGCTGTGATAATTCTGGATGATTCGAACTTGGCAGGGCAGATTTCTAAATTTGATATTGTAAAACTGGTTGCGGAGGGTGAAGTATGAAAGTTATTGCGGATATTATGAGTACTCCTACTACGGTGAATAAATCAGATTCTCTGACCCATGCTATGGAGATTATGGAAAAGCGGAACGTCAGACGATTGCTTGTGGTATATGACGAGGATGTGGTTGGTGTTCTTACACTGAGAGGGATTATGAAGGTGTTTGGATCAAGAAAAACTGCCATGGTTACTGCATCTACCCTGAGAGTCTCCACTGCAATGAGTGAAAAAATAGTCAAAGTTCATCCGGACATGGTATTACAGGATGCTCTTCCTCTCCTTTATAGATCTGGCGCTCTTGTGGTTGCAGATTCCGAGATAAAAGGCTGGGTAACTCCCAAAGAAATTCTGAAGCTAAATATGCCTGAAAAATATGCTGCTCAGGTAATGCGAGATCCGATAACCGCATCTCCAGGGGAAAGGGTGGTTCATATCAGGAGAATAATGCTGGAGAAGGATATTGGCAGATTGCCTGTGGTGGAAAATCTTCAGCTGGTTGGTATCATATCAGAAAAGGACATTGTCGATGCAATGAAAACCTACAAAGAACTGGAGAACTGGGGTAGATCAAATAGGATACGCTCCCTTCTGGTTGGGGATATAATGAAGCGGGATGTTGTCTCTGTGTATGATGACTCCTCTCTCGGAGAAGTGGTCGATGTGATGGTCCGGGAGGATATTGGTGGGACTCCAGTCCTGAACCATTCTGAAGAACTGGTTGGTATGATTTCCAGAAGAGATATTGTGAAAGCCATGATTTCATGATAGACGATTTACCTGTGCTATCCGGTGCTCTTGGACTCTCTGAAAGAAAGATCCGGGAGTTAAACAAGAGAAACATTCTTGTAGATTCATTTATAGAAGAAGATGAGTTCTATTCAGGGCTCAGGAGACTTTATAGATTCGATAAAGATTCATCCAGTTTTGAGAAAGGAACGGTGATTGCAATAACAGAGATCGGAACAGAAGTAGCCAGAGGATTTCCAAAAATAAGACGGGCAATGATGCTCAAACCGGCTTTAAAAAAGCATTTCTCAAAAAAAGTGATAGTAGAAGAAAAGATGAATGGATATAATACGAGAATTGTTTCTTTCAACAAGAACATGTATGCCCTCACCAGAGGGGGTTTTATCTGTCCTTATACCACTGAAGTTGCAAGGGACAGAATTAACGAGAGTTTTTTTAAAGATTATTCTGATTATCAACTCTGTACAGAGGCTGTGGGACCAGATAACCCTTATGTACCGAAAGAAATCTATGGAGTACACTCTCTTGAATTTTTTGTATTCGACATAATGGAGAAGAATACTGGAAAGTTAATGAGCTACAGAGAAAAGGAGAGAATTGCAGAAGAGTATGGTCTTTCCACTGTTCACAATTTTGGGGAATTCTCTGTTGATGAAGGGGACTCTATTTTAGAAATCGTTAAAAAACTTGGAAAAGAAGGGAGGGAGGGAGTGGTTATAAAGGACCCAGAGGCGCGAAAACCGCCCATAAAGTATACCTCTTCTGAGAGTAATTGTGCTGATCTCCACTACGCTTTTACATTTTTCAATGATTATGGTCAGAGTTTTGTGTTCTCCAGGGTTGTCAGAGAAGCTTTTCAGAGCGTTGAAATGCAAGAAACAGAGGATCAGATAAGGGAGCGATGTTTACGAGTTGGAGAGAGTATAATACGTCCAATGGTGGAGTCTATATACCTGAAAAAGCAAGGTGAAAGAATTGCTGAACAATCAACCCTTCAGGTGAAATCTTTGAAAACCCTTGACCTATTTGAACGATATCTGAGACGAATGGGAGTAAGAGCTATTTTTTCTAGACCTGAAAGGTGGGAAAAAGGGTTTAAGGTAAAAATAGAAAAAGTAATGTGGAGTACGGATGATAAAATTGGCAGTATTCTTTCTGGAGATTTATGGTAAGTATATATTATCAAATGATAGACCACAGATGAAGATAAATTACTTTTTTGATTATTTAGGGGGAGTGTGACACTCATTTTTGGTAGAAGGACGCAGTATGGAGAAACATCTCAAAAAATTAGTAAAAAAATTTCACATCAAACTGATTGAATTCATTAAAAATAAAAACATAAAAAATAGAATTGATTAAAAAATTTATGAACCCGTTTCAAGAACAGTCCCATCCGCATCTACAAGCCCATAGCCAGAGTAGTTATCGAATCCTGGATCCATTAGATCATCAGCATTGCTTATCAATGCAGTGTATACTGTGTTAAAATCAGGTTTAGTGCCGTTATTGTTCTGTACATATTTTTCAATGTAAAGAGCAACAGTTCCTGTCACATGAGGGGCAGCCATGGACGTCCCGCTGAATGTGGTGTATCCTCCGCCCTTATAGGTCGATAAAATGTCAACTCCTGGAGCTGCCAGATCAATTTCAGAGCCTTCACTACTCCATCCAGGAGTAGAGTCTGCTTGATCAGTGGCAGCCACTGCTATCACGAAATCGTACCTTGCTGGATAGGTAACATCATCTGTATTTGGGTCCCCATCCCCACTGTTACCTGCAGCCGCTATGAGTATTGTTCCATTTGTGTATGCGTCATATAGGGCTTCATACAGGGTGGTTGAGTTATAAGATGAGCCAAAGCTCATAGAGATTACATCCATACCATTCTCTATACACCAATAAACTCCTTCAGCAATGTCACTTACCCATCCGCTACCATCGTTTCCAAGTACTTTAACGGCGTAAAGCTCAACTCCAGGGGATACTCCTACAACTCCAATGTCATTGTTTTGGGCTGCTATGGTCCCCGCAACATGAGTCCCATGTCCATTTTTGTCATCCCAGCGGTCAATTTTTCCTGCCACAAAGTTAACACCACCCGCGATTTTAAGATCAGGATGATCTTTATCGATACCGGTATCCAGAACCGCTACTTTTACTCCGCTACCGTTGTAGTCACTCCATACAATATCTGCATCTATTCTATCTACTCCCCAGGGAACCTCTTGAGCTGGCTGGGAAGGTCGAGGTTTTCCAGGCTTATCAGGTTTCTTATATGGGTTTACTGGATATACCATAAGATTGACTTTAAAGTCCTTTTCAATGTATTCAACCCCTGGATTTTTCTTTAACCTTTTGGCTTCTTCAGGAGTTGCATGTATAACATACAATCCAGATTTAATCTTTTTTACAGTTTCGAGTCCTTGTGGATTGTCATTTTTTAGTTTTATTATGTATCTTTCCTTCGCTGAATGAGCCGAGGCTGTAGAAAACAGAACCATTAAAATGAGAATACTAACAATTACTTTTTTCACACGTCTTCACCTCACTTAATTAACCCGATTTAACTAATATTCATGATTATGCCTGTATTTAAAGTTAATCACACAAGTACATGATGGGATAAAATTGATTATTTCAATTCTGCTTCAAAATTATTTAGGCAAATGAGCGAGTTGTACAGATGGATTGAGTAATTGGTTGTCTGGTCAAGAAAAATTTTTAGAGATTATTATAGTTCTGCAAATTTCAGTCTTTTTTGTATTTTCTATTAAAGGGGGACAAAATCATACAGACCTTTTCTGTGTCAATGTTTATGTATATGTGTATGATTACTCTTCTATATGCTGGTTATAGACTGCCACAGTACCTTCTATCCAAAGGAGTTTATAAAAGAGCTGGCAAGAAGGAAACAAGATCCGAGGTTGATAGAAAACGAGTCTGGTAGACGTATCATAGTTGAAGGTAGTGTATTCTATTCTCATGTTATCGAGCCTCAGCACAGTAGCCCTGAAGCAAGGATAAAAGATTTGGACAAATATGGAATTGACATACAGATACTATCTCCTTCAGCTCCAGGATATGATCGCTTTGAGCCAGAGGTAGGAATAAAGCTATCAAAAGTGCATAATGATGAAGTATCTACCATCTGTGAGAGATATCCTGATAGGTTTCTTGCTTCAGCAGCGTTACCATTGCAAGATGTAGATGCTGCAATTGATGAGCTAAAGAGGGCAATTGAAGATCTTGGTCTGCATGGAGTGTGTTTTTACAGTAACAATGCCGGTAAGCTTATGGATGATCCTGTGTTTTATCCACTGTATGAAAGAATTGAGAAATACGGTATTCCTATATTTCTCCATCCTAATGCACCATTAACAATTGATCTCATGCAGAGGGTAAAAATTCCCCCACCAATTCTTGGATTTACTTTCGACACTACCATGACCTTGGTAAGCTTGGCTTACAGTGGAGTGCTGGAGAAGTTCAATCTTAAGATCATATCTCCCCATACAGGCGGTACAGTCCCTTTTCTAATGCACAGGTTCGACAGTTCATACAATGCTTTCAAAAGCATTACAGGATGGGAATTAAAAAATAGGCCCAGTGAGTTGTTAAAAAATCTATACTATGATACATGTAGTTTTTACCCTCCAGCCCTGATGTGTACTTATGAGGCTGTAGGGGGCGATCATCTGCTGATGGGCACAGATTATCCTCATCTGATAGGTGGAATAGATCGATCCGTTCAGATCATAGAGAGTCTTTCTATTCCGGAATCAGATAAAGAGGGTATCTTGGGATTGAACGCGGCGAGGATATATAAATTGAGGTTGTAATAGTATATCGTCAGTTCATAATGGATGAATTGTCAAGCTAATGCTTTACATGGTATTAGGGATATGTCACGAAGCATAATGTTAGTGGAGTATCTATATCTGGCATATCTTTTTTCTATCATGTTCAAGAGAAACTAAATGAATAAATTCAAAATCATGGATACTGTTTATAGAAAAACTTTAATATGTGTTGTATGTTGTTTTATCCGGAGGTCAGTTTATGGCAGAAGACAACGTGATATTCGTGGGAAACAAACCTATAATGAACTACGTGCTGGCTGCTGTGACGCAGTTTAACGATGGGGCAAAAGAGGTCATTATAAAGGCCCGTGGTAGGGCCATTTCGAGAGCAGTAGACACAGCTGAAGTAGTGAGAAACAGGTTTTTACCTGACGTACAGGTGAAAGGAATAGAGATTGGTACTGAAGAATTGCAGGGGGATAAAGGAGAGAACGTGAACGTCTCTTCTATTGAGATTTTCCTTGAAAAACCCTGAATGGGTAGTCTTTTCTTTTACTTTTATTTTTATACCAAGGAAGATACTATCGATGAGGAAACCCCATATTGGGAATCTCAATTTTTCAGGTCTTGGTAATACCTTTGGTGATAGGTAGATTAAATGCAGAGACTATCTCATTGATGTTTATGTATTGTTTCTGTGTATATTTATTTGTATATAATATAATATTTGGATAATGTCAGAAGTAGAAGTTCTCAAAATATATATAATGAAAAGGCACATAGTTAATAGTAGTGAAAAATCATGTCAGAAGAGTTTCCTAAACTTCGGGTAGCAGCTGTGCAAGCAGCACCAGTTTTTTTGAGTTTGGAGGAGACTATAGAGAAGGCTTGCGATTATATCAGGGATGCTGGTAAAAATAATGCTGACTTAATATCCTTTGGAGAATCATTCATTCCTGGCTATCCATGGTTCATCTGGATGGGTGACCCTTCTTGGTGGATGAAATTTTATTTAGAGATGTTCAAAAACTCTATTGTAATTCCCAGTTCTGCGACAGACGCTTTATGTGATGCTGCAAAGGACGCGAACACATATGTTATGATGGGAGCGACTTCCAAGTTTGGAAATTCTTTGTATTGCACCCAGATTTTCATAAGCAAAGAAGGTAAAATTCTGGGAATACACAGAAAAGTAAAACCTACTCATTTAGAGCGTGCTGTCTGGGGAGAGGGACCTGGAGATGAGTTACAGGTTTACGATACAGAGATAGGTAGGATTGGAGGTCTTAACTGCTGGGAGAATATGATGCCGTTGATTCGCTACGTTATGTATTCGCTAGGTGAACAGATTCATGTAGCATCATGGCCTGCATTTTCCATGCAACACATTGGGAGACTGTTTCAAGAGGATCCAAATGTCACAGCAACTCGCCATTTAGCAGTTGAAGGTGGTCTTTTTGTGTTGAATACTTCCCAAGTAATAGGCCAAGATTGTGTTGAGATACTATGTGATACTGATGAAAGAAATAAAATGCTTAAACCAGGAGGAGGTTGGACTGAAATAATAGCCCCAGATGGATCAGTAATAGCAGGTCCCCTCAAAGGTCAAGAAGAAGGGATTATATATGCTGACATTGATTTGAGCATTCTTCCGATAGTTAAGGACGCATTTGATCCAGTAGGGCATTACACGAGACCAGATATTATACAAGCAGTGATAAACTTAAGAAGTTTTAAGCCGTTTACTATCAGTTTCCCATCGGAAGAGGAAGTTAAGAAATCAGCATTAGACGTAACTACAAAATTCGAAAACCTCTTATCAGACATTGAGGAATTAAAAAGGAGTATCAATGAGCTTAAAAGAAAAAAGTAGTGTATCATGAAGTAAACTAAAACTCCTCCACATTTTTTTAATTGAACAAATACAGATTCTATCTGCGTCAATCTATAAGTATATGTGGATAGCTAATCTCATATATGAAAGTCGATTTTGAAGCGCATTTTTATACCAGAAGTTACCTGAAAGCATTGCTCGAGAGAGACTTACCACCAAAATTTGAGTATGATTCTCGAGGAAGAATCGTCCTCGTATATCCAGAAGGATTCAGGATGGCGAGATATGTAGATCGATTTATTGATTTTGATGCAAGAGTAGATGATATGGATAGGGCTGGGGTTAATGTACAGATTCTTTCTATTGCCCGTCCAGGGACAGACAGATTTGATAGTAAGTATGGATTGAAACTGGCAATGGAAATAAATGATGCTATTGCTAGGATCTCAGAAAAATATGAAGATCGATTTTTAGGGTTGGCTAGTCTGCCCAAAGATCCTGAGATGGCTGTAGAAGAGATGGAGAGGGCCATTAAAGACCTTGGAATAGTAGGAATAAACCTCCATTCCAACATAGATGGAAAGCCCTTAGACGCTCTGGAATTTTTGCCAATTTATGAAAAAGCAGAGCAGATGAGAATCCCTGTTTTCATCCATCCTACATTACCAGTAGTTTCAGAAGCTGTAAAAGATTATGGACTGTGGGGCGCTGCTCTTGGGTATACTTTTGATGGTGCTCTGGCTGCTCTTAGATTAATTCTGAGCGGTGTACTTGATACATATCCATCACTGAAAGTTGTGCTACCTCATCTTGGCGAAACCCTACCATATCTGTTTAAAAGGATTGATTCAGCCGGATCTACAATCCGAAAAAAAGGTCCTGCTTCTGCTAGACTTGGAGGAGGTTTAGAACCAAAAAATTCAATGCTTCCCAGTCAGTACTTGCTGAGAAACTTTTATGTGGATTCAGCTGGAATTCTGCATTCTCATGCTTTTATCTGTGCTTATAATACTCTTGGCGCTGAAAGAATTCTGTTTGCCACGGATTATCCTTTTGAAGATATGGAAGAAGCATCACAGTTTATTGAAAATCTTGAGATTCCAGAGAAAGATAAAAAGAAAATTTTTTACAGGAATTTCGAAAATCTGACAGGGAAAAAACTGCATTAGCCTTTAAGTTCTCTCTCATCAACCTGTATGTATTCTTCGATGCAATCCAATGCTTTTTTTATATTTTTCATCTCTGTTGCGAAAGATATCCTGATAAATCCTTCTCCATTGGATCCGAAATAAGACCCTGGGACAGTCACCACTCCATGTTTTTCAAGGAGTCCATATGAGAATTCTTCGCTTGTACCATATTTTGATATGTTTGGAAAAGCATAAAATGTCCCTGATGGTTCTATACAAGATATACCTAGTTTATTCAGACCATTGATGAGGATGTCACGCCTCTTTCGATACTCCTTAATCATATTCTCTACGTATTTCTCAGCTTCCAGAATAGCAGCTATGGCAGCTTTTTGAGAGATGGAGGCTGGATTTGACACCGTGTACAGATGAGCTTTTTTGAGCTGACTCACTATATTGTTATCTCCACACAAATATCCTATCCTCCATCCCGTCATAGCATAGGTTTTGGAAAAAGAGCTAATGAGCAGAAGTCTATCCCGGACATCATCGAATTCTGAAAGAGAAGCGAAATTATTATCGAATACAATTGAGTCATATACTTCATCCGATATTATTATAATGTTTTCAGAGAATAGGATATCAATCAACTCTTTAAGTTTCCTCCGATCTACTACAGCTCCAGTAGGGTTATGAGGTGAGTTGAGCAATATTGCCTTTGTCTCTTTCGAGATCAGTTCTTTTATTATATCTGGCTCAGGGACAAACCGGTTTGATTCAGAAAGAGGATATCCAACTGGTATCCCCCCGCACATAGCAATCATCTGTTCATATGGTATGTATCCTGGATCTGGAATGAGTATCTCATCTCCCCGCTCAATTAAAGAAAACAATGATATGAACAGAGCTTCTTGAGCTCCTGCTGTGACTATCACCTCTTCTTCAGGGTCGTATTTCTCATTGTATTTTTCGCTAATTAAAGTTCTCAATTCAGAGATCCCATGTGCTGTTGTATAGTGGGTGAACCCCTCGTCGATTGCTCTTTTAGCAGCATCTTTTACAGAAGGTGGAGTATCGAAATCTGGCTCTCCTATAGAGAGGTTTATCACTGATTCCATTTTACTGGCTTTTTCCATTATTTTCCTTATGCCTGAATATTTAACACTCCATAATTCTGGTCTGATCATCATTGCTGTATCATTTCATCCACCTCCACTTAATCATTAGTACAGAGTCCATGCGTATGATTGTAAAGGAGTAGTGAGAAGTAACATGTGCGCACAAGATGCGTATCAACTTTTTAATATATGCGTCAGTTTAATGATGATAAAAATATACAGGGGAAATACTGGAGAGAAAAAATGTTTGAGGATAGGGAATTTAAATCGGATGTTTTGGTCATCGGAGGGGGAATTGCAGGGTGTATGGCTGCAATCCGCGCCAGTGAGCTTGTTAATGATGTGATACTAGTAGAAAAATGTAACACGCAGCGAAGTGGATGTGCTACGACAGGAGTAGATCACGTCTGGACATATATACCCCCTATCCATGGGGAGCAGGGATACACGCTTGAGGACATTGTTGAAGACCATTCCAACGCTTACGGGGGTTTTGTTGACAAAAGAATTCTTCGTATAATCGCTGAGAATAGCTTTGGGAGAATTCTGGAGCTGGAAAAGTATGGCATTGAGATCAGAGATGAAAATGGAGATTTCAGACTCATAAAAAAAATTCACAGAGTTCCAACGTTTCTACATTTTGCCGGGAGAGATTTGAAAGTTAAGCTTACGAAGGAAGTTAGGAAGAGAGGGGTCAAGATTATCAACAGGGTTATGGCAACAGAACTACTGGTTCAGAACGGTAAGGTTGTGGGGGCCATAGGGGTTGGCACCAGAGATGAGATATTTTACACCTTCAAAGCCCCTTCTGTCATTCTTTCAACAGGGGGCGCTTATGGCATGTATCGAAGTCCAACTGGACTGTTAAATAATATGGCATTTCCACCTCATGAGACAGGAGATGGAAGGGCCATGGCTTATCGGGCTGGTGCAGAAATGGTTGGAATGGAATTTACTACTTATCAGATTGGTCCAAAGAATTTTCAGAGGTGTGGTAGAGGTTCTTATGTTCCAGGAGTTCTAGTGAACAGTAGGGGGGAGAAAATCACAGGAAATTTAGAGGAGGATTTGGGTGTTAAGGCCATTGATTCATCAGTAGAAAATCCTAATCTTTTCTTTCAGATACAGGAAAAAGGATCTGGACCTATATATATGGACTGTACTGGCAATTCAAAAGAAGAGATTGAATACATTCAGTGGGCTCTTGAGAATGAAGGTAATTTGGCTCTTTTACGTCATATGGAGAAATCAGGAATATCTTTCAGTGAACATCTCATTGAATTCACAATTTATGAGCCTAAAATAGGACTTGCCAAAGCTGGAATTCTGATCGATGAAAACTGTAGGACATCCATCTCTGGATTGTATGCAGCTGGAGATGAGATTGGCAATGTGCCGAGGGCTGTATCTCCTGGAGCTCTCGTTCTTGGTCACAGAGCAGGAGAGAAAGCAGCTTTATTTTCCAAGGATTCCTCGATAGGAGAATTCACTCCAGAAATTGAAAATTTTATCGATCATACAAGATCGATGTATGAGAAGTTTTTATCAAGAGAAAAGGGGGCTTCATGGACAGAGGCTAAAATAGCCCTTCAGAATATCATGGAGGGCTATTGCGGTAGAATCAGATCTGAGACCATGCTTGAAGCTGGATTGCTGTATCTCAGGAGATTAAGAGATACAGCAGTCAAGGAGTTGAAAGCCAACGATCCTCATGAACTCTCGCGGTGTTTAGGAGTTCTTAATCTTATGGATTGTGGAGAGATGATTATTCTTTCAGCTCTTACCAGAAAAGAGAGCAGATTCGCTCTGGAACATTATCGAGTGGATTATCCGGAAACTAATCCCGAATGGGATTGTTTCCTTGTATTTAGAAAAGAAAAGGAGGGAGTAGTGTTTGAAAAAAGACCATTGGAATTATACAGAGGTGATTAAATGCCTCCTGTAATTGAAAAGGAGATCTGTAATGAATGTCAGATATGCTATACAATTTGTCCAGAAGATGTGTTTTGTGTTGAGAATGGTGAAGTTGTGATAGGATATCCTGATGAATGCTGGCATTGTGGGGCGTGTATGATAGATTGCCCAGTCAGTGCCATAGATCTGTACATACCCCTCCCCATGCGCTTGTATGTGAGAAGAAAAGAAGAAATCAAAACATGAAGAATCTCAGGGCATAGAGTTATGAGAACGGAATATATCATTAACAGATTGATTCAGGTTCTACCGGTGATGCTGGGCATAATCACCTTAGCCTTTGTGATGTTACGGTTAGCTCCGGGAGATCCTATCACCATTTACATGGGTGTTCGAGCTTCTGAGGAAGATTTACAGTATTTGAGACATTTATATGGATTTGATAAACCAATTTACTTACAATATATTGACTATTTGAAGAGAATTGCTGTAGGAGATTTTGGAACATCGATATCCTATCAAAAGCCCGTATTCGATATAATATTAAAAAGACTGCCTGTTACATTATCTCTTGTATTGTATTCTCTGGGTTTTTCAGTTATAGTTGCAATACCAGCCGGAATTTATTCGGCCCTTCATAAGAACAGGATTTCGGACCATATAGTGAGGTTTATCAGTCTTATTGGAGTATCTATTCCTCGATTTTTTACAGCAATTCTTCTTATCTATATGCTCGGTTATTATCTGGAGATTTTACCCATTTCGGGATATGTTCCGTTAAGAGAAGATTTTGTAAAAGGTTCCATGCATCTGATTCTACCAGCTGTAAGCCTTGGGGGTGCTCTTATGGGTTATACTATGAGAGTGATGAGATCAAGCATGCTTGAAGTATTAGGTGAGAATTACATAAAGGCTGCAAGGGCTTTTGGCTTACAGGAAAAAGTTGTAGTTTGGAGATACGCTCTCAGAAACGCCTTATTACCTGTGATAACAATAATAGGCCTTCAGTTCTCGACTTTACTGGGAGGTTCAATCATAATTGAAGAAATATTTGGAATAGAGGGGATCGGTAGGCTCACCTACAGAGCTCTCTTAGCAAGAGATTATCCATTGATTCAGGGAGTTGTCATCTATTATTCTTTTCTCTTCCTCCTGAGTGTGATTATAGTGGATGTATTGTATGCTATTATCGATCCGAGGATTAAATATGAGTGAGAAAATGAGTGTTACAATGTTTAAGAAGCCATGGGTCAAGGATATCAGTATAGAGTTTCGATCCAATATTCCAGCACTTTTTGGCCTCTTTTTAATCTTTCTTTTGTTTTTTAGTGCGATATTTGTTACCATAGACTCAACTTTTTTTGATCGGAAAATAATTTCCACTCTAATTGCAGATCCCCTTGAAATGACTCCGGATACATATCAACCTCCATCCAAAGACCACTGGTTTGGAACCGATGAATTTGGTAGAGATATTTTGGCGAGAGTAATCTATGGATCTCAGACTGCAGTTATAGTAGGAATAAGTTCTGTAGGTTTCAGTTTCGTATTTGGGGTTCTTATTGGTGCCATCGCTGGTTTCTATGGGGGCAAAGTAGATCATGTATTGATGAGGATGGTGGAAGTTCTGTACTCGATTCCTGCTCTTGCTTTTGCTCTGTTTATTGTGGCCATTTTTGGGGCCAATATTCAAAATGTGGTAATAGCTGTGGGAATAATTAACATGCCTAAGTTCGCTAGAGTCATTCGGAGTGAAGTCCTCTCGATAAAAGAGAGGGAGTTTGTGATGGCAGCGAGGGCTCTCGGCCTGAAAAATTCCAGAATTATAATGGATCACGTTATCCCAAATGCTATAACATCTGCTCTGGTTGTGGCAACCCTATCGATTGGTACTGCTATACTTGATGTGGCTGCACTGAGCTTTCTTGGATTTGGAGTCCAACCACCTACGATCTCATGGGGTCTTATGCTTAGCAGTGGTAGAGAAGCCCTATTTATTGATCCCTATCTAGCCTTTTTCCCAGGTCTTGCCATATTTCTCACTGCTATGTCTTTTAATCTGGTGGGTGATGCTGTTAGAGATGCTTTTGATCCAAAACTTAAAACAAGGTGGAATCGATGACAGATCCTCTTTTATCTGTGGAGAATTTAAGAACTTATTTTTATACGCCATACGGTGTTGTAAAAGCTGTCAATGGGGTTAATTTTGAATTGGAATCTGGAAAGGCTTTGGGTATTATAGGAGAATCTGGATCAGGTAAGACTGTTACCGGTCTTTCCATAATGAGGCTCATATTCCCCCCAGGAAAGATACTCAAAGGCAGTCGTATTATGTTCCAAGGAGAGGACCTTCTGTTAAAGCCTGAAAATGAAATGAGAAGTGTCAGGGGTAATAGAATCTCCATGGTGTTTCAGGATCCTATGACTTCCCTGAATCCTGTTTTTACCATTGGAGAACAATTAACCAGAGTGATTCAAACTCATCAGGATTTGACAAAAAAAGAAGCGATAGAAAAAGCTATTACATTGCTGAAAGAGGTGGGAATCTCTGATCCTGAAAAGCGGATAAAAAATTACCCCCATCAGTTTAGTGGAGGAATGAGGCAAAGAGTTTTGATAGCAATGGCCATTTCTTGTCACCCCAATCTCATTATAGCAGATGAGCCCACTACAGCTTTAGATGTAACAACTCAGGCGAAAATAATAGAACTCCTCAAAGACCTTCAACGCAAAATTGGAACGTCTCTGATTTTCATTACTCACGATCTGGCTCTCATCAGTGAAATTGTCTCTGAAGTGATTGTCATGTATTGTGGGATGATTCTGGAACGGGGAGAAGTTGATGAGCTTTTATCTGAGCCACTTCATCCGTATACCGAAGGTCTCCTCCACTCTCTGCCTGATGTGAATATAAAAGGAGATCTACAACCTATAGAGGGAACAATTCCATCCCCTATAAATCCCCCGTCAGGTTGCAAGTTCCATCCAAGATGCAAGCATGCCACTGTTGAGTGTAGAGAAGATGTGCCTGAATTTAAAAAAATTAGATCAGATCGGTATGTTTCATGCATCCTGTACTGATTAGTAATCAAAGGAGTGCAAACTATGGGAGAAACATTGATAGACGTTGAAGATCTGAAAAAGTATTTCATTAGCTCAAACTTTGCATCTCGTCTTACTGGGAGAGAAGAGGCATTAAGGGCCGTTGATGGAGTATCTTTTGATATATACCGAGGAGAGACTTTTGGTCTTGTAGGGGAAACAGGTTGTGGTAAATCAACACTTGGGCGTACCATAATCCGCTTGTATGAACCGACGGATGGAAAAATCTACTTTAAAAATACGGAAATAACCAGTATAAAAGGATCATCGTTAAGGAAATTGAGAAAAGATATGCAGATTGTATTTCAGGATCCTCTCTCCTCCCTTAATCCAAAAAAAAGGATCATGGAAATTTTATGGGAACCTCTCAGACTTCATAATATCTGTTCCGAACATGAGAAAGAGAGAAAGATTTTTGAATTGCTTGAGCTAGTTGGATTATCGAAAGCGGATAGACATAAATACCCACACGAGCTCAGCGGTGGGATGCTTCAAAGGGTGAATATCGCAAGAGCTCTTGCAGTAGACCCTGATTTCATTGTACTGGATGAACCAACCAGTGCTCTGGATGTAAGCATCCAGGCTCAAATTCTCAATCTTCTGAGAAAACTTCAGAATGAATTTAGATTGACTTATCTGTTCATTTCTCACGATCTTGGGATAATTCATAACATGTGTGATAGGATTGCAGTCATGTATTTAGGTAGAATTGTGGAGGTTGGAGATTGGAAAGTTTTTGAAAATCCTATGCACCCATACACAAAGGCTTTACTTTCCTGTGTACCTTCTATTCGAAAAGAAAGCAGGAAAAATAAAATTCTGTTGAAAGGAGCTGTTCCAAGTCCGGTAAATATACCTTCCGGTTGCAGGTTCCATCCAAGATGCTTTTTAAAAGAAGATATTTGTTCAGAAATCGAACCTGACTTGAAAGAAGTTAAAAAAGATAGATATGTTGCCTGTCATCTATACCAGTAAGTATTGTATTTTTTGTACAATATATGCTATTCCATAGAGGGATTAGAGATGTTTTTTCGTACTAAACTTCTATGATGTCTCATCAAGTACATTTAAAAAGGGAAAATGGGATATTTTCGCCTTAATATTTTGTAACTATCTTGTAATAGTCATTTATTGAGTAAACAACCATACATATTTTACGAGAAGAAGGGATGTCACTCCTGCGAAAAGTGCCACTACAAGTCCCCCTATAAACGCTTTTGGTCCTATGCTGATTATATCCTTCAGTTTTACCTTAAATCCGATTCCAGCAAAAGACCAAGCTAGGACGAAGAGTATGGGAGGTTTAAGGAATTTTTTCATAAAATCAACCCATATCCCTCCAAACGATATTTCAAAACCAGTGTTAATTAATGAGAAGATGATAAAGGCTACTGCAAACCACGGTATAGTAATCTTAAGATCTCCCGTTTTGGAAGCCCCTATCTTGTTGAACAGAATAGTTGCCAGAATGCTCATGGGACCGATCATGAAAATTCTTATGGATTTCGCTAGTAATGCCATTCCAACTGCCCCGGGGATCTGGCTAGAGGCAGCAATTACCTGTGCCGTCTCATGAATGCCAGTTCCAGTCCAAATCCCAAAGGCATATACATTGTTGGAAAGCCAGCTCCCTATGGCAGAGAGGAAGAGAATGGGAAACATAAACATGGCAACAAGGCCAAAGAGGGTTATACAGGCAAGGGCAAGTCCAACCTCTTCTGACTTTGCCCTGATAGCAGGAGAGATGGCTGCAATCGCAGATGCACCACAGATAGCAGTTCCACTGCTTATGAGAATGGATAGAGAATTAGTTAAGCCAATTTTCCTTGTGGTATACATCCCGAACACGAATGTTATGGACAAATTTAGAAGTACAATTATTACTCCAACCAAGCCGAGTTTAAGCCATACAAGGGCACTTATAGTGATACCAAGTAAAGCAATGGCTCCTTTGAGCATTTTTGTTGATATGAGTTCTATCCCTTGGTCAAAAGATCCTTTCATTGGAATAAGATTAGTAGCCAGTATGCTAATAACAAATGCCCACAATAATGGGCTGATTTGAATAAAACTTTTTGTTGACCACCAAGTACCATAGGATATAACCGCTATCAGGAATGTGATGAGAACCCCTGGGGTTTTCCCTTTTCCATACATTAACTCACCTGTAAATGAGTCTTTTTTCTTCGGTATACCGGGTTGCTATTGATGAAAACCATTTCAACCTTGCATCTTTTATTGAAAGGTTCATCAGATAGAATAACGAGGTCAGCATCCTTGCCTTTTTCAATACTACCTACTCTATCTTCTATCCCCAATATTCGAGCTGGATTTATCGTTAATGCTTTCAGAGCAACCTCTTCTGGTAGCCCCTCCTGTATAGCCAGTTCAGCATATCTCAGAATATGCTCAGCTGGGAGGAAGGGGTGGTCGCTCATGATCGCGATATCCACCCCTTTATCAGATAGAATAGCTGCGTTTTCAAAGGTTCTATTTTTTGTTTCAATTTTTTTTGGAGAGGTAAGAGTTGGACCCACCACCACTGGAATTTTATGTTTGGCTATATGATGGGATATTTTGTAACCCTCAGTACCATGATGAATAACAAGATCGATATTGAACTCTCTGGCAATCCTGATAGCTGTAGCGATGTCGTCAGCTCTATGGGCATGAGCCATCAATGGAATTTTTCTGATAAGAACGCCTACAAGAGCCTCCATTTTAAGATCTCTGTAACCATTTTCTGTTTTTTTCGAATAATTTTTAGCAGATACAAGAGCCTCCCTTAATAACCCACTGACACCCATTCTTGTTACGGGATACTTAGATGCATTTCTTTTGGGATTTTCTCCAAAAGCTACCTTAATTCCTGCCGGACTTTTGATAATCATCTCGTCGATTACCTCGCCATAGGTTTTGATCACAGCCCCTTCTCCTGAGATAACAGCCGTGCTTCCTGGTAGAATTCAGGAAGAGGTAATACCACCTCTAATCGCTTCTTTAAATCCATCGTCCTGTGGGTTAATCCCATCAATAGCCCTTAGATGAGGCTGGACAGGGGTTATCTCAGTGGCATCATCTCCTTCTTCTCCAGTACCCTGTTCCCATAGGCCCAGGTGACTGTGGGCATCGATTAGACCGGGAATAATAACCAACCCATCTGCATTAATTAGCCTGAAGTTCTCAGAGACATCAACCTTTTTTCCAACTTCTACAATTTGACCTCCTCTGATTAAAATAGTGCCACAGTCCATGACATCTCCAGTCATAGTGTGGACTGTGGCTTTTTCTATTCCTATCATAATTTTTCCTATCTCTGGTTCGTTCTTACCCTTTTACCCACACGTTGGAATATGGGGTTACAACTGGTAGGATCTGATCACTACCTGGGCTTGTTCTGTAGTCCTGAACTTTTTTGCTTACTGACTGAATTTCTTCAAAGGTATAACCACCAATCAGAGGAAGATCCTGCAGCATTAGTTTTGTTGCCTCAATATACAGTTCCCGTCTTTTCTCGAATTCAAAGGTCTGGTATGCTTTCTCTAGGAGTTTATCTACTTCGGGGTTGGAGTATCCGCCTTTATTTGGTCTACCTTTTGAGTGGCCGTTATAATAGAGGTATAAATGTGGATCAGGTCCACCATCCCATCCTTTGACAGAGAACACAAAGCCCTCAGGGTCCCGTATATGCGACAACCATGTTCCCATATCCATAACGCTGACCTTGGCGTCAATTCCTATGTTCTGCATCTCATATTGCATAATCTCGCTCATTTTTCTGAAGTGAGCTTCAGGTCTACAGATAATCTCTAGTGAGAGTCGTGGATTTCCAATATATCCAGCTTCATCCAGAAGGGCTTTTGCCTTCTCGGGGTTATATTCTGGGGTCATTTGCTTAAACTCATCCACAGGGAAATTCCACGCTATGTTAACTGGAGCCCCGCTGTAACCATATATAGGCTGACCGTATCCTTTTAGTACAACGTTTACCATTTTCACTGGGTCAAAGAGGTGTTGTATGGCTCTTCTTACGCGTACGTCATCAAAAGGCTCGAATCTGAGGTTTGGCATAAATCCGATGTAGTATATAGAAACAGGGCGTTCTAATCTCACATCAGGTAGACTTTTGACTTTTTCAATGAGTTCTGATTGGGTGTTTAGATCCACATGGATTCCACCAACCTTCAATTCAGCAACTCTAACCGCTCCTTCTGGAAGGATTCGAATAATGACTTTTTCCAGTTTAGGTTTTGTCCTCCAGTAATCATCAAACCTTTCGTATTCATAGCGAACGTTTTCTTCGATCTGTGACACTTTAAAAGGTCCTGAACCAACCGGGTTGGCAGAAAATTCAGCTGATGTAACATTCTGATGTATATGTTTGGGAACGATATAGATTAGCCGACCGATTTCTGCTGGCACTGTGGCTTTTTTAGTTTCCATAGAAAGTCTCACTGTGTATTTATCAAGGGCTTCTACACTTTCTACTCCAGCCATAATCTGTGTCAATTCGGCTTTAATTTCTGGGTTTTTCAGGGATTCAAGGGTATATACAACATCATCGGCAGTTAGATTTTTTCCATCGTGGAACTTAACACCTTGCCGGATATAAAAAATGTAATCGCCATCTGGTGTAACTTCAGTTCTTTCAGCCAGTCTTGGAACGAGTTTTCCATTCTCATCTTGGTCATACAGGCTGTCAAAAATTAGATATTCGTGCCTGTATTCTGCTGCAAGGCTGGTATATATTGGATCGAGAGTTACCAGTTCTTTGGGCTGACCCACGACTAAAACCCCACCCTCAGTCTTCTCGGTAGGTGTTTGAGGTGTCTCTGAAGGTGTTGGTGCCTCTGGTTTTTTCTCAGTACATCCAAGCAAGGACGACCCCAATAAAATCCCTGAGGTCATACCTGCATATTTCAAAAGAGTCCTCCTGCTAATCATCATGTTAAAAAATACTAAATACACATACATTTAACACTTTATGCGTACTTAGTGCGGATGAAAACGGACCCTCTTTTGTATTTTCGGTATAAATGTTAACGCACAACGAAATAATAGCCAGCTACAACAAGAATGACGCCAATCACAATTTTTATGTTAACTCTCTCTATCTTCTGGATGGTAAGATATGAGGCTACAAGAGTGATAAAAAGAGACAGGTTGGTTACAGGAGCAACGAGAGTCACAGGGGTAATCGAAAGGGCATAGTAATAACTGATCACGGCCATTAGGGTGATGAACGCTGATACAACCATGTACGTGGTAGAGCGTTTGTCAACACGAATCCTTCCGTAAAAAGGTGTACCGAGAGAAAGAGCCACTGCTGCAGAAATCAGAGAGATAAAATTACTCATCAATATACTCCCCCCAACGATTCCCAGCTTAATGAATATAGGGGATACTCCTCTTGAAAAGCTTGAGAATATAGCAAACATGAGCCCCTTTCTGTTCATCACACCTGAGTCATCGGTAATGGTAAAGTAAATGCCTGCAAATACCAAAAAAGTGCCTGTTGCCAGTGATAAAGACATGCTCTCTTCTAGGATAACCACACCAAAAAACGCCGATAGGAGAATTCTCATCGAGATGATTGAATATGCTCTTGAAGGTCCTATAAATTTGACTGCAGAGAATGAAAACCCTCTTCCTAGGAAATACTGAGCGACACCAGCCAGGCCAAGAAAAACAATCGATTTCTTAGTAAAGGCTGATATACTGAAGGAATCAGTGAAATATAGCAAGGGCAAGAATAACAAAATTGAAAATAAGATGGTTAGAAAAGTTCCATGAAATGGATGGATATCCCTCAGACCCTTTTTTACCACTACTCCGTTTATACCCCACAGGATTGCTGCAATGAAAGCAAAAATCAAACCGGTTGTAACTGTCATCAGTTTGGGCCATCCATTTTACTGATTCAAACTCATCCTCCTAGATCTTAACCATCTTCAAAGGAAAAACAAAAGATATAGCCTTTTCAGGACACTCCAATCTGCATGCACCGCAATGCCAGCATTCATCAGGATATCTCACCAC
>MTND01000029.1 GCA_002010305.1 Archaeoglobi archaeon JdFR-42 | reverse complement strand
TTGTTCAGTTCTCTCTGGATCTGGCTGTGGCAGGTTTCACACGAGATCTGGTTGCCTGGCTGGGAGATGTTGGTGAGGGAGTGGGAGGCTGTGAAGATGGAGACTGTATTGAGACCCACTATAAATATGAGAGATACTACTGATATAGCTAAAAGGATCTTTCTACTCATTATTCATCTCCCATTCGTGTATAACCAGATCAGTTGTCATTTCAAACTACCCATTACCACTCATGTACAGGCAGAGAGATAATAAATACTCAATTGCCTGCATAGATCGTCAGGACTGGTGTCTAAGACTCTACAAAAAATTTTCCAGTTAACATCTCGGTAGAATATATTTTCTGCTTCCACTAAAAATCTTCTTGCGCATTTAAAATTAGCTAGATCGACCTCTTCCAAGACCGGAGGAACTATTCTAGGGGGAGAGATGGTCCCCACAAACCATTTTACTTTTACAACCATGTTATTCAACCTGTTTGTTATACCCATACCTATGCTGAACAGGTTCTATTATTTCATACCGTGTATCTTATTCTCCATAAACTTTTCTCATCATCATGCATAAAAATCAATTAATAGAGTTATATTCTCCCATTATCCTCCCTAAAAATTTACAATCTTGTCTAAAAATAATCAATTTGCATTCCTCTGGATAAATATCAGAAATCAGCCATGATTATAAGTCTTTCTTCTCTAAAAGAGTTTCTCTACTAATCATTTATTATTTTATTTTTATTAACAAATGGATTAAGCACATTTTCTGAATACTGGAAAATCCTTTAAGGAAAAAGTAACATATGAATACAGAGAATTAACTCCATAGAAACGATAGAATAGTAGATTCTATCCTAAAAAAGAGGAGATACTATGAGTAGAACTGAAAATTCCCGACTAATAAAAGCTAAAGCACAGGAGTTGGGCGTAGACCTGACAGGTATTGCTCCTGCTGAAGAGCTTAATCTAAATCCTCCGGATCCACGATGGCCTCAAACACCACAACGTATCTGGGATGAGTGTTCTTCTGTTATCGTTATAGCCAAGCGAGTTCCATGGGGAATTTTTCGGGCCCGGGATTTGAGTACCCGTCTTTATGTACCTCATCTGGTTATGGGCCGATTAGACACAATAGCTCTTGGAATCAGTTATTTCATCGAAGAGCAGGGATTCCGGGCTTTCCCTGTCGCTCAGAACTATACAGATCCAACTCTCAAGAGAGGGACTTATGGATCTATTTCTCTCCGACATGCTGCGGTAGAAGCAGGTTTGGGAACTCTAGGCCTGAATTTGAATTTGATAACACCTCAGTTTGGCCCTAGAGTATACCTCCAAGCAATTCTCACAGATTTTCCCCTTGAACCAGATGAAAGATTAAAGAATCCTGTTTGTTTGGGTCCAAAATGTGGTCGATGTCTCCTTTCCTGCCCTTCAGATGCCGTTGGTCATTGGAATATAGATAAACGGCGTTGTAGTACCCAGGCTCAGAGGTATGGTGTGGCAGCCCTTTTCCGCCATCTGCACCACATCATAGATGCCGAAACCAAAGAAGAGGCGAAGAGTCTTATAAGGAGCATGGAAACAGTAAATTTCTGGCAGGCTCTGAGAACAGGTGCTGGCGCTTATGGAGGTTGTCTCAGATGTTGGGAGGTTTGTCCAGTAGGAGAAGACTATAACGTGCATTTGAAGGACTTGCATGCTAGCATTCCCGAGAGCACTCCAGAAAAACGTAATCGGCTTAAAGAAATGATTGCCCTAGAAAATGGAGAGTCTGACGAGGAATATCCCTCCCATTCAACTCGATGGACTCTGTGGAGAATATGACCTAATTTCAATTTTTTAGATAAATGTTAATATACCCGTATTAATAAGGTATATATGAATAATAGGTCAGATTTAATCATGTTATCTGAGATCAGAGATGAAAAGGGGAAATTATCCCCATACATTACATCTAATATGGATTAAACCAGGAGGTGAAAATCTGTCCAAGAACGTGTACCTTGAACTGGCTTCATACCTATCTATGGTATATCTTGGCTGGTTATCAAATATCGAGGATTTAGTAAAACTACTACAGTTGTCTTTTACTCCAGAAGAGGCTCGGGCCCTGTTATCAGTGCCTGCAAAGCCGGTACCAGTAGAACTGACATCCATTAGTGAGATCGCTGCCACTGCATCAATGCCAGAGAAAGAACTTGAACCGATTCTAGACAGGCTGGCCGAAAGAGGATTTCTATACACTGGAGAGATGGAAAACGGTGAGAAGGGATATGCCTTGCTACGAAGGGGCTATGGGTTCACACAAGCCTGGTTCTGGGCTGGAAAACGTGATGCCCTGACTAAAAAATTTGTGGATATCTACTGGAAATACCATTTTCCTGATAAAGGGGATGTATCACCTCAGAATTTCCGGTATATCCCAATTAACATATCAATTGAGAGTCTTCAACCTGAACAGGCTATATACCCCCATGAGATGATAGTGGAGATAGTCAGGAAGGCTAGAAAGATCGCGGTTGCTCATTGTGCTTGTAGAGTCAGATACGAACTGGCAAATGGAGAGCACTGTGGTCACCCAGAAGAAGTATGTATCAAGTTCAACGAACTTGCTGAGCAATTGATAAGAGCAGGTCTAGCAAGAGAAGTAAGCAAGGAAGAGGCTTTAGATATAATTCGGAAGACAGAGGAGGCAGGTCTTGTCCATTTCACTGATAACACACAAGAAGGAATTTTGCACAATTGCAATTGCTGCGGTTGTGCCTGTTGGAATCTGGGGGCGATTAAGAGGAGAATGGTTCCAAGAGATCAGATCATAGCAACATACTTCCTCAGAGAGACTGATGAAGAGCTTTGCACTGCATGTGGGAGCTGTGTAGATATTTGTCCTGTGGATGCCGTCTCTCTTGACGATATAGCTGTGGTTGATGAAGACTGGTGTGTGGGGTGTGGTCTGTGTATTGCTCAATGTTCCAGCGAAGCCATTACGTTGAAAAGGAGATCAGATGCAGTACCACCAGAGACCTTTGAGTCTCTCCATCGGGAACGAGAAAGAGCGTATGAAGCAATTCGGGTTCGAACGAGAGAACGATGATCCGGTTTTCTATTATTGGTATATTCCGAAATCACGGAGGATAGTAGATAATGGAAGTAATTAAAGATGAAGAGGGACTAGATATCGAGCTGGATATAAACCTCCAGAAACGGAATCTTGAGCTATCTGAAGCCAATAAAAAACTTTTAGATGACCATGGGATACTTTCAATTGACTTTATGGGGTCGGTTGGCTCTGGAAAGACCAGCCTTATGGATCGACTGATTGAAAAACTTAAAGACCGTTACAAAATAGGTGTGATCGGTGGTGATTTAACAACAACCATTGATATGGAAATTCTTGGAAAGCATAACATACCTGTAGTCCAGATAAACACTGGACGCGAGTGCCACCTTGATGCGAATCTCGTAGCCAAAGCACTGGAAAGGCTGGATCTCAATGATCTGGACCTTTTATTTATTGAAAATGTTGGTAACATAATCTGCCCGGCCGATTTTCCGCTAGGTGCCCATAAAAGAGTGGCAGTGGTAAGTGTGGTGGAGAGTCCATATATAATTGTTAAACATCCTTTAACATTCCAGACAGTAGATGTAGTCGCCCTCAATAAAGTTGATCTTGCCTCCTTAATAGAGATCGATCTGAATAAACTCGAGGGGGATATCAGGAAAATAAACTCCAGAATACCCGTTGTTCGCACCAGTGCAAAAACTGGATCGGGAATATCTGCCCTTTCCAGGAAGTTAAACCTGTGACTCTCTGTTAATGAATGATAATAGAGGACGATTCCATGCACGAATTTTCAGCGGTTAAACAGATGGTGGACATCCTCCTGAAAGAGGTGACAGAGCACAATGTGAAAAGGGTGCATGAAGTGCATATTACTATCGGAGAACTCAGATTTCTCAATCCTGAACAACTGATATTCGCTTATGAGATTCTGACAGAAGGTACAGTTCTTCAAGGCTCTCACTTGGTTATCGAAACTAAAAAAGGTTCTGTTGAATGCATCCAATGCGGATACAGGGGCAGGCTGAAGATCTTGGATGATACTCCGTTTCATCAGACACAACCATCTTTTAACTGTCCCAGATGTGCAGGTGGAGTTAATATTGTTGAAGGGAACGAATTCATCATAAGATCCATGAAGGCGGAAGGATTTGAATGAAAGGGATTGGTTTGAACACACTGACTAAATTGTATAGAGGGGATGAGATCCCTAGAGTGGAACTAGTTGATGAACTGAACATAAGAAAGATGACCATATTCCGTGTGGTTCGATACTTCTTTAAAAGTAAAGGCAACACCATCAAACCCCCATTCAAAGGGTTTCTAATCTACGGTCCTCCTGGAACTGGTAAAACTGAACTGGTAAAACAGATCGCTAGAGAGATATATGAGGATTTATCTGGAGAAATTGGAGTTTTTTTGGTTTTTGTAGATGGAGCCAGTATTGCCAGCCCAAAATGGGGAGAGGGAGAGAGAACGCTTAAACAAATATTTAATGATGTCACCTCTATGATATTTAGCAAATATAACACTACTGAAGCTGCTGGGAACCAGATAAAAGTAATTTTACTCTTTGATGACATAGAGAGCTTTATACTGGCCAGAGGAATAGAAGCTGCAAAAGAGTGGCATTATTCGATAAACTCTGTTCTGTTTCATGAGCTGGATGAACTGGATCCTAGAAATGTCATGTTTTTTGCTACAACGAACAGGATTGACCTAGTAGATGGGGCCATAAAATCCAGATTGTATCCAGTCGAAATCCCCCACGTGGATATTGAGAGTATGAAGCCTGTTATATCCAGACTCCTCGAAAACAGTGATCTGGAAAGGGATACAATAATTCAGATAACAGAACGTGTTCTTAAGAGATTGCAGAACATACCAAATCCTACAATCAGAGATGCACAGCAGTACACTGTGATAGAATGCATAGAATCAGGGATATGGAGATAAACTTTGTAACTTAAAGATTATTTTTAATTATCAAACTTGACTACATCAAAATATGCAATAATAAGCCCAAAACATTTTTTTATGTCGACCATATTTCCCTATATGAATCCATATCACTACCAGTTTTTCCATTTTGAGGATCTGGAAAGAGTTATGGACTACTTAAAAAATTCAAACATATCTATGAAACCTGCTCATAAAAAATATGGGTATGTAGAAGTAATCGCTTCAGGAGATAATATCCTCCTAGGAAAATATGAAAACGTGATATTCGTTGTTTCTGATAACAAAATGGAGACCCCTATAGATTACTTGACTCAGATGACTGTTGAACTAACAGATGCAGATAATACTTTCAGTGACTTTAAATTCGGAAAATTTAAACTAGATCCTGTAGATAGTGAGAAAATCCTGCTAGATTCTGAATTTAATGAGGTGTTATTCTACAACCTAATTCCAGCGCTGCTAACGGAGATGATCAAAACAGATATTCTGATCAAAGAGAGCAATCTCAGAGCAAAGATAATATCGGAAGAAGAGAGCAAAATTATCCAAGAAGTATCCAGACTATCAAATATAATTACTAAGTCTAACCAGATCACCGAGCTTGAGAAAATACTCTCTGAAGTTCAGGCATACAATATGGATTTTTTCCGAAAATTTATGCAGTTTAAAGATATAAATGAAGAGGTATTTTCATCCATCGTAAAATCCGAAACCATCTCTACAGAAATTGGTGGATTGCTGAAGGAGAGAGTAACCGAGCAGAAAGAACTCCTTGAGAATATGAAATACTTTGAATCAAAATTCGAGCAAACCCTTAATGGAATCCGGGATCTCTTCAGCCTTGTTTCGCTGAGACTGGATATGTTAAGAAATAAGGAGAACACAGAATTGCAAGCGAGGACATCATCTCTTCAGGCTGCGGCAGCAATAATAGAATTTGTTGCTGTGTTCTACTACACACTTAAGATCTGGGAATATTTTAGACCCTTAGAAAATACTCCTCTCTCGGTTTCATTTACCCTTCTTTTGGTATTTTCAATTCTTGTTGTTGCTTGCACAGAAGTGCTCGGAGAGTACATCAGAGAGAGAACCATCTCCAAAAAACTTTTGACCCTGACTACCATACTGGGGATTGTAACATTTCTTATGTTCCATGTTCCTACTCTCTTTTGAGAAGCTTTATTGCCTTCAATTTCTCGTCAATCACTCTGTAATGATCTTTTTCCTCATTTATTAAAAAATCCAGCAGATCTGCTGCCTCATGACTGGCATTTTCTCTCATCTCTCTGTATCTCTGAATGGCTTTCTTTTCCATTTCCAGAGCAATTTTTAGAATCTCTTCGTCTTTCACATCAGCCCTCCAGATATAGGATGTTATTGATTTTATTTATTTTTTATTTCCATCTGCCGTCTATAGCTTACTAAAAGGTATACAGAGGGTTATATCTGAACAGCAAACTAATAACACCTCTATCCTCAAAAAATAAATATTGCCGCAAGGTTATGCGACATTATAAGACTCCAGTACCTTACTGAAAACGTGTTCCACTTTTCAAACGGTACCTGCATTCTGCTCCATTCTGGAGCGTAGCAACTCAACAAGCCGTGGCAAAGCTTTTTTTACAGGTTCACTTAACTCCATTCCCATCTGTATATCCTTTACTTCAACGCCATAAATTACTATGTTCTCTGGGAAAACATCTGGAAATAATTCCTTTCCTAGAGCCAAGACGTGTGATAAACTAATCTCATGGAGCGATATGAATTCAAACTCTGGATTGGTAAAATCACTTTCATTCAACTGGTGGATAGTACCTGGAGGGGAACCACTTTTTATAGCGTCAACTATGATGACTTCTTTTTCCCCTTTAAGATGTCTGAGCAAACCAATACCTGATGTACCACCTTCAACTAGTTCCACTCCAGCGATTGTATGTTTCTTAAGCTCTTTGATTACATATATCCCTAAACCATCATCCCCCATTATGGGATTGCCTAACCCTATTATTTTCAACTCCACCACCTGAATAAAAAAAGATGGGGGGAAATTAAACCACTTTAAGATGGTAACTCTTTTTTGGTGTTATCACATGCACTGTACATGCTATACACGGATCGTAGCTTCGTATCACATGCTGTACTTCGATCGGGTTGTTTTCATCTTCCACGGGAGTACCTATTACCGCTTGTTCGATTGGACCATGGACATCATTACTATCTTTAGGTGAAACATTCCAGGCGGTAGGTGTTATCACCTGATAGTTATCTATCCTTCCATTTCTAATTTTAATCCAGTGTCCCAACGCACCTCTTGCAGCCTCCGTCAAACCGATACCCTCAGCATTACTTACTTTATCATAGCTACCAAAGAAAGGCTTTCCAGGGTCCAGTTCCAGCAACCATTCCTTTATTTTTGCTGCCAGACGTACAGCTTCATGAAGTCTTGCAAGGACTCGAGTATAAACACATGGACCATATTCCTTAGCCAGATCAAGAACCACTGGATCTTTATCTATTATCATCCTCGCCAGAGGGCCAACCTCAACTGGCATTCCCTGATATCGGGGGCATTTTGCCCAGGTGTACTTTTCACCTTCCTCATAGTATGGCTCAGTCACACCTTCGCTTGGATGGCGCCCACCTTCATAACCAGTATACCAAGAATATCTGATATGCTCTTCAATTTTGCTCTGATCCAGACTGTGATGTTTTCCATCATAGAACCCTGCAGGCAACCAGTTCTTACCATCGGCCTGGGCATATACACCATACGATAGAAAATTCCCTGGACCAGGACCAAGCTTATGGAATCCCAGCTCCGTACCAAAACGTATGAAAAGGCCCAGATCGCTATTAGCGTGCTTTTCATCTTCCTCAAGCCAAGATACTACATCTTTTAGGCTCTTGTTCTCCAGCCAGCGTTCTACAGAACAACCTAATGTAGTGTTCTCCAAGAAATCCTGTACTTGCATAAATATACTAAGAGCCCTAGTTATGTCGTTAAGCTGAGGTCGAACAGGAGCTCCACCAGGCACGAACGTGGTATGAGGATGTTTACCTCCAAAAATGGCGAAAATCTCATCGAGTTTTATCCTGGCAAACACCGCTCCTTTATAAGAAGTACCGGTTATGGGTGCAAAACGTTTCACCAGTTCTGGATAAGCCTCATGCCCCTCGTATTTCTTATTGGCCAGATCTGGGCCAAAAAGGACATACATATGAGCTGCATGGCTCATCAAATTCTCCGTCCCTAGGAGTATACTACGCATCAGATATCCATTCTCGGGAATACTTGCATTGAGAGCGTTATCAAGAGCTCTCGCGGAAGCATCGTTGTGAGAAGTAGGGCAAACACCGCATATCCTGGGAGTTATTACAAGAGCATCAAGAGGATCGCGCCCTTTAAGAATTAACTCAAAACCCCGGAACAATGCGCCAATAGCCTTGGCATCGGTCACTACACCATTTTCCACGTTTATTTTAAAATCCAGATGCCCTTCAATTCGAGTTATAGGGCTAAGGTCGAGTTCAGCCATTATTTTCACCTCATTCATTCTTGAGCCTTGACGGCTTGGCAAGTTTCATGAATCCTGCACCGATTATGTAAGGTACAACCTTCCATCCATCTCCAACTTCTCTACGTCGCTGGAAAAACGGCATATAGGCCTCAGGAAAGTCAGGATTAGTGCACCCATGGCAGGGTATACCACATCTGGTAAGACTACTCTGGCGATTCCATAGAGTCCGATTATTGCAATCACTGTTTGTATGGGGCCCAGCACATCCCAAGTTCCTGTATAGACACCCTTTATCCCCGAACTTCTCTGCAGCAACCTTAAAGGAGAAGTAATCATTTCGAGAGCAACCGTCATGAACCGTTATATCTTCTCCAAAGAAATCATTAGGACGATTATATGCATCCAGTTCCACCTTTTTACCCAGGAGGACTGCCACAAGAGTTTGCATAACCCAGTCTGGATGAGCCGGACATCCGGATATGTTTATTACTGGTAGACCTGCTTTTGACCTGAAATCCTTACCTAAAAAGCCACCAAATTCTTTTTTATGCCATTGCAAACCGGTTGCATCAGTAGGGTTAGGTTCAGCAGCCGGTATGTTTCCAAAAGCGGCACAGGTTCCAACAGCCAGAACATATTCTGAGATCGGTGCAAGTTCAGAGACCCACTGAGCAAAGCTCCGAGGCCCTATAAAGCACGCCATACCTGTACCATTTGGTCCTCTTGGAATAGCTCCCTCAACAATTAGTACATCCAATTGATCTTTGCCTGTTATGAATCTCTCTAAAGTTTCGATAGCGTCCTTACCACTGGAAGGATTTATAGTATTCTGATAGCTTATCTCAACACCCAGTTTCTCTATCGCCTGATATACATCTGGTTGCTGTGCATTCAAAAAAGAGACCAGGCATCCATTATCTGTAGCCCCCTGCATCCAAACTACATTTACCATTTATCCTCCTCCCTCTTCTAAAAGAAATGATTATATATGTGAAATAAAGAGTATAAAAATTTTTCCACCAACACGTTTAAATGAGAAAAATTTAGAGTTAGTTTAGAAAACAATTGAAAGGAGTTAAAAAGCTCAAAAAAGTGTAAAAATACATTAACTCCAAAAGAAATTCCCTATAAATCTATTTTTAAAATGAATAGCAAAATGAACCGGCTTAGCACACTCGTGGTATAGGATCTGATGTAGGTGGTGGAATTACTCTGGTGGTTCCCGCTGAAGTTTCCATTACAACTTCCTCAAAATCAGAAGTTGTTTTACCAATTATGGTCGCATTCTTTTGGCCAGTCTTTTTAAGAGCCCTGATCACATCTTCTGCCAGTTCTTCTACTACCCCCATCACAACAATTCCTTCGTTGGCCATGGTTAATGGGTCAAGACCCAGTACTTCACAAAATCCTTTCACATCTTCCCTGATAGGGATCATCTCCTCATGAATTAGCATTCCAACTCTACTTTTTTCCGCTATCTCGTTAAGAACTCCTGCAATCCCACCTCTTGTGGGGTCTTTCATTGCAGTAATCCCCCCAACATCCAAGATGTCTTTCACAAAAAGCCATACAGGAAAAACATCTGATTTCACATCTATTTCAAATCCCAGTTCGTCTCTGCTTTTCATTATAGTAACTCCATGCTCAGCTATGTTTCCTGTTATTATGATGGATTCTCCTTCCGAAAGCCCCCTATCTCTGATCCACTGGAAGGGATATTCTCTGAATTCTCTCAGCACTTTGAGATTCTCTTCCAGATGGGGGTTTCTAACTCCGATACCACTAGTGTTGATGGCAATACCGATACCTGAATTCACCACCTTGGTATCTCCGGTAATTACTTTAATATCCACTACATCTGTCCATTGCTTCAGATGGTCGAGTACCTGTTCAAAGGTGTCCAAAGGGAATCCTTCCTGAATCACCAGAGAAAGAGACATGTAGGCTGGTTTTGCTCCCATAACTGCAAGATCGTTAGCTGTCCCACACACGGCCAAACTGCCTATACTCCCACCAGGAAATACTGGCGGATCAACCACATATGTATCTGTAGTGAAAACCATCTCTGAGCTGATATCGGATGAATCTTCCATATCAGAAAGAGATATCTCTCCAACCTTTGCATTAAATTTTGGAATCACATATTTTTTAAGAAATTCTCCCATGTATTTACCACCAGCACCATCCTCTATTCGTATCATCTTCATTTACATCCTCTCCAAGTACTTTCCAGAATATATTTGCCCAAAACTTATTCCATTATCTCCACATGGTACCTGCTCTGGTGTGAAAACACTAATTCCATCCTCTTCAGATAACCTTTCAATAATTTCTGTAAAATATGAATTATAGACAACACCCCCACTCATAACAATGTCAGCACAATATTTCCTTGCCATTTTTGTGGCTATTTCCCCCAGTCCTTTAGCAAGATAATCGATCATCTGAAAGGCCAGCTCTCCTTTCGGTTCTCCTGCGAGGTATCTCTCTAGAGAGTCACAGATGACTCCAGATACCTCAAGAATTTTTACCCTGCCATCTTCCATCCTCAAATCTTCCTCTACACAAGGTGAAGAGAACCGAGAGATTTCTTTACGTGTTTTTATATCTGGTTTATAATATGATTCTGAATTCTTTGCAATGGCTTCCAGTTTCATTGCGGGTTCTCCTTCGTATGTTCTCTCAAAGCAGAGTTCCAACATTGCTGATATCGCATCCATATACCTTCCTGCAGATGTGGCGATGGGGGTTGCAACATGCTTATCCATCTGTGCTGAAAATATATCAAAGGACTCGCCTGCCCTCAGATATGTCTCATAAGGTTCAAGAACATCCCAGGACTTTGTTTTCCCATATATTATTGAGAAAAGTATTCTAAGAGGGAACCTTGTAGCGAGATCTCCTCCAATGAGTTGTATTCCTTCAATGTGACCGAGTCTTCTGAAATCTCCATTCTCAAAATCCAGCAAGAGGACTTCTCCACCCCAGGAATTCCCATCAAATCCATACCCGGCACCATCCACAGCAATTGCGATGGCTCGTTCCATTTCCTTCTCCGCCATAACAGACATGGCATGAGCGAAATGATGTTGTACTTTCACAAGTTTGCAATCCATCTTCTTAGAATATTTTTCTGCAAAAATAGATGTATTATACTGTGGATGAAAGTCTGAAAAGATCACATCGAGATTGTCCACGCGGATTAAGGACATCAGATGGTCTACAGCCTTCATAAAAAACTCTTTAAAGGTTCTATAATTCCCAGTATTTCCGATATACTGAGAGATGACAGCTTTCTTATTTTTAATAGCCGTAATGGAGTTATAAAGCTCTGCTCCAACAGCAATGGCTTTTATATCTAAGTCTACATTGAGGGAAGAGGGGACAAATCCTCTGGATCTCCGAATTATAAGTCTTCGTTCATTTACAATTTTTATTACAGAATCATCTACTCTGTTTACGATCTCAAGATTGTGAGATAGGATCGCATCCACCGGGAGTCTGGAGACCTTTTCATCTATATACATCGGTTCTCCTGGCATGTTGGCAGAGGTCATAACCACAACATCTGCATGGAGAAAGTGATACAGAAGGTGGTGTAGTGGAGCATAGGGGAGTATGATGCCAATAGTATCCAATCCGGGGGCAACAGCGCTAAAATCAACTCCCTGTCGCTTTTTCACAACCATAATGGGCCTTATAAAGCTTTGTATCTCTTTAGCGTTTAACTCATCAATTTCTGCAATCTGCTTGGCTTTTTCAATATCTCTCACCATTACTGCAAAAGGTTGCTGGGGCCTTTTCAGCATTTCTCGTAATCGTTCTACAACTGATCTGTCTACAAGACATGCTATGTGGTATCCCCCATACCCCTTTATCGCTACTATTTTTCCAGAATCTATAAATCTCGCAACTTTTTGTATAGCTTTAATCCCTCTTTCGTTCCTTCCCAAAATCATATAGTCTGGTCCACATTCACCACAGGCGATGGATTGTGCATAGTATCTTCTGTCTGTCATCTCTTGATACTCAAAGGTGCACTCTTCACACAGTGGAAATTCACTAAAAGACGTATTTGCTCTATCAAAAGGAAGCTGTTTGGTAACTGAAAATCTCGGACCACAATTAGTACAGGAGATAAAAGGGTATGAAAATCTTCTGTCTCTACTGTCAAAAAGTTCTTCTAAGCAGTTATCACAGATTGCAATATCCGGAGGGGGTAAAGAAATTTCCCCGGTCCCTTCAGTACTTTTCCATATAAAAAAATCCTCAGGTGGATTCCTGTTTATTTTTTCCACCTTTATCTTTTCTATATGTGCAAACGGAGGGCATTCCTTTTTCATCACACTGATCAGTTTTTCAGGATTTTTGTCGATGAGTATCTCAACTGACCCATTTCCTGTATTTCTGACATATCCTCTCAAGGAGAGAGCTTTAGAAACTCTGTAAACAAATGGTCTAAAACCCACACCCTGAACAGTGCCTGTAACAGTTAGCTTATACATCTGAAAACCTATATAATGGGTAAGGGATATATAATGATTATCGAAGATAAATATATGTGTTCGAGAGTAGTTTTACAACAGGAGTGGGTATGTCTGCATCACAAATTATATGGACGGTTGATTCTGAATCAGATGAAGATTACCATGATGACGATGAAAAATACACTGGAGGGATTATATGTGCCTTGCTTTTCCGGGAAGAGTAGAAAAAATCGAGTATCCTTACGCAGTAGCCAATTTTGGTGGAACCAAGAGAAAAGTCAGGATAGATCTTGTCGATGAATTGAAGGTTGGGGAGTACGTTCTCGTTCACGTTGGATTTGCAATTCAAAAAGTGAATGAAGATGAGGCAAGACAGATGGAGGAAATATGGAAGGAATTAATAAAGTCCCTGTGACCATACCCCTCAGAGATAGAATAAAGGGAGTAGCATCCAAGATTCGAAAAGAGATGGAAAATGAAGATGAAATACGAATAATGCATCTCTGTGGGACTCACGAAGATACTATCACCCGTTTTAATCTGAGAAGCCTGATGCCGGATAATCTCAAGCTCATTAGTGGTCCTGGTTGCCCAGTCTGCATAATACCCGACACAGATCTCCAACGAGTGTTTCACTTGATCCAAGAAACTGACATAACCCTAACAACCTTTGGGGATATGGCACGAGTTCCTTTTGAGGGTAGATCTCTTTTTTATTACAGAGCCAAGGGACATGATATCCGGGTGGTCTACAGCATATTTGACGCACTGGAAATTGCAAAGAAAAATAAAAAACCCGTTGTACATTTCGGGATAGGGTTTGAAACCACCATGCCATCTACAGCCCTTGCAATTCTTGATGGAATCGAAAATTTCAGCGTGCTATCGTCTCACAGGTTTTTTCTACCTGCTATGGATCACCTGGCATCTCTCGGAGAGATCAAAATTGATGGATTCATCAATCCAGGACATGTCTCAACAATCGTTGGAGTGAAGGCCTATGAAAACATCCTGAAAAGACATAGAGTTCCCCAGGTTATAGCTGGATTCGACCCGGATGATGTTATGCTCGCCATTTACATGCTTGTTGATATGATAAAAAAAGGGGAGAAGGAAATACTAAATGAATATCCCAGAGCAGTAAGCTACGAAGGGAACGAGAAGTCTCAGATGGTTATGAAGGAAGTATTCGAAAAAGAAGACTGGGAATGGAGAGGTATCGGAGTGGTAAAGGAGTCTGGAGGTAATATAAAAGATAAATATGATCAATTTAACGCCATAAAAGTTTATGAGGATGTCTTCGAAAGTTTTTCACCAAAAGAGGATAAGAGAAAAAGGATGTGTAGGTGTGGAGAAGTACTTCGAGGACTGATAACACCTGATGATTGCTCTCTTTTCCTGAAGGGATGTACACCGAAAAATCCTGTAGGCCCATGTATGGTAAGTTTTGAAGGAATATGTAGTATATGGGCCAGTCGAGGAGTTAGAAGGTAAAATGTAAATATAAAAATGCATGAGACTGGTAAAAAAGGCTGGATGAACTAACAGTACATCGTATTCATCCTGAAAAACCATAAATCTTACTTTTTCCGATACAGTTTACACAACAAGATATATCATATTTAGAGATATAAGAATTTGATATATACACAGGTGAGACTAAATGAAAATCGGAAACATGAGTCTGGAAAGTAGACTATCAGGTGTAGAGCTTGAGTTCAAAGAAAAAGTGAAAAGTGCAGTAGTTCTATCAGATGAAGAGAGATTGATACAGTGCCTTCAGATATGTCTTGATTGTGGAATTAATCCAGCCAGTATTATTGAGAGCCTGGTGGATGGACTCAGAGAAAGTATCAATCTGTACGAACGGAGACGGTATTTTCTTCCTGAGCTCCTGATGAGTTTTAATACATTTCTTAACGGAATCAATTTCTTAAAGAGTCAGTGGGGTTTAGATACCCCCTGATAACCCAAAGGAGGGGGCAATAATCTAACCCTGAGAGTCCATATTTCTACAACTCCACCAATATCAACCGAAAAACTGAAAAAACTTTTAAAGGATTGTTAAGGTAATTTGACAAAGCCAATATATATGAACTACATTGCTGACAAAATAAGGTAAGATCAGGAGGAATTGGAATGGAAAAACCGTGGTTTAAACTCTATCCACCCCACGTACCTCACTCCATCGATTATCCGGTGAAACCTCTTTATGAGAATTTGAGGGATTCTGCTAGAAAATTCCCTGATAGAGTTGCTATTATCCATCGTGGTGTGGAGTATACATATTCTGAGCTGAATAAACTCGCAGAAAGGTTTGCGACTGCTCTCTACAACTTTGGAATTCAGAAAGGAGACAGAGTGGCCATCTATCTCCCAAATATACCACAGTTTATTGTATCATACTATGGAACTATGATGGCTGGTGGAGTGGTAGTGGCCTGCAACGCAATGTATAGGGAAAAGGAGCTTGCACATCAGGTGAATGACTCTGGAGCCAGAATAATAATAACCCTTGATGAGCTCTACCCTGTGGTTAAAAACATTAAAGAAATGACCAGCCTTGAAGAGATCATTGTTACAGGGAGAGGAGATTTACTCCCTCCCCTCCTTTCCTTGTCGGGAAAAACAGATCCTCCTGATGGCACACACGACATGGTCCAGCTAATCTCCAAACATCTACCTGATCCCCCTGACATTCCAATAGATCCCAAAGAAGATCTGGCCGTCCTTCAGTACACAGGTGGGACCACAGGGGTTCCCAAAGGTGCCATGCTCACCCACTATAACTTGCTTGTAGATCAGGTTCAGGAAATGGTATGGTGGAATGCTAAAGAAGGGCAGGAAGTAGCCATCATATTCCTTCCGGTATCCCATATTTATGGGATGAACTGGTGTATGAACGCCCACATATATGTTGGCGGCACAATAGTCCTTATAGAGCGGTTTGATCCGACAGAAGTGCTCAAAGCTGTAAACAAATTCAGGCCTACTTTCTTTTACGGTGTGGCAACAGCCTACATAGCTTTTCTTGACCATCCTGAGATAGATGAGACTGACTTTTCTTCAGTTAAGGTGTGTTTCAGTGCTGCTGCTCCTTTACCTCCAGAGGTCAAAAGACGCTGGAAGGAAGTCACAGGAGTGGACATCATAGAAGCCTGGGGACTTACTGAGGCAAGTCCCTGTCTAACTTGTACGCCACTAGGAATGGTAAGAGAGAAACTGATCGGCATTCCCATACCGGATACAGAGGTTAAGGTAGTAGATGTAGACACCGGAGAAGAAGAACTTAAACCCGGCGAAGTAGGAGAGCTGATCGGAAAAGGTCCTCAGATAATGAAAGGTTACTGGAACAAACCAGAAGAGACCGAGAAAGCCATCAGAAATGGGTGGCTATACACTGGAGATCTTGGTTACATGGACGAGGAAGGGTGTTTCTATTTCGTGGACAGAAAGAAGGATATGATCAATGTCTCCGGGTATAAAGTATGGCCAGATGAAGTGGAAAACGTTCTCTACGGTCATCCTGCAATAAAAGAGGTTGCCGTGGTGTCCTCACCTGACACATACAGAGGGGAGGTTCCTAAAGCTTTTGTCGTGCTGAGAGAGGATTTCAAAGGTAAGGTAACTGAAAAAGATATTATAAAATTTTGCAAAGATAAACTCGCCGCATATAAAGTCCCGAGAGCCGTGGAAATACGGGACGATTTGCCAAAGACCCCTGTAGGGAAAATACTCAGACGGGTACTCAGAGACCAAGAATGGCATCAGTCTAAATAACTGGAGGTAGATGCAATTCCCTTTATCACCTTTCTTCTTATTTCCCTCGCAATTGGTATAGTTTCCTCCCTTATTGGTGTAGGAGGTGGAGTCTTTCTTATCCCGGTTCTGATTCTATACTTCGGTATTAATGCCCATATAGCTGTAGGAACCAGTCTTGTAGCTGTGTTCTTCACTTCTCTGTCTTCATCACTAGTTTATAGAAAAGAGGGATTTATCAGGATGGAGATGTCTATTCCTCTGATATCCACTGCCGTTATCGGAGTATTTATGGGAGCGTATCTAACATCTTTTTTCTCTTCTGAAACCATAGAAAGAGTGTTCGGCATCTTCCTGATATATCCCTCTCTAAGACTGATTTTTTCGAGGGATATACCCCTCTCAGAACGAAAAGTCAGCAGAATTGAATATGGGCTGATGGGCCTCATTGTCGGTATAACAGGAGGATTCCTTGGATTAGGAGGAGGTGTGATCCTTATGCCCCTTCTGTTACTTGTGTACAGAGTTTCGGCCAGAGAGGCGGTTGCAACATCTCTTTTCCTCACGATGTTTACTGGTCTCTTCGGGTCCATATCCCATTACATAGTCGGAAATGTGGATCTCCAGTTAGCTATCCCCATTGCCCTTGGTGTTGTCCTTGGAGCTCAATTAGGTGCCCGATCTCTCAAATCCATTAAAACAAAATGGATTCAAAGGGCTTTTGGCCTTTTTTTACTCTATATGGGTATCAGACTGCTGGGGTTTCTTTAAATGGAAAAAATACCATAAAGGGATAGCCTTATCTATCCTATAGATCATCAGGCCTTCTTCTCAAGCTTTTCTGATTTCAACATAGTGACAAGTTCACGAACAGTAAAACTTTCCTTAAACCTTCCACTTCTTACCTTGATATTCTTCAGGAGTTTACTCAATTCATTTTCTTCAATATAGATTCCTTCCTTCGCAAGCAAAGCTCGTAAAGCCTTTTTTCCGGTATGTTTTCCTATTATAAACCTCCGCTCCATTCCCACCATTTCTGGAGAAAATGGCTCATAGGTACTTGGATTTTCCACCACAGCAGCCACGTGAATCCCGGACTCATGGGTAAATACATGATTACCGACAACAGGCTTAGTAGGTGCTGTACTCACTCCACTGAACTCCTCAACCATTCTGCTAATTTCTTTCAACCACTCTGCCCTGTATTTTTCAATTCCATACAGCACTCTCAGAGAGACCACGACCTCTTCAAGAGAGGCGTTTCCTGCTCTTTCACCGATCCCGTTAACCGTGGTCTGAATTTGATAAGCCCCATGTTCAAGAGCAGTTAGAGTGTTGGCTGTAGCCATACCAAGATCATTGTGGAAATGGACTGCCACAGGTAGAGATATTTCTTTTTTGACTTCCTCAACCAAGTAAGCTGTGGATGATGGATTCAGTATACCTACAGTATCAGCAATACTCACCATATCCGCTCCATTCTGCTCTGCCGATACGTAAAAATCTTTTAAAAACTCTAAATTTGTTCTTGTAGCATCTTCAGCCGCAACTCTAACCTTTAAACCGTATTCTTTTGCCCTTGTCAGGGCATCTACCATTTTCTCTACTATTTCTTCTCTGGAACATTTATATTTATACTCCAAATGTAGATCTGATGTGGCAACAAAAATACTAACCCAGTCAAGATCACATTCTGCTGCGAGATCCACATCAGTCTTACTGGCCCTACACAAACCACTAGTTTTGGCGTCCAATCCCAACTCTGTGATTTTCTTTATAGCAACCCTCTCTTCTTCTGACACAGCCGGAAATCCGGTCTCAATTACCTCTACACCCACTTCATCCAGCATTGAGGCTATGGCAATTTTTTCATTTACAGCAAAAGCTACCCCAGGAGCTTGCTCTCCTTCTCTAAGAGTATTATCACAGATTTGAAACTCTCTGATTTTTTTACCGGTCCACGGATTTAAAGAATACATTGCATTTAACAGAATAAAACTATCATATATACTTAACCTCTCATCTCATACCTTTTACACCAAGAATTTTAGGACATTGTCAGCTATGCTGACAAGTAGTAAACGAAGTTTACCATATTGTCAACTTTGTTGATAAACGGTCAAGCATAGCATTACAATGTTATATTTTTCCACTCTACCATCCTGTCCAGTAGATATTTTTACCCGTTGCTGAAAGAGGGACAGCCAAGCATATCTGTGCATCCATTAGCCCGAGTTGTATAGCAGCACTTCCTGCTGAATACATGATTCTGTTATCAACACACAACTCCCCTGCAAATTTCACAACAGAACCGATAGCAATACCAAGATCCATCACTTTCATTATGCAGTTGGGTCCATAATAGTCATTTAGATGACGTTGCTCTGTAGAATTGAATTCTGAGCATGTTTCAAACCCACATCCACCACAGTCAAGACCTGCTCCTTTTGAGTACTTGACCCCTATGAGCAACAATGCCGGGGTTTTCCTCAAGTGTTCTGCGTTAATCAAGTGGGATCTTCTGTTTCTTTTTTTACCCATTTCATCCAGTTTATCTGCTATGAGTTCCACTTCTTTACCGGCAACGAGTTTAACAACTATATCATCCACACCTCTTGTTTTAGGGGCCGTTCTTGCTACCACAGACATCATTTTCGCAGCCTGAAGTATCCCTTCAAGTTCCAGATCACCCATATTTTTTTCAGACATCCATGGATACTCATCTCATAGAGATTAAAAAAGTTATTATTCTACTTCAAAGGAGAACCGCTTGAATTCACCCTCGCATGGATGACCGGACACATAATAAAGGGCTCTAGGAGCTGTTTCTATAACAAAAGCAGATGAGGTAAACCGATCTCCATGTCTGCAGATTGAGTTATCTGAGGGACCATTTTCATGGTCTTTCAGCAAGGACTTTATATCCTCAAATTCCTTTGCATACTCCAGCAACTCTCTCGCTCGCTTGTATCTATGGAAGGTGCTTGGATACTCTGCAATCCGTTTTGGGCCATAACTCAGATATATGAAGTGATTTGTCCTGACAACTTTATCCGTTACTTCTCTGACTACTGACTCCTTCTCTGAAGATTCAATAACGAAACATCTATCCATACTACAGATGATCAGATTTCCAGGGGCGAAATTAACCAGCTCTGCCTGTGCAACTTTAACTGCCTTATCAACCTCAGGTTCTTTTAATATTTCAGGAATTACATTTCCTATGAACTTCTCAGTATCGTATTCTTCTCCGGATCGTACGACTGAACATACTGCAGCGATCCCTTCTGAATTTAGTCCTCCGTACACCCCATCCTCATTGGTAATCAGCAAAACATTTTCTTCTTTTTTTACTTCTTCTTCTACTTTCATCCCTTTAACAGGATCCCTGGTTTTAAATAAAATAAAATACTCCAGCTTTATTGCCCCTGTGGTGCACATACTTAACCACCGAAATAAATATGAATTGCATTGATTATTCCTTCCAGCTTTTCCATAGAAGAGATTACCTCTTCGGAAGGAGGATTATCTATACTTAGAACCATTATTGCTATCCCCCCAGGCTCATCTACAATCCTCCCGACATGCATCCTGGCTATGTTGATATTGTTCTGACCTAATAACGTCCCAACTCTACCTATAACCCCAGGTCGATCTTCATGCAGGGATATTATGACATGTCCTTTTGGAATTAAGTCGACATTATAATCACCTATCTTGATAACCCTGACATCCTGTTTTCCAAATGATGTTCCCAGTACTTTTCTCTCTACATTCTTACCTCTTAGAACCACTTCTAAGAGATTTGTGTAGTTATCTGTCTCAGATGTACTGCTCTCGACTATCTTGATACCCCTGGACTCTGCAATCATTGGAGCACTTACAAGATTGATTCCACTCCCCAGTATATGCTCCATTATACCCTTTAATACAGATCGGGTTACATATTCAGTGTCCCTTCCAGACAGAGTACCATAATATTTCACATTTACCTCATTTATTTCGCTGTCTACAAGACTTGCCACAAGTCTTCCCATTTTCTCTCCAAGGAACATGAATGGTCTTATAAACTCATAATCCTCTGCCTTTATCGATGGAAGGTTTACCGCATTCCGCACAGGTAGCCCTTTCAAGGCACTGATCACCTCTTCTGCGATGATAACTCCAACACTTTTCTGGGCTTCTACAGTTGAAGCAGCTATATGGGGTGTCACCACCACTTCCTCAAGTTCCAGTAAGGGAGAGTTTCTAGGAGGTTCTTCCTCAAATACATCAAGAGCTGCCCCCGCCACTTTACCACTTTTTATGGCCTCATACAGGGCTTTTTCATCTATTACTCCCCCACGAGCACAATTAACAATATACACCCCTCTCCTCATCATGCTGAATTTTTCTTCATCTATGAGATGATAGGTGTTCTTGGTCAGTGGGGTATGGACTGTGAGAAAATCAGATTTCATTATTACCTCCTGGAGAGATGTGAGTGGAACACCCAATTCTCTTGCCCTCTCTTTGGTTATAAATGGATCGTACGCCAGTACCTTCATTTCCAGCCCCATGGCTTTCGATGCTACTAGAGAACCGATTCTCCCCAGACCTATAATTCCAAGGGTTTTTCCTCTGAACTCAACCCCCATAAACCGCTTCCGATCCCATTCACCCCTCTTTAATGATTCGTTGGCTGATGGAATTTTCCTCAAAAGAGAGAGGAGCATGGCTATCGTGTGCTCTGCAGCAGATACCGTATTACCTTCGGGAGCATTGACAACAACTATTCCTCGTTCAGTTGCTGCTTCTACATCGATGTTGTCAACGCCGACACCGGCTCTTCCTATCACTCTGAGATTTACCCCACTCTCTATAACTTTCCTCGTAACCTTCGTCTGACTTCTCACGATAAGGCCATGGTAATCTCCCAGAGTCTCTATCAACTCTTCTTCTGAAAGACCTGTTTTAATATCTACTTTAATGTCTTTTTCTCTCCTAAGAAGTTTTACACCTTCTTCGGAGATGTTGTCAGAAATCAACACTCTGTACACCATGCGCTCACCCAACAGTTAGGAAAGTTTTAAGTATTAATATATATAGTTTTCAACCCAAGTAAATGGAGGAATAAGGGATGGGGATAGTCTGGCTTAGTGATCTGGATGCTAAAGACATTAACATTGCCGGAGGGAAAGGTGCAAATCTGGGAGAGATGCTCCGTAATGAGATTCCAGTCCCGAATGGATTTGTGGTGGATAGTCTTACATACAAGGAATTCATAGAAAAAGCTGGTTTAAAAGACAAAATTCAGTCTTTACTTGAATTCAATGTAAATGATTCTGCTGTTTTGAAAGAACGTTCTGCTGAAATTAGGGAATTAATAGAGCAGGCCAAAATTCCAGCAAACATTCAAAAAGAGATAGAAAAAGCATATGAACAACTGTGCAAACAAGAAGGAGAAGAGGTCTTTGTCGCAATTCGAAGCTCCGCTACGGCAGAAGACTTACCTGAAGCCAGTTTTGCAGGTCAGCAGGATACGTATCTCAACATTAAGGGTAAAAAAAATGTTGTAAAATACGTGAAAAAATGCTGGAGCTCTTTATATACTTCTCGAGCCATATTTTATCGGGCCCAGCAGAACTTTGATCTTGGTTCTGTCAGTATCGCAGTTGTGGTCCAGAAAATGGTCAACGCAGAAAAATCAGGTGTTATGTTTACTTCTCATCCCGTTACTGGTAAAAAACTTGCTATTATTGAGGCGACCTGGGGCCTAGGAGAGGCCCTTGTATCTGGCAAAGTAAGCCCGGACACCTATATATTCGACCGGGATAACAAGAAACTAATAGAGAAAAAACTGGGAACCAAGAGTATTATGATCACTAGAGATCCAGAAACTGGCGAATCCATAGAAAAAGAGGTAGACAACTCCCTGCGAGAGTCTTTTGCTTTAACTGAAGAGGAGATTCAGAAACTAGTCTCTATCGGAGAGGTCATAGAGGACCTTTATGGCCATCCACAGGATGTGGAATGGGCCATAGAGAGAGGTGAGATCTATATAGTGCAGTCCAGGGCCATAACAACTATCAAAGGTGAAATGGAAAAACCAACTCCCTCAGAGGGTGAGGTTTTATTGAAGGGTCTCGGTGCCTCTCCCGGTATGGCCACCGGTGAGGTAAAAATCCTCAATGATGCCTCTCGATTGGATAAAGTCCAGGAAGGAGACATTCTAGTAACAAAAATGACCACGCCCGATATGGTTCCTGCCATGAAAAGAGCCGGGGCGATAGTCACTGATGAGGGTGGTTTAACCTGCCATGCAGCTATAGTGTCCAGAGAACTTGGAACTCCAGCAGTAGTAGGAACAAAAAAAGCAACAACACTATTGAAAGACAACATGGTTATTACTGTTGATGGTGAGCGTGGTGTGGTATATCGCGGGACCGTAAAAACAGAAGAGGCAAAAGAAGAGAGAGTCAGAGATCTTGTTACTGCTTATTCTCCTATCATAACCGCCACTGATGTTAAGGTAAACGTCTCCATTCCAGAAGCTGCAAAGCGTGCAGCTGAAACTGGCGCCGATGGAGTGGGGCTGCTCAGAATAGAGCATGTTATTCTTGGACTCAAAAAACACCCTATGAAATACATAGAGGATGGGGAGGAGGAAGAATACATAAAAGAGCTGGCTCAGGCCATACAGACGGTTGCTGAAGCTTTTTACCCAAAACCCGTGTGGGTAAGAACCCTTGATGCGCCCACCGATGAGTTCAGAAATATGGAGGGGGGTGAAAGAGAACCAATAGAAGCCAACCCGATGCTCGGATACAGGGGGATTCGAAGGGATTTACAGGAAGAGAGTCATTTCAGACTGGAGATCAGAGCCATTAAGAAACTTATCGAGATGGGGTACTCTAACCTTGGCGTTATGCTCCCTCTTATCATCCATCCAAAGGAAGTGCGGAAAGCTAAACAGATTATGGAAGAAGAAGGACTTGATCTAGAACGAATAGAAGTTGGGATAATGGTCGAAACTCCTGCCTCTGCTTTGATCATAGAAGATCTGGTAAAAGAAGGAATAGACTTCGTGTCATTTGGAACCAATGACCTTACTCAATATACCCTTGCAGTGGATAGAAACAACGAGAATGTTTCTTTCCTGTACGATGAGACTCATCCAGCTGTGATGAAGCTCATCGAACGGGTGATCAGAATCTGTAAAGAGAACGGGGTTAAAACATCTATATGTGGTCAGGCTGGTTCATACCCCCATGTCGTGGAAAAACTTGTCAAACTTGGCATTGATAGTGTTTCTGCAAACCCTGATGCTGTAGCCATCGTAAGGGAGACAGTAGCCAGAATTGAAAAAAGACTCATGCTTGAGAACGTGAGGAATCAGTAATGCTGGACAGGCTGAAAACGTCTCTTTTAAACGCTCCGGTAGTGATGAGAGGTAAGTATGCATATTTTATCCATCCAATTTCAGATGGAGTTCCTCAACTTGCTCCTGAACTGATCAGAGAGGTCGTGACATCAATTCTTAAAATAGCCAATCTAGATGTGGACAAGATTGTTACCATAGAGGCCATGGGTATCCATGTGGGAACCGCTCTTTCACTCACCACAGACATTCCCTTAGTTATTCTTCGTAAAAGAAAATATAATCTCCCAGGAGAGATTGCGGTGCATCAGGTTACTGGCTACTCAAAAGGAGAGCTCTATCTGAACGGTGTAGATGAAGGAGACAATGTCCTTATAGTAGATGACGTGGTGAGCACAGGCGGTACCATGATTGCCACAATCCAGGCCCTTGAAAAAGCTGGAGCAATTATTCAAGATATTGTCGCTGTGATTGAACGAGGAGATGGAGCAGAAAAAGTACGGGCAGAAGGATATGATATTAAAACTCTGGTCAAGATAGATGTTGATGAAAACGGCGTTAAAATCCTTTCTTGAAGAAATACAAAGAATTGGAGAGGAGATTAAAAGAAAGGATGGAAAACTGGTGGGAGTTCAGCTCCCCGATGGGTTGAAACGATTGTCCATTCAAATTGCAACCGTCCTCGAAGCCATAGGACTTGAACCTATATTTTCAGGAGAACATTCCTATGGGGCCTGTGATATCGATACGGCTCTCCTTGACACGGTAGACTACCTGATTCATGCTGGGCATACTCCTCTTTATAAAGATGATAGAATATTCTTCGTCCCTTATTTTGTTGAATACAATCCAGAAATTGTCAGAAAGGCATTTTCTCAATTAGATGGTAAGATCTGCCTTATTTCTACAGCACAGTATACTCATAGGCTTCCTCAAGTAAAACACATACTGGAAGAAGCAGGGTTCACTGTTGAGCTCAATAAAGGCGATGACAGGGTATGCTTTCCCGGGCAAGTGCTGGGATGCAACTATACTGCTGTGAAAAACTGTGATATGATCTTGTTCATTGGAGATGGGCTCTTCCATCCTGTTGGAGCGGCCATATACTCAGGTAAAAAAGTCTGTAGACTGAATCCTCTCTCAGGAGAGGTCGACCTTGTGACTCCAGAGAACATGATCAAAAGAAGATATCTCCTCATGACCAGATGTATGGACATGAAAACATGCGGAATACTGTTATCAAAGAAACCGGGACAGTTTAGGCTTACACTGGCCAGAGAAGCAAGGAATATTGCGAATGATAGATTTCATGCAGATCTGATAGTAGTGGATGAAATAACACCCGATAAAATAGATAACCTACCCTACGATTTCTTTGTAAATACAGCATGTCCTAGAATAACCTTTGATGACTGGAGTAATTTCTCAAAACCCATTATATCTTTTCAAGAACTGGAGATTATCGTAGGGAAAAAACCATGGGAGTCGTATTCACTGGACTGGATACCAGGGTGAAGACATGGCCATAGAACTCCTGATACTCCTGCTGTCTCTCATTCTGGATAGAGTAATTGGGGAGATGCCTTCCAAGATTCATCCGGTAGTCTGGATTGGAAAACTGATAGAGATTATCGACAGTAAAACCACCAGAAGATACGGGCTAATCGGTATCCTGAACGGAGGATTGCTTTCTGGTCTGATTATCGGACTGTTTATCCTTCCTGTTTTTCTGATCTCTCATCTTGAAATGAGGGGAGGGTTCATCGATCGAATTGCCGTAATAGCTCTGTCGGTATTCTTTTTAAAATCTACATTCTCTCTTAAATCTCTGGATGCTCATGCCCTAGATGTGTTCAATACAGGAATCAAAAAAGAAAAGGTTCAGATGATGGTAAGCAGAGATGTTTCCAATCTCGACAGACCTCACCTGATTTCTGCTGTTATAGAGTCTTTGGGAGACAACATAGTAGACGGGTTTATTTCTCCCCTTTTTTACTACCTTCTCCTAGGATTACCTGGAGCCCTTGCATTTCGAGCCATCAACACACTTGATGCTATGGTTGGGTATAAAACTCCCAAATTCAGAGACTTTGGAAAAATTCCTGCAAGGCTGGATGATATTTTGAATTTTATACCATCAAGAATTTCAATCCCTTTTTTCATGGCCGTCAAGCCTCTGTGTATAAAAACAGTAGCACGTTTCAGGCATGTCAAATTAAATGGGGGCTATCCCATCTCTGCCATGGCAGGATGTCTGGGCATTACTCTTGAAAAAATTGGGCACTATCGCATAATAGCCGGAAGGGAACCAGTAGACCAGGATATAATAAGAGGAGTATGGACTGTCAGGAAAGTATCTATGTTCTATGCTATTGTTATTTTGATACTCATGTGGCAGATAGGAGGGCCTGTTTTCCGTTAAAGGTTTATTCACCATCAATGGTCATAGCATTCTCCCTTATGTGTTCTTAGAGAATAAATGGTCTGTCTGGCATCCTTAAAATTGAATCGTTCTACTATTATTCCTGAATCTTTTAACCTCCGGATAGCATATCTGACAGTCCTCACCGGAAGCATTGACTCCTCAACAATTTCTTTTTGAGTTAGTTCTCCTTTGTACTCAAGAATTTTGTAGATAAGCTTCGCACTGGGGGGTAGTGACTCAACGGGTTTTCCATCTCTAACAACAAAAACGACCACTCCGCATGAGACTGCAGCAGTTCACTAGGATATTTAAAAATTGCGGTAGAAACATCTATCTCATGACTTCAATCAATGAATATCACAATAAATAAACCACTTTACCTACAGGAAGATTTATTAACTAGTTATTGGAGAGTACTACTTGCAACAGATGAAAAGAGATTTTCTCTTTTTGTATGTTGACGTAAATAAATGCAGTTAAACTGCTGTGTTTAAACAGGTGGAAAAATGAATTATAGAGAGCGAAAAATGTATAAAATTACATGTAGCGATTGCGGCAAGGAGGCAGAAGTACCTTTCAGGCCTACTGAAGGTAGAGCTGTGTATTGTCGGGATTGTTACCAGAAAAGAAACAGATTTTAGTCGGAGAAAGGCATATTAAACTCACAGATATCCTTTTTCTCAAAGTTATTTTTTTAAGGATACTACAGAAAAGTTTATAATCCCTCCATGAGAGGATGGCCGTATATGGATCAGGTCAAGATTTACTTTCCCGATGGTCACCTTGAAGAACGAGTGTGGAATGCCCTTATTGAAGCAGGATATCGTCTCGAAAAAACTGAAAGAGGATATCTCATCGGAGTAGATCATCCCGACATTATATTCAAACAGGTAAGGCCTCAGATCATGCCCTTTTATGTTATGAGGGGGAAAGGCGATGGTGGATTTACGGGAGAAGATATCTTTGAGAACTCGAAATTTAAATTTTCTGATATGGAAACGAAAGTGGCTGCTTTAGCCCGATTAAAATTCCGTCCCACCAAGCTCGTTGTGGCCGTATCTGAAGAGATGTATCCTGATGTACATAGCATAGAAGATTTCATATCTATCGTGGGCGATAAGGAAGTGATGTTCGCCTCTGAATTCCCAGAACTGGCAAAACAGTACGCAAGAGATAAGGGGCTTAATGCCATTGTGTATGATCCGATCGGGAAAACAGAAGCCGCTCTAATCTCACCTAACCCTGAAGCAGATATAATATTAGAAGTGACAGAATCAGGAACTACACTCAGAGAGAATGGAGCCAGAATAATAGATGTCCTTAATAGAGAGGTTCAATCCATTTTTATTGCAAGTAGGGAATCTCTGAAAAACGAGAGAAAAAGAAGGGTGATGGAGAACTTAGTGACAGATGTAAAGGAAGTACTTGAATCTCAGAATTTTGTTAGTCTTGTGTTCAACGTTCCCGAGGAAGAAGATGTCCAGAGAATAAAAGATTATCTTACAAAAATGGGGTTTGACCCTACCATTTCCACCCTATCCAAGGGTGGAGTGGCCATGCACATTATACTGGATAGATCTCAAGTAAAATTCCTTAAACCTACTCTAAGAAAACTTGGGGCAAAACGACTGGCCACCTCTCCAATTATTACTTTTGGAGACTGAATAAAATGCTGAACAAAATGAACAGAAATATAAAAGAGAGATTTACTTTATCTCTTATTTTCATTCACAAACTCTTCCATAAGGTTCATAGCCCTTTCTAACCTCTCATAACTCGTTGCATAAGAGATTCTAATGAAACCTTCATTCTCAGGGCCAAAAGCGCCTCCTGGAACCACGACAACCCCTTTATCATCAAATAGCTTCATGGCAAACTCTTCTCCATCCATACCAGTTCCGCTCACTCTGGGAAACACATAAAAGGCACCATGAGGTTTCACGCAGGAAATACCATTCATCTCATTCAGCCTTTTTACTACCAGATCCCTCCGCCTTCTAAACTCGGATACCATTTCACCCACGAAGGCCATATCTGTATCCAGAACATTGGCTATTGCTTTCTGGGCAAAAGCAGGAGCACATACTCCATTATACTGATGGACACGAAGCATCTTCTCAATAAGATCTTCCCTAGCTATAACATATCCAACTCTCCAGCCCGTCATAGCAAAGGTTTTTGAAAAGGCTCCAATCGTTATAACTTTATCATAATATTTTCCGAAGCTTGTGTGGGGACGATCATATACTATCTTCTCGTATACCTCATCACTTATTATCCAGATGTCATTATCTTCAGCTATTTCAGCAATCGCTTTAACCTTATCCTCCGAGATTACAGCTCCAGTTGGATTATTGGGGGAGTTAACCAGCATGAAGGAGATATCCTTACTGGCAACTTCATTCAGAGTGTCCGGATTGACTTCAAATTCGTCCTCATCCGTGGTTATTAAATCCACCACCCTACATCCAGTAAGACTGGCATAACCATAATACCCAACAAAACTGGGAGATGGAATTATAATTTTACTTCCCTCCTCGAAAAGGGAAAGAGCGGTGATCATCAGAGCCTCACAGGCTCCGACCGTAACCATCACATTTTCAGGAGTAACTTCAAATCCATTCTCCCTAGTGTATTTTTCAGCCAGTTTTTCTCTAAGCTCTGGAATTCCGAAATTGGAAGTATAGTGGGTGAACCCCTCCAGCATAGCCTTATATGCTTCATCACACAAACTTTTTGGCGTATCAAAATCAGGTTCTCCAAGACCCAAACTTATAACTTCTCTGCCTTTCATTTTCTGGGCCATTTCAAACATTTTTCGTATCATCGAGGTGGAAATACCCTGAACGCGTTTTGCTCCTTCCATCATCTCACCTACCAGCATTAAGGTGAGAGATACGCTAATATTTAAGTATTGTGCAGTTTTATATTCTGCCTGATGTACGAACTGAGAATTAAAAATGCCCGATTATATGTATCCGGATTCCTGACTGAGGGAGAAGTTGGAATTTCTGATGGAAAAATCCAGTATATCGGAAAAGAGAAGATTAGAGGCGAAAAAACTATCGATGCTCGGAAAAATATTGTTATGCCCGGTCTTATGAACGCCCATACTCATCTGGCCATGGCCCTTTTTAGAGGCTTTGCTGAAGATCTTCCCTTAGAGAAATGGCTTCAAATGAAGATATGGCCTGCCGAACGGAAGCTTACCTCTGAGGATGTTTACTACGGTTCCTTGTTAGGAATTATTGAGATGATAAGAACCGGCACCACCTGTTTTTCTGATCTGTATGTGGAAATGGATGAAGTGGCCAGAGCTGCCATAAAAGCTGGTATACGGGGTTGTTTATGTTATGGAATGGCGGATCGTGGTGACGAGGAAAGAGGAGAGAAAGAATTGAAAATAGGCATGAAATTTGTAAAAAAGTGGAAAGGAAGCGAGATTATATATCCCCTATATGGTCCTCATTCTACATATACATGCTCTCCTAAATTCCTCGAGACTGTAAAAGAGACTGCTAAGGAAGATGGAGTGCCTGTTCACATCCATGCCTCTGAAAATCAGTGGGAAATACAGGAGGTTAAAAGGCAATGTGGAGCCACCCCGATTAAGCTTCTTTATCATCTTGAATTTCTGGATGAGCACACAATACTGGCCCATTGCGTCTGGGTTAGCGATGAGGAGATCCAGATGCTAAAAAACAGCAAAACCAATGTGGTCCACAATCCAGTAAGCAATTTGAAACTTGCAGCTGGTATCAGTCCTGTTTTCCAGTTCCTTAGAAAGGGTATAAATGTCAGTCTTGGGACTGATGGGGCAGCTTCAAATAACTCTTATGACCTATTTGAAGAAGTTAAAATCACTCCATTACTTCAGAAAGTGGTAACTGGAAGGGCCGATGCCATATCAGTAAGAGAGGTTATCGAGATGGCAACCGTCAATGGATACAAAGCCTATGGCCTTAATGGAGGAGAACTTGAAATAGGAAAGCTTGCTGATATAATCATAATCGATATATCAGGAATCAACCATCATCCTTCATATAATCCTCTCAATAATCTCGTGTATTCCGGGCGAGGTTGCGATGTCACTCACACCATCATCAATGGTAGGGTGGTTATGGAGGATAGAAACATCCTGACATTAAACGAGGAAAAGATTATAGGAAAGATAGAACGAATGAAACAAAAGTTCATGGATGATTGAAATGGAGACAAGATCATGAAAAAAATTCTGATAACCAACGATGATGGAGTTTATAGCTCGGGTATCCATGCCGCCTATGAAGCGATAAAAGATCTTGGAAAGATTTATGTAGTAGCTCCTGCTACTCAGAAAAGTGGTGTTGGGAGAGCACTGTCTATTTTTGAACCCATCAGGGTTTTTAAAACCAGAGTAAATGGTATAGACGCGTATGCTGTCGGAGGAACACCAACAGATTCTGTTATTATCGGTATATATGCTGTTATTCAGGAGATCCCGGATCTGATAATCTCAGGAATCAATTTTGGGGAAAACCTCTCCACAGAGGCCATTACCACATCTGGGACAGTTGGTGCGGCTCTTGAAGGAGCAACCCAGGGATCCCCTTCCATAGCAATATCTATGGAAGTAGAAGATCAGACTGAAAAATTTCATTTAGGATTTATAAAAAAAGATTTTGCAGTTCCAATAAAAATTCTCAGACAATTAGCCAGAAAAGTCCTGAAACAAAAACTACCAGATGGAGTGGATATCCTCAATGTGAATATTCCAAAAGGAGTGAGGGGAGATACACCGGTAAAAATCACCAGACTTGCAAGACGTGTTTTCACAACCTCTGTTGATAAGAGGCTGGATCCGAGAGGACGACCATACTACTGGATTGATGGCACCGAGTTTGGAGGAGCAGAAGAGGGCACTGATGTCCACGCTCTGAAAAATGGCTTTATCTCTGTTACTCCCATAACCCTTGATTGCACAGCAAGGATAGATCTGAGAATCCTGAACCAATGGATGGAGGTAGATTGATGGATAAAAAAATTGTTGGAGAATTTATTGCAAGCAAGATCAAAGATGGAGATATTATAGGACTCGGAAGTGGTTCAACGGTTGCAGAATTCATCATGAGTCTTGGAAAAAGAATCCGGGAAGAGGGTATCGAAATTTATGGTGTTCCATCTTCCTATCAGAGCAAATTGATAGCTATCGAACAGGGTGTTCATGTAGTCAGCCTGCAGGAATACCCTGAACTGAACCTAGGAGTAGATGGGGCTGATCAGGTTGATCCAGAATTTAATGCAATAAAAGGAGGTGGAGGGGCACATACTATGGAAAAAATAGTTGCTCATGCTTCAAAAAACTTCATAATTATCGTTGACGGCAGTAAGGTTGTCAATACCCTAACATACCCCGTACCGATTGAAGTGATTCCTGAAGCCAGTATTACTGTGATGAAAAACCTGCAATCAATCAGGGGAGATGGAACTGTGAGACTTGCCAACAAAAAAGTCGGCCCAGTCATCACCGACAACGGTAATTTCATAATCGACTGGAACTTTGGAGAGATAGATGCTCCAGAATTGCTTGAAAAAGAGGTTAACAATATACCTGGAGTGGTGGAAAATGGAATATTCCCCTCCAGGCTGGTTAACGAAGTTTACGTGGGAAAAAGAGGTAGAATCGAAAAACTCGAAAGGAGAAAACCATGAAAAGAGATAAAATTGTTTTACTGGCTGACACTCATATGAAATCCTGGAATCCCCCTCCAACCCTTGCTAGCCTTATCGACGAAGCAGAAATAATAGTTCATGCCGGAGATTTTACTACAGAGGAAGTATATGAAGTTCTGAAAGAAAAAGAACTGTATGCTGTTCATGGAAATTCTGACACATCTCACTTAAAAAATCGATTACCTGAGCAAATCACCTTTTCATTCAAGGATATAACAATCGGAGTTGTTCATCAGGGACAGCTACATCTTAATGATCTAACCGGTCTGGGGTATCTGGCCAAGGAGATGGGTGTGGATGTCCTTGTGTTTGGCCATGCTCACAGATTCATGCTAGAACAGCTCCCCCATGCAATCTTGGTATGTCCGGGCAGCCCCACCATGCCAAGACTTTCCTTTCCCACCTGTGCTGAACTCTTTATCGAAGGTGGTACGATAACTATCCAGGAGAGAGTTGTTTCACCCCAGGCCTGTAAATCCATTTTATTGCCAGCATTCACTGACAACAGTAAAACATAGTCTCGATAGTATAACCAGAGCTCATCATTTTCTATATAATATAATTACGAAATTCTTCATAATATTACTATAAACTCTTAAATGGTAAAAAATATTTAGTAGCAATACTATGTACATGATATGAGTAATCAGTTTAAAAGAGAAGTTGAAATCAGAAATATCGTCTCAATCGATTCAGAGAAAGCCAAAGCCCTTGAAGATCCTATCAGAGTTGCTATCTTGGACATACTTTCCCGTCAAAGCTGCTCCATCATGGAAATTGTGGAAAAGCTGAAAGAACATGGCATCGTAAAGGCTCCAACTACAATCCGACATCATGTAGATATACTGAAAAAAGCAGGATTGATTGAACTTACCGAATTGAGGGAGACAAAAGGAGGAATTCTTAAGTATTATGCTTCTAACACCCTTTTCATTCATCAAACCATGCCTGACAATTTTGATGAAGCTCTTTCTCCGGCCATAGAATTTACAAAAAAATCTCTTGAAAGAGTCATTCAGGAAGTAAAAGACCGATATTGGGATCAGATAGTAGAAACAGCCGAGAATTTAAAAGCCTGTCCTTATTGCTCGACAGAGCATTTTATTGATCATATTACTGTGAACATATTAAACAGAGCCCTTGTGGATATCCTCAGAAAATCAGGATAAGGAGAGAGCTTATGTACGGGCAATCAGCCACATCAGTTAGAAGACATCATGTTAAGATTGGTGGTTTATCCTGCTCTTTCTGCTCTGAAACCATTAAAAAGGCTTTTTCCCAAGTTCAAGGAGTAAAAAGGGTGAGTGTGAGTCTTGCCCATGAGGAAGTCATGATCGAATTTGATCCCCGTGTAATTGACTCCCCTGAGCTTGAAAAAATACTGGAAAACCTCGGATATACTGTGAGAGATCTGGATAAAATGAGATCTTTTGAAGACGAAGAGAGAGAACTAACCAAGGAAAAGAGACGATTGAAATATGCAGGAACTCTGGTTGGAATTTCAGTGTTTCTCATGGTGGTTATGAAGGCTGGAGTTCAGGGATACTATCCTATCTATCTGATGATCGCTACTGCTCTCACCATGGTGTTTGTCCTAGGACGGCCCATTCTGAAAATGGCTTACTTTTCCTTGAAGAGGGGTATACTCAATCAACATGTCCTTATGGAGTTCAGTGCCTTTGGAGGTCTTACTGGTGGCTTTCTTGGATTTATTTTCCCAGAGTTCCCGAAAATGGACTTTTTTGCTGTTTCTGTGTTTGTTACAGGATACCATATACTCTCAGGATATGTATCTCTCAGAGTGAGAATGAAAAGTTCAGAGGCAGTGAGGAGGCTTCTCCAGATGCAAGCCCGGAAAGCCAGAGTGGTGATTGAAGGAGAAGAGAGAGTAATACCCATTGAGTCTGTTAAAAAAGGAGCTTTAGTCAGAATAAAACCGGGAGAGACTGTTCCTGTGGATGGTACTGTGGTAGAAGGTGAGAGCGCCATTGATGAAAGCATTGTTACTGGAGAGAGCATCCCTGTTGAAAAATCTAAGGGAGGGGAGGTGATTTCAGGCTCTATTAATCTAACTGGTGCTCTACTTGTAAAAGTCTCCAGGGTAGGGGAAGAGAGTTTTCTATACCGGATTGCCCAGCATGTAGAAGAGGCAAGAGCTTTAAAACCTGGGGTTCTTCAGCTTGTGGATAAAATACTAATGTATTATGTTCCTTTCGTATTGATCTTCGCTGCTTTAAGTGTTGCTATATGGACTCTTGGGATGTGGCTATTCATGGAAATGTTTGACTTCAAAAGGGCCATCTTTGCTGGTCTTGCAGCTCTGGTTATGGGATACCCATGTGCTCTAGGAATGGCAACACCTCTTGCCATGATTCGGGGAGGTGGGGAAGCAGCCACAAAAGGGATACTGATGAGGAGTGGTGAGGTGTTTCAGATATTCAAGGATGTGCAAAAAATTATTCTCGACAAAACTGGAACCCTCACAACTGGCAGGCCCCATATAATGGAGATCATAACTCTAAATGGAAAAGAAGGAGATCTTATGGCCATCGCTGCTTCTCTTGAACAATATTCTGGGCATCCCCTCGCAAAGGCTATAGTTGAAGATTCAAGAGAGAAGGGGATATCCCTGAAACAGGTGGAAAAATTTTCAAGCCTGTCAGGCTTTGGAGTCGAAGGAATTGCAGGAGGGTTACCTGTTCTTGTGGGCAATATAGAACTTATGATCAAACGAGGGATAGACATCACTTCAGCAAAAAATGCTATCGATAAACTGGAGAACAAGGGAATGAGTATCGCTCTCGTAGCCATAAACAAGAGACTTACAGGAATAATAGGTCTGGGAGACACTCTGAAAGAGGACGTTTATGAGACCATAGAAGACATGAAGAGAGCCGGAATGGACCCCATCATGGTCACTGGAGATAATGAAAGGGCTGCAAAGGCCATTGCAAAAAAAGCAGGAATTGACGAGGTGATAGCTGGAGTACTACCAGAAGAAAAAGCAGAACATATCAGAGAGCTTCAGAAAAAGGGTTTTCGAGTTGCCATGGTGGGTGATGGTATTAATGATGCTCCAGCTCTGACGCAAGCTGATGTTGGAATTGCTTTCGCTACAGGAACAGACATATCCATAGAGAGCGCTGATATTATCATAACAGGCAACCGCCTTGGGGCCATTATGGACGCATATCATATCGCAAAAACTAGCTACAGAAAAACAAAACAGAACCTCGCATTAGCTTTTTCCTTTAACGGGCTGGGAGTGCCTCTCTCCATCACAGGTCTTGTCCATCCGGTATGGGCCATGATGGCAATGGCAGCGAGTGTAAGTGTGGTACTCCTGAATTCCTTTGGTGTACGTTTAATACCACCAATTCGAAAGAAACGCGCCACTAAAAAAGTTACCACTTCAGAGGAATTGGAAATTTTAGTCCCCACAATGCATTGCGAAGGTGTATTGAGACTATCAAAAATGCGATTTCTAAAATAGAAGGAGTGAAGCAAGTGAAAGGAGACCTATTCAAAAAGACAGTGAAGGTACAGATTAAGGGAGATAAAGGTCAGATAATAGAAAAAATAATCGAGAAAATTACAGGCCTCGGTCACAGAATCGGAGACTCTCGATAGTTTTATCTACACCCATTACCCCACAATCATGTATGAGATTTTTCGCAATAAAGGGAGATTATAAAACCGTCGAAGAGGTTTCAAGCAGATTATCTCCAAAGGGTAAGGTGGCTGTGGTAAGTGGCAACCAGAAAGAGCTGGCTATATCTTTCGATAATATAAAAATCTCACTACCACCAGATATAGACAGAGCTAATGAACTCCTATCCTTTCTTGGAGCGGATTACGTTATTTACCATCTGGAGGATGGTCTTAAAAATATTCCGTATCTCGACCCTGAAGATCCGGATTTTGATAAAAAAGTAGAGGACCTAGAAGAGTTTGAGACTTTGCCATCCCTCATCAGAAAAATTAAAAGCAATGAAGAGATTAACAGAGCAGGTGCCATTGTCACTTTCAGTGGTATCGTTAGAGGAATCGAGCAAGGAAAAAGGGTATTGCATCTCGAATTCGATAGCTATGACGAAATAGTGAGAGACAAGCTGCGAGAAATAGAAAACGAGCTAAGAAATAGCCATGGAATCGTGGATGTCAGGATTTACCATCGAACTGGAAAAATCAAAGCTGGAGACGATATAGTTCATGTTGTTGTAGCTGGAGGGCACCGACAGGATGTATGGCCCGTTATTATAAACTCCATGGAGCTGGTAAAAAAACTCGTCCCGATATGGAAAAAGGAAGTTTTGGAAGATGGAGAGAGGTGGGTAGATGGAGAACAGTAAAAATAGGCAGCTATTCGGAACCAATGGGGTTAGAGGAATAGCAAATACAGAACTCACTCCAGAGATATCAATGAACCTTGGAAGGGTCATAGGATCCATGGTAGAAGGTACAATTGCTGTTGGGATGGATGCCAGGATATCAAGCTCCATGTTGAAAAATGCCCTTATTGCCGGGGTACTGTCCACAGGCTCGAACGTTGTAGATCTGGGTCTATCTCCAACTCCTGCCATTCAATATTATGTCAAAAACAATGCCGATGCAGGTGTCATAATCACTGCCAGCCACAATCCAAAGGAATACAATGGTGTTAAATTCATTCAGGAAGATGGTACTGAGTTCACAGATGAAATGGATCGAGAGTCTGAAAAGCTGTTTTTTTCTGGAAATTTTAAAAAGGTGAGCTGGGACGAGATAGGGCAGCTATTCCACGATTCATGCCTGGATATGTATGTAAACGGAATCGTGGACAGGGTGGATTCTGAGTCCATTAAAAGACGGGGGTTCACAGTGGTGGTGGATGGGGGAAATGGTGTTGGATCTCTCACCACTCCCAGCATCCTGAAAAAGCTGGGTTGCAGAGTAATCAGTATCAACTGTCATCTGGACGGGATGTTTCCGGGAAGACAACCTGAGCCAGAAGAGCACGCGCTGAATGAACTGAAACGGGTTGTCAGAGAGATTGGTGCAGAATTGGGAGTTGCCCATGATGGAGATGCCGACAGGGCTGTATTTGTGGATGAAAAAGGAAATTTCATCAGAGAAGATGTGCTTCTTGCTTTATTGGCTCGGGAATACGTCAATAAACACAATGGTGGAGTGGTGGTTATTCCAATCAGCACATCCAAGATCGTAGAAGATGTTGTTAAGGAACATGGCGGGAGTGTAATTTACACCAGAGTAGGCAGTCCTACTGTTGCAAAGGTTATGAAAGAGGAGGGTGCAGTATTTGGTGGAGAGGGAAACGGGGGGCTAATCTTCCCGGAACATCAGTATTGTAGAGATGGCGGGATGGCTGTGGCAAAAATTCTTGAAATGATTGTGGAAAGTGATCTTTCATCCCTTGTGTCAGATATGCCCTCATACTACATGATTAAAGAAAAAATTCCATGTGAAAACAGGAATAAAGTTATGGAAGAACTCAAAAATAGATTTCCAGATGGAGATTTTACCGATGGCGTCCGTTTGAATTTCGAAGATGGATGGGTTCTTATCAGACCATCGGGAACAGAGCCTTTAATCAGAATTTTTGCTGAATCTATGGATAAAAACCGGGCAAAAGACCTCCTTGAGTTTGGTAAAAGAGAAGTGTCCAGTATACTTTCCTGACTCAATCCTCACTCTAGAATACACTTTTTATATTTTCCAGACGACATGTATTCCAAGGGTTAATTTTATTAATAATAATGAGTATTATCATAAACAGGGTGAAATCATGACCATCTCCACTGGCCATCCAAAAATAGATCAGATACTCCAAGGAGGATTTGTTGAGGACAGCACCATCTTAATAATGTATGACTCTCCCCCACCAGTCCTTTCCTTCATGTTCAAATACCTTATTCCTTCACTTCACTCCCAGCAATACAGGATTCTGTTCAGCATATATAGCAACACACCATACAGAAGGATAAAAAGAATCATAGAGATACTTAAACATAAATATCAGATAGAGATCCCCAAACTGAATGAGATAGATATATTGAAGCTTGGAGGAAACACAGATAAATTATTCGGTAATAATATGATATATATTCCAGAGGGCAGAACTGGGGAAGAGAGTCTTTTCGAATACATCTCAAAGTTAGATGGTTATATGAAGGAAGTAAAGGGAAAACTGGCCATATTTGCATTTGGATGGCATTACTTCGTTAACTATTATGGTGAAGAGGGATTTAAAGCACTGCTAAAAGCCCTTGATTTTGTCAGATCAGAGTATAATGGTAACTTTATCGTTCATTTCTACCCGACTGGTGTGATCGATAAAACAAAACAGAATATACTTCAGAAACTGTTTGATGTGACTCTTTATTTCAGGAAGATGGCTGATAACGGTTTTAAAATGGAAGTTAAACAATCTCTGGACCCACTTATCGATCTGAGAGGGCATATGCTCACCCTTAACAGAAACTTTGAACTAGAGTTGTGGTGATGTTAAAGGTATGGCTTTTTTCTCTATAGAAGTCTCTTTAGATCCTGTACAACATCTTCATTTTCTCATTTCGTATAACGTATCTCTCTCTTCCTTCTGATATCACAGTGAACGCATGATCTATAATTCGCTTATAAAACTCACAGTAGGGACTCTTTTCAAGAAGAGATCCTTTTTCAGAATACACCTCTCCGGGACAGGGAGCCCCACATATGTGCCTGTAAACACAGGAAGCACATTCTTGTATATCTTCAACTTTTCTCTCTCTGACTTCCATGAAAGGTATATCCCCAGAGAGAGTACTTTTCAGAAACACATCAAAAGGAAGGGCAAACTCCTCCATACCAATAAACTCTCCACACGGATACACCATTTTGTCAGCGGTAATGGACACGAATCTCCTTCCCCCACCACAAGGGCTGATATCACACTGCAAAACCCGCGAAGTTGGAGCTACAATTCCCAGGATCATATTGGCAAAATCTCCAATCACGATTCTCTGACCCTCCATAGATAGTTCAATAGCTCTCTCCACAGCTCTGATAAACTCTATGGCAGATTCTTCAACTGGTGGTCTAAGGGCCCTTCCTCCTGAGCTCGTCCCTCTAACAGGATTCATAAGGATTACATTGACCTTACCAGCAAGAAAATCAACCATTTCAGCAAGATGAGGGTAATTATACCTGTTTATGGTGGTTACCACGCTCATCCCAGGGTATCCTTCCATATAATCTAGGATTTCTGAGACCTTTTTAAAATGCCCGGTACCTCTAAGTATATCATTTACATCTCTGAAAGGCGAATCCAGAGAGACGCCAAGATTGGCTTTTCTTTCCATAATGAAGTCCATATCAGAAGGCTCCAGTAGGAGCCCATTGGTCTGAATCCCATAATTAAATTCAAACTCGTCCATTGCTTTAAAGAGAATCTCTTTAACAATAAGGGGTTCTGCCCCATGAAATACAACCCATTGTACATTCAGTTTTTCCAGACCTTCCAGAATCTGGCAGAGAGTTTCATAGTCCATGCTTTTTCCACGATCCTTTACTTCATCAGGTAAGTAGCAATAGGGGCAGGAGGCATTGCACAAATCTGTCGGATTAATGTAGGCTGTACTATATCTCACTTCAAACCTGTATTTCCTCATTTTTTCAATAAGTTCCTGTCTTCGAGATTTCCATAATGCCTCTACTTCCTGAGAGAGCCCTTCCTTACCGGATATGGCCCAAAAACCTGAATCGGGATCAAGATATGCTTCCAGAGTAGGATGATCCAGTGGAATCAAACCTTCTTTTTCTGCCATAATACCACCAAAAAATTAGAAGGGGGAGTTGTCACCCATCATCACGTAATGGGTCAGACCCCCATCTTCTGCTTCACACTCAAGTCTGTAGGTCATTACATCCTGGTGCATGAACATAACCCTACTGAAAAATATAAAAGAGTATGTTTTGTATTACGTATGTCATACAATTTTCCTTTATTACTCATTAGCTCTAGAGAACCTATTCTGTGGGGATATACACAATTTCAATTCCAGCATCCCTGAGAAATTGGAGTCCGTTGGTATCGGCATATTTCTTTCCGTATACAACCCTTCGTATTTTTGCATTTATTATCATCTTGGCACACATTATACATGGCTGGTGGGTTGTGTATATGGTAGCCCCTTCTAGGCTAACTCCATGTACAGCCGCTTGGATAATAGCGTTCTGCTCTGCATGTACTGCCCTGCACAATTCATGCCTCTCTCCTGAAGGAATCTTCAGTTCTTCTCTAAGGCAACCTATATCTAAGCAATGAGGCAGACCAGAAGGAGCACCATTGTAGCCGGTGGATAGAATCTGTTTATCCCTTACAATCACAGCCCCAACGTTGTTCCGCAAACAGGTAGAACGAGTTGCCACAACTCTGGCAATTTCCATAAAGTACTTATCAAGGGTCGGACGCACATAACCCAGCATTTATCCATTATATATATCCCTTTCCATATCAGAAAAAGTTATTCTCCTACGCTTTTTGATTCAAAAATGGTAAATACTATCAAAATAGATTCAAAATCATGCCCCTGATAGAAGTAACCATGTATGAAGGGCGTCCACGGGAGACCAAAAGGAAGCTTATTGAGGCCATTACCAGCACCGTTTGTGAGACACTCGGAACAACTCCTGAAAAGGTATGGGTTGTAATCAGAGAAGAGCCGAAGGAAAACCTTGGAATTGCTGGGAAACCTCTTGCATAGCCAGGAATCGCGAAAATCAAGCTGAACATGCATTTACAGTATATCTAGCTATCTAACCATACCCTTTATATATTTTTTAAATCCATTCAGGAGTATGAAAGTAAAGGATGCTCCCAGAACCTCCACTTCTATTGTCATCCGCTCTGAGACCTATGCAAGAATCACTCAATCAAAAAATCCTTTTCTTGAGTTGATGCGACGTTTATTCCGGAAAGAAGAAGTGGCTCTGAAAGCCATGGAATTCATTAACATTGTAGAAGAGAGACAAAAATCAAAGGAGCCATTGAGGGTGGATGAATGGGAAGAGACTATGAAAACCCTGAATATGGGGCGTTCTTCCTTCTACTCTATGAGAAATAAGTTGCTGGGGGCTGGACTGATATCCATTAAAAAAGGAGAGTACCGATTATCTGGACTTTTCAGCAAAGATCTGGTAGATATGGCCATGTGGTGGTGGAGTGCGGTCCTCAAGAATGATCCTGATACTCTGATATGAGTTATAAATTTCTTTTATCGTTTCAAATTAGGAAAAAAGAGGGGAGAGAGTGTATTAGTTTTAGAGGCCCATTCTGAAGAAGGAAAAGATGTTACTCAGAGTGGATTTCTGTGGTACATTGATGCCCGGAATATAATTTCCATATACGGGATGTCTCTCATCTCCATATCCAGAACCATATCCATAGGGCCCATAGCCATAATCACCCATCATAGAGCATCCACCATAATAGGGATTCTGACCATATCCTCCTGGAGCATCCATTCCGTATCCCATTCCATAGCCCATACCACCCATACCGGACATTCCGCCCATACCATAACTCCATCCTGTTCTTCCGTATCCCATGCCACCCATCATCATGGCATTGACAGTTCCACTAGCAATCACAATAAAGAGGGCGATTCCGAATCCGATTATCAACTTGTTTCTTTTCATTTATTCCTCACCTGTACAATTCAATGCTGTAGAACCCATTATATCTATCCTGTATGACTGGAGATCAAAACTGGATCCTCGCTCTCCCATATACGCCATTACGGTTTATAATCGTTTACAGGAGATAAATACAAATTCAGAACAATTTTTTCTTTCAAAAATGCAAGAATCGAGATTAAGCTATAAATTTTCTATATATAGAAACTACTCGGGAGGAATTATTCTCTCTACCTCAACCTCAAGAACGACAGAAGTCTCTGGCGGATCAGTTACTATTTTTCTAAGATGATCTCCCCAGTTGCTCATATCTTCTCCTCTATATCTGGTAAAAATTCTCTTGCTGATGTTTTTAATGATCTCTTTATCTTCTATAATTGAGGCTGAACCAAGGAGAATCACCCTCCAACCAGGAATGCCTTTTTCACTCTCTTCGATAGAAATGGCAACTTTAGGATTTCCTCTGATATTTCTCACTTTTTTACCAGAAGTGGAGATGTAAATCTTTCCACCTTCGTAAAGATACCAGACAGGAGCGACATGTGGCTGATCATCCATAGAGGTGGCTAGGCTGGCGATCATGGGTTTTTCAATTAACCTTACAACATCTTCAGGAATATCCTTCATTTTTTCATCACCATCTGAAGGAGTTCGTTATTTAATAAGTAATTTTTTCAACAAACATTTAGACCTCGTCAAGGAAAGGCTAAAAACTCATACAGTGATGCTAATTCTCATATCAATTAGAAACTACTTTCCAAGGAGTATAGTACTCCCATCAAAACCCTTAACTACCATCTTCTCTCCTATTCTCATGCCTTCATCACTTTTTGCTCTCCAGTATTCGTCCAATACCTGAACAATTCCCGTTGTTCCACTTTCATCCACTTCAACAATTTTACATGTAAGGCCAATTAGCCCTTCTTTACCGGTGCATACAGGTTTTCTCATTATATCCACAGTTTTTTTGAAGAGAAAATAGGATATACCCACAACAACCAGATACAGGGGGACGGCTACCGGTAAAGGAAAAAATAAAAATAGTACAAGGCCGAAAATCGGCAAAAAGAGGGGTAAATGACAGAGCACCTCATTCCCTCTTTCTTTTTTTCAGTCTTTTTTCAAGTTCTCGCTTCAGAATTTCTTCGTATTTCTTTTCAAGATCTTCCGATTCTTCTTCAAACTCCTCTTCTAATTCCTCTCCCGATTCTTCTTCACCTTCGAGATAGTCTTCTTCTTCAAACTCCTGAACGGTATGCTCTTTCTTTTTAGCTCTCATAGCCACATAGTCCTCTTCATCCATTTCGAGATCAAAGTCCTCTTCTTCGACGTTTATCACATCATCTGGATCCATATACCAGGTAACATTACGTTTTTTGCTTATGATGTAAATCACCAGTGCTCCAGCTGCCAGACCTATAACCGGATACGTCCATAAGGTAAGGAAAAATCCTTCTTTTGGTGGGTTGGCAAGGATTTCTTTCCCATACATATTCTGCATTTCCTTTATGATCCTATCTCTGCTGTAACCCATGGCAATCATCTGCTGGATTTCCTGTCTCATTGTTCCAGCGGCCTGACAGTCACAATTTTCGAGAATCTTGCCACACCCACACGAACATATCAGGTCTTTTTGCACTTCGTTGAGAGTAACCCCCAAAGCAGGCTGGATCAACAGGAGTACCGCCACCACACCCATCATCACCCTGATTCCTGCAGCTCTGATAGATCTTTCCTTTCTTTCCATCATTCCACAATCTCCCTTATCATTCTCCTGGGGAATAACGCTATCACCACACCTACCATCATGAGGGAGACTCCAGCCCATATCATCCACATAAGAGGGAGGAACTTAATTTTTAAATAAGCTACCCCATTGCTGAGACCTTCCAAGATTATATAGACATCTTTCGACAGAGTGGAAATTATGCTTACCTTCACTATATCCTGCCCTGTACGTATATACTGTTCTATCTTAGGATACGATGTTCCAACGAACTCACCATTCTTATATACATCTATCTGAACCATCCAAGTCCTCTTTACTTTATCTTCGGAAAATCCTGCATCTTTGTAAACAAAGGAGTAGTCCTTTAATGTAATGGCCTGTCCAGGATTTAATGATACTTCATGGGTTGAGTCATACATCCACCCACCGATGGTGCCAAGGAATATCAGAAACACGCCCAGGTGAACCGTGTACCCACCATATCTCCTTCGTTTCTTTAACACTACTTTTATTGGATTGGCCCTCCTTGGGTTAGCCTTCTCAGCAAACTCTCTATAATCGATAACGTACTGTCTGACATGAGTTGATAGCACAAAGGCAAGGATGGCTAATCCTATGGTTGCAGGTATTCCAAAACCAGCTATAAAAGAGACTATCCCGACCACAACGGTTGCAACACCTGGATATTTTACCTGATTCATAAATTTCTTTGGATCAAACCTCCTCCAGCCCACTATCACACACAATCCCATCAATACTACAAGAGCAACTCCCAAGGGTATCTCTATCAGATTATAGAAGGGGGGACCAACTGTGATTTTGTAACCCTCAACCGCTTCCGACAATATGGGAAATATGGTACCCCAGAATATGGTGAGGGCTGCAACTACCAGTACGAGGTTATTCAGGAGAAATGTAGACTCCCTGGATAACATGCTCTCGATAACATCCCTGCTCCTGATTGTATCATATTTTTTATAAATTATCAGGACTGTCATCAACAGAATCAGAATCATGTAGACCCCGAATACAGGTCCAACACCGGATTGGCCAAAAGAATGTACTGAAGAAATTACACCACTTCGCGTAAGGAATGTCCCGAATATCACGAACTCAAAGGTGGCAAAAGCCAGCAATATGTTCCATAATTTCATACCTTTTTTAGCTTCTTGGATCATAACGCTGTGAAGGAAGGCAGTTGCAGTTAACCACGGAAGCAAAGACGAATTCTCCACAGGGTCCCATCCCCAGAAACCACCCCATCCAAGGGTGGTATAAGCCCATTCAGCACCAAAGGCAATTCCAAGGGTCAGAAACGCCCAAGAGAACAGAGTCCATTTTCTGATCCTGAAAACCCATATATCTTCTTCAAGGATTACTCCTGCGAGAGCATATGCAAAAGGAATTGTTAAACCGGCATATCCTATGAAAAGTGTCACAGGATGGAAGGCCATTCCTGGATCCCTCAACAGAGGATTTAAACCCTGTCCATCCATCGGCATAAATTCAAGCCTTTCAAAGGGATCAAGGACTGAAGATAAGAGCAACAGGAAAAATATTTCTACTGATAAAAGGAACACCAGTGCCAGATTGGTAAGCTTGTCATTTCTGTCTTTTAGGACAATCCCTACCATAAAGAGAGACAGGATCCATGCCCACAGAAGCATAGACCCCTGTGAGCCAGCCCAGAAAGCACTGATGGTATAAAAGGTGGAGAGATACCGATCTGAATACATGGCCACATAAAGGACATTGAAATCCCTTGTGAGGAAATAGTAGAATAGGATCATGGAGGCAATTGTTACGAGAAGGGATATCAGTACAATCCCCTGTCTGGCATTCCTGATATCTCTTTTTCTCTCCTTTCTAATTCCTTCAATAAGCCCAACCAATGAAAAAAGCCCCACTAACAACGAAGCGTATATGAGGATACTTCCAATGTCCAAGATTATTCCTCCTTCACTTCAACATACTTGCTGGGGCATTTTACAAGGACTTCCTCTGCATAAAAAATTCCATCCTTGTAATCTCCCTTAACAACAACTGGATTGCCTTCCTGATAATTATTGATTCGCCCACTATGTACTACTGTAATAACCTGCTTCCCATCGGTAATCTGAAATGTGAGAGTGTTTGTAGTGCCATCGAAAGTTGTGGAGCCATTCACAATAGTCCCATTAACCTGTACATTGGTAGCCTCTCCCTTCGCCACAACGGCAGACACTTCCATATAGGGTGTCAGATTAGCTGCAAATGTGGCAACTACATACAGTGCAAATATAATTATAACAGCTCCCCCAATTAACTTATTCCTCCTCTTCATCGTAATCCTCCTCATGGTCACCTTGCTTCTCTTTCAGACGGTCAAGTCTGGCCATAACTTTCATGGCCTCTTTTTTATACTTTGCCTTAAGTCTCGCGTATTCCTCCTCGTCCAGCTTTCCATCCTCATAATCTTTCTCGAGTTCTTCAAGAACTGCAAGCAGGGATTCTTTCTGAGCTTCAAGTTTTTCCAGAGAAGGCATCCTTGATTGATAGTTTATGTACCCTACGAAGAAGATCAGGACGAGGATCACTCCTGTTCCTATCCAGGCCACTGTGGTTGAAAAATACTTCCCTGATTTTTCTCCCTCTCCCAGAGGTGGAGTATCTTGCGGTGGTGTTCCGAAAGATTTAAAGGTTACTGTTACCACATCTCCTTTACTTCCATTGGTCTGATAAAGAGCATAGTACTGTTTATTATTGAAAGTCACAGTTCCTTCAGGCTGGAGATTGGAATAATCAAGCAGTATATTTTCTCCATTTTCGATCAAGATCGACATCGTAGAAGTGTCAAAATCCATTACTTTCTCAAATGTAAGTACAGGGAGATAATAAATCAAAACTAATCTGCCAGGTTGCTCTGGTGGCAATGAATAATCAAACCTAACACCGTCCTGCTCTACTATACCCGGAATTTCTGGGGACTTAACCTGAACAAATCCATCAGGGAGCTTTATTTTTAATTCACCCTTAAAGGCTTTATCACCAGTGTTCTCCAAAGAGATGACTTCAATAACCTCAAACAAATCTCCTGCTGGCTTGATCAGTATGTGATGGAAGGGTGAGATAATAAGAGAAGCATCATCAGTGGGCTCGTAAAGCTGAATTTCAATTGTTTCGCTGTTATTCAGGACTACTGTTTTTCCATACAACACGCCTTTATACTGGGAAACAATGTGGTACGTCAAACCTTCTTTCAAATTGTTCAGGGTTAACACTCCATCAGTCAACGTGTCATTGTACACTTCTTTAAAACCTTCGTCATATATCTTCACCTGAACGGACTCGTTCTCCTGAAACCCGAGAAAATTTACTGTAAGAGAAGCTCCACTAACCACTGAAATTTGCGCTATTACTAACAGCAAGATGAGAAATTTTTTCATTACGACACTCCTTATTTCCTTTTTCTGGTCCCTCTTCTTTTTGTACTTTTCTTTTTAGTGCTGTCATGCCCAGATGACCGTTTTTTCGGTTTGCTGACTTTAGTTTTCTTTTTTAACTCCCGTTCTACCTTTTCTTCATACCTATACTCAGAACCTCCCTGCCTCGACCTACCGTAATAATAGCCCACTATTCCGAATATACTTGCAGCGGCTATATAAAGAGGTACAAGATTCTTTCCACTTTTCTCTCCTGATTTCCTGATTTTTGCCACATCTTCATCCACTAGTATACTAGTACCATAGAGAGCGATCAAATAGGATAATACTTGTTCCGGTGAAGAGCCCTCTGAAATCCTTCTTGCTATGTCATCCTTAACAGAAAGAGCCGTATCACAATGACAGTCTATCAAAATTTCTCCACAACCACAAGGGCAGAACACTTTGGATGTTACCTGATTCTGCTTTTCGATCACATCCAGCGAATACACTTCTGTGGCTACTTTTGTATCCGTAAGAGTTATGTTTTCTGCTACTACCGTTCCTGGAGCAAATAACAGAGCCAGTATATACACAATCAGTAGTGATTGCACTTTCATTATTATCCCTCTATCTAATTTACAGCTACTGTAAAGTTGGATATTTATAAGTTTTGGTTGAAAAAGAACTGAAAAAAGCAATAACATTATTTATCAAGCCAAATCTGTCGGTTACATTGATGGGTTATGTTAGAAGTTCCCTAAACAAGGATACATTAATAAATACCAAAGTAGAAATCACTTATACAAACCAAGGGTGTTGATATGAACAGGGAAAACGAAAGAGTATTAGTATCAATAGGCATTTTCCTGGCAGTGTTCCTGCTCCTGTATTCTATAACATGGTTCACCAATCCCATGAGAGGCCATATGGGTATGATGGGTATGATGGGTGCCATAGGCTTTCCAACATGGCCTTTCCTGATAGCTATCCTGGCCGTTATTATCTACATTGTCATGGCCCCAGGGAGGGAATCCGAGACAACTAGCGAAGAAAAGAATAGTGATGAACTCATCAATGTAGTGGAGCGAGTGATGGACAAGGACGAATCTCTGATAATCAATATCATCAAAGAACACGAAGGAATAACTCAGGACTCTCTCAGATTCAAAACTGGATTCTCCAAGGCCAAGATCAGCATTATTTTAAAAGAACTTGAAAACAAGGGTATCATCTACCGAGAGCGATTTGGAAAAACATATCGGCTGTATTTAGGTGACTGGCTTAAAAAGTAGCGATGCTGTAAAGAGGACAAGTCAGCTCAATCCATAAGAAAGAGAGCTTTGTTTGAGCAGGCCCTGATACATTCCATACATAACGTGCATTTTTCCATATCCACCCTAACTACCTTTCCTCCATTGGTTATGAGGGCATTTGTAGGGCAAACCTGTATACATGTCCCACACCCCTTACATCCAAGAGAGACGACGGAGTTACCGGAATCGCTCATATTTATCCCATCCTATCTCTGGAGACTGTTTTTCATTTCCACATTCCTTTACTGGACTCCATACCTTTTCTAGTTCCACTGATCTGCCATGCATCCTAACCTCCACTACATCTCATCTGACAGCACTTCTTTATGAAACTCATCTAGAACATCCTGTATTTTCGAATACCATTCCTTCAGAACCTCTTTCATTTCATTAACAACCCTAGATGGATCAATAGCCTGATACAGAAAATAATATCCACCTTTTCGTAGTATTTCTTGACGTCTGATTACCAGTCCGTGGGCCATCAACCTTTGGAGAGACTTGTATACGGTATTCTCTCTGCGCTCTAAAATGGTACTTATCTCATCTATCTTCATCTGACCTTTTTTTACAAGGACTTTATAAACTTGGGCATCCAGCTCTTTCAACCCATAAAAACAGGTTAAAACATCATCACATGTCAGAGAATTCAGAATTTCATAAATGGATCTCATCATACACCCCTCACTTTGATTTCATGGTTATCTCCATACTGTATAACTTTAGAGGAGAAATCTAGCGCAATTACGGCCAGTTCTTCCACCAGTTCCCATTCTGGTTTCATGTTATGTTCTCCAAAAGGTTTATCGTAAGATGGATCACTTAAAAATTGATACAACATTATCTCCTCAACTTCTCCTATCTCTTCCAGCATTTTTCTGAAATTAATTGGGTTAACAAAGCCCGGTATCACTCTGATCCAGAGCCTGGTTTTCTTGTTTTTAACCAGCCTGATGCTACGCTTAAATTCTCTAATATATCTTTTTAATGGCTTATCGTCCAGCCCCGTTAACGTCTTCAACGCTATTTCATCATCCAGATCTCCTTTTAACTCTATCACAACTCGATCAACATATGGTAAAACCGACTCTAAAGCTCTACTATCAGCTCCATCCGTTTTCAACGTTATATACACACCCCTCTCTCCGAGTTCCCTTAATAGTGGTATCAGAGCCCTTTTCTGTATGAGAGGCTCGGCTCCACCAACATATATTGATTCGATTCCTTCCAACCTCTCAAAGATGGTATCTATTGTCAGGGTATAAAATGGGAGGTTTGTATGAACACAGTAAGGACAACGGAGATTACACCCTGCCAGTTCCAGTCTGCCTTTCTTTCCGTCTACATGTAATCCTGTTACTCTCAACTTCATAACTTTTCTCACGTAATTCTGGCTATCTATTGCTAAGCCATTTCGGACTCATGGATAATTCAGAAATGTTCTATGAAGTTCTTCTCTATTCTAGACACTCTAACCTTACAGCTCTGAAAGAACCTGATCTATTCTAGATCTGAGCATATTTTCTGGTACAGCACCAACAATGGTATCCACTGCTTCGCCTTTGTGGAAAATGATTATGGTGGGAATACTGAACACGCCATACCTCATAGCTATGTTGGGGTTATTATCCGTGTTCACTTTAGCAAATTTAGCTTTCCCATTGTATTGCTGAGAGACCTTTTCAAAAGTCGGCGCAAGCATCAGACATGGCATACACCAAGGAGCCCAAAAATCTACTACGACAGGTTTCTCAGAGTTCAGAACTTCTCTCTCAAAATTGGTCTCATTGATTTCCAACATATTTTCACCTCCTTTCCATCTCTATTGCCATTAGCAGCTTTTCTTTTGAAGGAAGACCATGAACTACGTGTCTATCGTTGATTATCAGAGAGGGTACACCACTTATCCCAAATTTCACAGCCTCTTGATATCCACGAGATGTGGTAATCGGTAACTCTACTGCAATTATACCTGAATCATTTTTAGCAAGCTCTCTAACCAGTTTGACTGCTTGAGGGCAGTACGGGCATGTAGGGGATGTTATAACCTTAATAGTCACAAATTCACTTTCAACTGTTTCTTCTCGCATTTTCTTCACCATATCGTCAGTGTGAGCCGACAGATTGTAAGATGTGGCCTTACACACACCATCTATGCCTGTTCCTTTATAAAAGGGTTTATCGGTTTTTACAAAATCTGTAAAAACACATTAATATTAATTAAAAATTTAATTAAAAACCGAACAGGTACAAGAATCAATAGACATAGATAAATGGAAATCACAAACACAACTGATCCACTTACTTTCAACGAGATAACAAATCCAGAATCTCTTTTCTTTTCTCTATCAGATTTCTGTTAAGCCTATCTCTCGGTCTTTCAGCTTCCACAATAATTTCTTTACAGATCTTGGCTGGTCTACGTGACAGAACTACTACTTTATCGGCCAGAAAAACTGCTTCATCAACGCTATGGGTTACAAATATTACAGTCTTTCTTGTTTTTTCCCATACTCTGAGAACCTCTTCTTGCATTTTATTCCTCGTCTGGGCATCAAGGCTGGCAAAAGGCTCATCCATCAACAGAATTTTTGGATTAACAGCTAGAGCCCGGGCGATCCCCACCCTTTGCTTCATCCCACCTGATAGCTCTTTGGGAAAACTTCGCTCGAATCCTTCCAGTCCAACAAGCTCAATCAACTCCATGGCTCTTCTTTTTCTTTCTGTTTTGTCAATACCCCGCAACTCAAGACCAAACTCAATATTCTCAATCACAGTTCTCCATGGGAGAAGAGCATATTCCTGAAAGACGAAACCTATGTCTTTTTTCTTTAATGGTTCACCATCCATTGTTATATGCCCCTTCGTAGGTGGTTCCAAGCCCCCGATAATTCTGAGCAACGTTGTTTTTCCACACCCACTGGGTCCAACAACACAAACAAACTCTCCTTCATCCACTGTAAAGGAAACTGCATCCAGAACAGGAAGATCGTTAAAACTCTTTGATATCTCTCTGATCTCTAACGCCATGCTAACATCCTCTTCTCGACCTCCATAAGCAGTTCATTCATCCCATAACCAATCAATCCGATCATGATCATTCCTGAAATGATCTCAGGCACCCTACCTCCGACTTCATACATGATGATTATAAAATATCCGAGACCTGTTCCTGAACCGCCCACCATTTCAGCCGCAACAATCGTCATCCACCCTACTCCCAAACCTACTCGTATACCTGTAATGATATTGGGAACGGTGTAAGGTAACACAACCTTCCTCAGAACCTGGGATTCCCTGGCACCAAATACTTGAGCCATCTCAATCAGTGTTTTTGGAGTTGCTTTTGCTCCATCAACTGTATTTATCAATGCAGGAAAAAATGCTCCAACAAACACAATAAAAATCTGAGCGATCTGGACAGGATTATCAAATGTAGCAAATAAAAGATAAGCAAGAGGTATCCATGCAAGGGGTGGTATGGGCCTTAACATTTCCACCATGGTAGACGCAAATACACCAAACCATCTAAACCACCCCATAATTATGCCAAGGGGGATTGACATTGAAAAGGCAATTAAACAACCTTTAAGAACTCTAATAAGGCTGGCTAGAGCGTGCTCTACTAATGTTCTGCCCAGAACATTTTCTGGAGTGAATAAAAGAATTATGAGGGTACGAAAGGTCTCAAAGGGTGTGGGAAGATTAACTAAACCTGATAGCGCAATTCCGTACCATCCCCCGAAAAAAATAAAGAGGGAGAGTAGACGAATACCCGCGCTTTTCATCTATCTATTTTATTCCTTGACGACTATTTTAAGATTTGCTTTTTCAGCCACCATTCTAAGTAGGAAATCCTGAACTGTACCAAAACCAGGTATGGCGATGGTCTTTCCCTTTAAATCCTCAATACTGTTAATGCCTGAGTCTCTGGCCACTACTACCGAAGAACCAACGTTATTTGCACCACCAATCACATGAATCTGAATGTTATCGTTTATCCGCTTAAGGGTTGCTGGAGCCCCACCCAGATAAGATACGTCAATCTCCTCTGCTTTAAATCCTTCCATGGCGTATACCCCATTGGCATATTGCTTTATTATTAGGTTTTTCCCTAGTACGAGACCAACATCTTCGTAATATCCTTCCTTCTGAGCAATATAGATGGCGAGCTCATGTAGATCTGCTGTCAAAAATCCGATTCTAACTGTTTCACTAACCGGGCCGGGTTTCCATGATGGATCTTCCTTCAGTTTTTTCATTACTTCGTTATAATATTCTTCCATCAGAAAGTCACTGAAAAACTCATCTTCTGATTTGTATCCCAGATCTTGAAGGTCTTTATTCAAAATCCCTGCATCTGCAAGTTTCTTATAATAATTTCTGAATTCCTCTGATTCAGGATAAAATACAAAATCAATATCCTTCAATGCTTCTCTAACCACAGCTTCTTCTTTCCCTGTAAACTCCACTGCATACTTTACAACTTTCTCATGGTTGGCTGGATTTTGAATGAACTGAGTAGCCTTGATGTGAGCCCACACCAGTGCTTTTAAGGTATTCTCGTCCAGATTTGCTCCTTCTCGATAGGCCAGGATACAACAAGGGTGATCCGGCCATATATCCCTGGAATGTATCAGATACTTCCCATATCCACCTTCAACCGCTTCAGCATTATAGGGTTCCCAAGCTATGAATCCATCGATCTCTCCAAGCTTCAACTGTTCTATCATATTGGCTGGAGACATTTTAATTACATAGAGAGAGTCTTCATCTCCCCTTTCAGTGCATCCCCCTACAAAGAGAGCTCCCAGAATGGTCACAAACAACAAGACTATTAATTTCCACCCCATGTAGATATATCATATCTCTCAGAATTTAAATATTCCTCCAATCGGGATTAGTTCTATCCTTTTTAGAAAACATTAAATATCTTTTATTCCTTGAAGAAGGATATGAACCTGTCCAGCCGCTTACTTCATGCAGCCATGATATCTAACAAGAAGTTTGCAGAAACTCTGAGTGGTATAATAACCGATGAACTGAAAATGAATCTTTTGCAATTCAGTGAATTCTGCAGAATTCCATATAGTACCTTATATAAAATTGTAAAAGGGGAGAGAGAGCCAAACCTGAGTACTCTGAGAGCCATAATACAGGGTCTTAAAAAAGCAGAAAAACTTCCAGAAAAAGACTTTATTGCAGTCATTGCTGCAAAACATGTCCTTGAGGATATTGAGGAAAGAATTGTAAGGACGGAGGGAAAAGAGATCCTTGTGAGGGAATATCCTGCCACATCCATAGAAGAAGCTATTGTGTCAGCAGTCATGGCTGAAAAAGATGGGGCTATGGCCCTCGTATGTGCCCCCATTATAAGCAATATTGTCGAAAAAATTGTAGGAATTCCCGTATCCATTATCCGACCCAGACGAAGCGTGGAAAAAGCCATTGAAAATGCTGTAAAAAAACTGGTCTGACTTATATTGACACTTACTCCTATTTTCTATGAGTAACCACTTGAGTCAATAGCTTTCATTAGCAGTATGTTAATAGAAACATTTTTATGTTAATATTGACTTTTTCATGTAAAAACTACCTGGAAGGTGTGTATATATGGTTGTCTCGATACAAAAAGAGAAGAGAATGAAAGTTCTAACGCCTGTAGGAAAGGTGAGATCAGGCAGAGAGTATAGAATAGCAAAGAGGCTAAACACACTCCAGAATAGAACCATTGGCTTTCTGGACAATACCAAACCAAACGCAGACGTATTCCTGAGAAGGATTAAAGAACTCATTGAAAAGCAGTATGAAATAGACTCTATCTGGAGAAGGAAACACTCAGCCAGCAATCCTGCCCACAAAAAGCTAATTGGTGAGTTGGTAAAGGAATGTGATGCTGTAGTTATAGCACATGGAGATTGTGGATCCTGTACTGCATGGACCATCGATGACGGAATAACCCTAGAAAAGGAAGGTGTTCCTACAGCCACTATTTGCTCCAGTGAATTTGCCCCATTAGGGCAATATGCTGCTCAGGCTAGAGGAATGCCAGGGCTACCAATCCCGAGTTTTCCTCATCCAAGTGGAGGATTACCTCCAGAGGAGGTAAGAAAAAAAGCAGAACATACCATTGACGAAGTTATATACGTTCTGACCACTCCTGCCGAGAAACTGGAGAGAGAATACAGAGAGAAGTATTTGAGGTGATACCATGGGAGAAGTAGCTATTAAATCAGAAATAATTGAAGTTGCTGACGACATTGAGGCAGTGTATAAGGAATTCTATGGAAGAAAATGGATCGATGGATTACCAATAATCCCACCTACTCCTGAAAGGGTCAGAAATATGATGAAATACACTGATAGAGAGTCAGATGACATTGTGGGGGTTATACCACCCATGAACGGAGAGGCTACAGTGGAAAAAATAGCCATTAACGCTGTTATGGCGGGTTGTATCCCAGGTTTTCTACCTGTGATAATCACTGCTGTGGAGGCCATGGTCGAGAAGGAATTCAATCTGTACGGGATCTTGACGACCACACATCCCGTTTCACCGCTGATCATAGTTAATGGACCTGTCAGAAAGGAACTGGATATAAACTCAGGTTACAACCTCTTTGGACCAGGATGGAGAGCCAATGCAACCATTGGAAGAGCTATAAATCTTATATGCATGAATATTGGTGGTGCAGTGCCTGGTCTGGGAGATAAGGCTACACACGGACATCCCGGTAAATATACCTACTGTATTGCAGAATACGAGGAAGCAAACCCATGGGAGCCGCTCCATGTGGAAAGAGGATTTGAAAGAGACGTGAGTACAGTCACAGTGGTTGGTGGAGAGGGGCCACACAATATCAATGACCACAGTAGCATTGACGCAGCAGGAATTCTCACAACGGCAGCCGACACAATGGCCACGCTCGGTGGGAACAATACATGGTATAGCAACTTGAGTGAACCTCTTCTTATTTTAAGTCCAGAACACGCAGAGACTGTGGCAAGAGATGGTTTCAGCAAAATGGATGTGAAAAACTACATATTTAACCACGCTCGCAATCCAATATACAAGCTGAAAGACAGGGGAATGTATAAAATGAGAGTATGGCCCAGATGGTTTGATTCTACTGATGATCACGCCATGATCCCCATATGCCCAAGAGCAGAAGATATCATGGTTATTGTAGCTGGAGGGCCCGGAAAGCAATCCATGTGTGTTCCAACCTTTGGAGAGACTCTTTCAGTAACAAAACCCATTAGCCTCAGTGACGGAACACCTATTAAATCCGTATATGATTTTAGAAAATAATTGACAAAAGACGGATAAAACCATCCATACTGTATTTCTTATTTTTTCCCCGCTACAATCACAGCCAGTCGCTTCCACAGCCTGTTTGGTCCGATTTCAACCACTTCTATATCTTTGAAACCAGCTTGTTCATACCAGGTTACATATTCTTCGACTGTGGGGAAAAGCATTATACTCTCAGCCATCCACCTGAAAAATGTATTCTTTGGCTTGTTTGGTCCTATAATCACAGCCCACGAACCAGGTTTTATAACCCTATACATTTCCTCTATACCTTTCTGTGGATTCGGCCAGTATTCTATGGAACCAGCAGATATGGCTCCATCGAACATATCATCCTTGAAGGGTAGATTTTCAGCATCACCCCACACAAAATTAAGATGGAATTTCTCCTTGGCTTTTTTATACATGTGAATAGACTGGTCAAGGGCGACTAAATTTTCAATACCAATAGCCTTGATAATCCCCTCTGAAGTGAAACCGGTACCACAACCAACTTCTACCACCCTCATATCTCGGGTAAGACGGCCCATTTCCACTACTTTATCCCGCATTTCTTTTGAATAAAAAATTGGATTAATATAATCATAGATCTTCGAAAAGTACCTGTAAAAGGTTCTCGCCCGTTTTTTATCCTCCAGATATCCCATATCTATCCATCCCCATCCCATTCAGATGCTATTTAAATATATCGAATTACCTAACATCTTTTTTCCATAGAAGGAGGGTGATTAAACCAGCAATTCCCACAGCAGAAAGAAGTACGACGGGATATTTTGTAAAGTCTGAGCCTTTTTTGATGTAAACCTTCGCAATGGTGAAATGCTCCCTGTATTTTTCCTCTTTTTCAGATATGACAACAAGATTGATTGGAGCCACTCCATTAACCCATACCCCGGTAGGTTCCAAAACCCAGGTGAGTTCTTTGCTGTCTTCCATCGATATCACCATAAATTGATTAAATCCAGACGGCCCTTTAACCACCCTGAAGGGTTGAGGCTCGTCAGGGGGAAAACCAGGAGAATATAGTAAAACATCTACAACTTCAGGCGAGCTTACTTTGATACTAATTCTGATATTGAAGTTTTCTCCTTCCATCATTTCAACCCAATCCACTGTTGCCGGCTTACCATTGAAATATGCATCCACCTGGAGCTCTCCAGCCTCGGCTGGAAAGACCAGAATGGCCTGAAAAGCCAAGAAAGATGAAATAACAATAGCGATCTCTTTCATTAGAATCTGGAAGCATTAATATATCATTAAAATTTTCCGGAATGTGTGAAAGTTAGGTTCAGTGATATCGAAACGTATCTGTTCTGTCCCAGAAAACTGTATTTCGATATGAGTCTTGGGAAACATGTAGAGATTGAAAGTATGGTGGCAAGAGAGATCTACCACCAATGGAGGAACGGATTAAAAGGTGAGGACCTATTTGATGCAGTTGAAAACCATGTATCGATGATTTACGATACCGAATTGGATACGATCAGAATGAAATTAGTCACGCTCCGTAAAATTCTACCTTTAATGGAGCAATGTGAACGCTTGAATATGACCCTATCACTGGAACATGATCTCCTGATCACTTCAACTAAAATAGGAGTGGCCGGAATTCTTGATGAACTGGTAAAAGATGGTGATGTTCTCCGGTGCCTTTTTCTAAGAAAAAGACCGCCTAAACATGGTGTATGGACTGCCGATAAAATAAAACTGGCTCTGGCGGTACTTATTTTACGAGATTCTGGATCCGATGTGGATGATACAGGTCTTGTGTACTACTGGAACACTGGAGAAATACGAGAGCATCAGGTAACCATTCATGATAGACGTCTGGGGATACGCATATCAGAGAGAGTGAGACGAATTCTGGATGACTTCCTCCCTGATAAAACACCAAATAAAGAGAAATGCAAGCTATGCATCCATCGCATAGCGTGTGAGGTTAAGGGTGTCTCTCTCAGAAGTAAATTCTTTTGATAGTTAATACATTATCAGTCCCTAGAATACAGTGGTAAGATATATGTAATCTCAAAACTCAGGTTGATAGGATGTTTCACCTGTATTTTGTTATGGATGTCCGGGATGGAATGGTTGTCCATGCTGTAAAAGGAGAGCGAGAAAAATACCAGCCTATACACAAATTCAGCCAGATATGCAAATCCTCCAGCCTTTTGGAAGTTTTTGAGACTGTAAAACCTCTGAATACCTACATAGCCGATCTTGATAAGATAGAAGGAAAAAGAGGAAATCTAGGGGAAATACAAAAAATCGCCAGACGGACAAACCTTATTCTTGACATCGGAATAAACAGGGCTGAGGATATGAATGACATAAATTTTTCATGTGATTTTGTCATAGGCACAGAAACCATGGATGAGGCCACCCTTCCTTCCATCGATAGAGAGGTATTTGTGAGCATAGATGTGAGGAGAGGAGATGTGATATCAAAAGGATTGAACATGAATATCAGAGAGGCTATTGTATACTTTAACGAGTTTCAGCTTAAGGGAGTCATCCTACTCCTTCTTGATCTGGTGGGGACAGAGTCTGGAGTGAGTACCCCTCTTGTGGAGGAGGTTTATACTACGTCCAGACATAGAGTTTTTGTTGGAGGTGGGATTACATCCCTCGATGAACTCATGCATCTAAAAGAGATGGGGATTGACGGAGCCCTTGTTGCAACAGCCATCCATGACAGAAAAGTGCCTTTAGAGTTTGTTCAAAGGGGATATATCTGATAAACACAACTATCATTCATGTTTTTGAAGTTTTTGATGTTTCCATCTTCTAAACCAGCAATGACTGAACATCACGAGGAGCTGCTGAAAATAAAAAAAGAAAAAAGGGAATTTACCATTTAGAAGGCATCCACCACGAAGACGAAGTCATAGCTGACGTATTCGGCTCCTGCTGATTCGGCTTTGAAGT
>MTND01000010.1 GCA_002010305.1 Archaeoglobi archaeon JdFR-42 | reverse complement strand
GTGCTGGTTTCTCTTCTGCACATCCAAGGGTAAAAGCTGCTATACTCAAAACGGCTATTACCAACACAAGGATTTTCCATTTTGTTCTCATATTTTAACTCCTCCCAAATTTAAACTCTCATATCATTTTTTAATCAATTTAAGTTCCATGATAAATCATATTTAATTATTTTGGTAGATTAATTTTATATGATAGCATATAACAAATGTTTTTAGATTAAAAGCACCCCGCAAGAACCAATATTTTTTTATCCCTCCTGTTGATTTTCCTCTGTGAGTTATGCATCTAGACTTCTTGTAATATGCTGGGCAATGTGGTTTTTAAATTTCTCAGTGAGAGTACTGTTTTCCTCCTTCTTCCCTTTAATGGAGGCTGAAATAGGGTTTTCTCATAGTCAGATTGGTTTTTTCATTTTATTCCTCGGCATGGGCTACAGCATCATGTTACTTTTTTCGGGAATGCTCTCTCAAATTCTGGGATACAGGAATCATATAGCCATTTTCATGTTTCTGGCCGGGTTAGTACTAGTGGCAATTACTGAACTCCGAAATTTCTATGGTCTAGTGGCTGGCTTCCTCTTTTTGGGTCTCTCTCTTGGAGCTTATCTCCCAGCTGCAATTCCTTTGATAACTTCTAGCTTTTCAAAATGGGGCCGTGCCATAGGGCTTCATGACTCCGGGGCTCCGATTGCTATGATACTCATGCCCGTGATGGCCAGTATACTCCTGAAAAAATTTCACTGGAGTGTTATGCTTGTTGGTATTGGGGTCACTTTAATGGTTGTTACCTTGCTATTCATTACAACCACTTCCAATATTAGGGAACAGAGTTCTGGGATCAAACATTATTTTGAAGTCGTTTCAGATAGATTTGTGTGGTATGTTGCTATCTTATGGATCATAATGGCGTTCAGTGCTGCTGGTCTTTTTTCTGTGCTACCGCTGTATCTGGTCTCAGAAAAAGGTTTTAAGCTTACCAATGCTCTGTACCTTCTTGGAATAGCACGACTCGGTGGTTTATCCACTCCGGTGATCGGAATTGTTTCAGATCGAGTAGGACATGAAACCTTTTTAAATCTCTCTGTAGCTGTTACTGGTTTGCTGACCCTTTTGATACCATTGGCAACTCCCCCTTATATAGGAGCTATCCTGTTTCTCCAGGCTTTCTTTTCTTCTTTCTTCTTTCCCATGGCTTTTGTAGTAGTATCAAAAATAATTCAGAAAGAAGATCAAAGTCCTGCTTTGGGTTTTATTCTATTCATGGGCACTTTGGTGGGGATGGGTGTCCTTCCCAAGCTCCTTCTCGATGTTGCTGAGGTAAGTGGATTTTCGTCAGGAATTATTGTTATGGGGTTGGCAGTGATAGTGGCCACAATTATTTCAGTTAAGATATCGAGAACTCCACCCAGAGTTCATGCTTCAGGAAATCCAACGGGACTCATCTCAAGGTAATGCAGCTTTGCTTTTTCAGAGATCTGTGAATCACTTCTACTATCGCTGTAATCTTCTCCATAATAGTGTACTTCGGCATGAGGAGCCTCTGCCAGCTCCTTTGCAGCATCTATAGCATCTTCTAGAGTTCCAAGTCTGTCGATAAGCCCATATTGCTGGGCTATAGCTCCAGTCATAACTTTTCCGTCTGACATGAATGCAATCTCCTCTTGAGTGAGGTTCCGGTAGCTGACTATCTGATCAACCATTCTGTTGAAAATTTCATGAATGGTCTGGTTGATCCACTCTTCTTCTTCTTCAGTTGGAGCCCTCCATGGAGCTCCCATGTCTTTCATCTGACCAGATTTGTAGATGTAATATTTGATTCCCTCATCGCTGTATTTCCCTTCTTTATTTTCGATTATCCATATGACTCCGATGTTACCTGTGACTGTATCAGGATTTGAATATATTATGGTGGCAGGCACCACAGCATAATAGGCACCAGATGTGGCTATATCTCCAAAGGACACTACAACAGGTTTTCTCTCTCTAACTTTTTCTACTGCGTCCATGATCTCTTGAGAAGCGGATGGAGTCCCCCCTGGACTGTTAACCCTGATTACAATCCCTTTCACACTCTCGTTTTCTTTCAGATCCATTAAGAGTTTTGAGATGCTAACAGAAGAGACATATCCAGAATCTGGTGAAACCTCTCCAGATACTATGGTTCCTTGGATGGTAACTACTGCAATCTCTTCATGAGTTATTTCACGAGGGTATACTACATAAAAAATGCCAATTACTGCGACGACAAGAAAGATTATTGCAACATATTTTTTCAGTTCATGATTTTTACTAGGTCTTATGGGCTCTATCATAAGTGATACCTGAAGCAGAAAATATAGAAAAAGTTAATGGATGGATTGAGTAGAATGTGATAAAACATAAAATTTATTTCATCTACGTCTTACATCACAATAAGTGGGGAGAAATGAGAATTCTAATAAGTCCAAAAAATCTTGAAGAAGCAATTGAGGCACAGGAAGGTGGAGCAGATATAATTGATGTAAAAAATCCTGCTGAAGGATCTCTTGGGGCAAATTTTCCCTGGATAATTTCTGAAGTTAAAGAGGCGGTTGTAAAAGGTAGTACAGAATTGAGTGCCACCATAGGTGATTTTGATTATAAACCGGGAACAGCTTCTCTTGCGGCCCTTGGGGCTGCTGTTGCAGGAGCCGATTATGTCAAAGTCGGGCTTTATGGTATCAGAAGTTATGAAGAGGGTTTGAATCTCCTTGAGGGAGTAGTTAAGGCTGTAAAAGATTATGATTCGAGAAAAAAGGTTGTGGGTGCATGTTATTCAGATTATGCGAGGATAAGCTCTCTTCATCCTTTCAAACTGCCACAAATCGGTAAAGAAGCTGGAGTCGATGTAGTGATGGTGGATACAGGAATAAAGGATGGAAAAAGCACTTTTGAGTTCATGAGCCAAGATCAAATTAAAATTTTTATCAACCTTGCTAGAGAAAATGGGCTTGAAGTTGCGATTGCCGGGGCGATATCTTGGGAACACCTGCCAATTCTTAAAGAATTGCAGCCCGATATAGTTGGTGTTAGGAGCATCGTGTGTGAAAAGGGAAGGGATTCAAAGATTAGACGAGAGAAAGTGGCAAGACTTATAAAGGAGTTAAGGCAAGGCTAATGAAATAAGGTGATGCTGGTGTACACGGAGATACTACAATATAAAGAGGGCATAACTTTTGATGATGTTCTCTTAATCCCATTGAAATCATCAGTTGAACCAACTCAAGTTGAAGTTCTCTCCAAATTCTCTTCTAGAGTATCTCTCAACATTCCTGTAGTGAGCGCAGCTATGGATACAGTTACGGAGCTCGACATGGCCATTGCCATGGCAAGAGAAGGGGGTCTGGGGGTCATCCACAGAAACATGAGTATTGTAAGGCAAGTTGAGATGGTTGAAGAGGTGAAAAAAGCGGATGAACTCATGGTAAAGGATGTTATCACTGTCTCTCCGGAAACTCCCATTTCAGATGTGTGGAAAAAGATGGAAGAGAGCAATATTAGCGGGATTCCTGTAGTGGATGATAGGCTGGTTGGTATTGTTAGTAAGAGAGATATCCTGCCCATTGTTGAAAATAACCCCTCCACACCTGTTAAAGATGTTATGACCACAAAAATAATCACAGGAGAGTCATCTATTACCATTGAAGAAGCCCTTGAAAAAATGTATGAATATAAAGTGGAACGTCTCCCGATAGTGGATAATTCAGGTAAGCTGATTGGTATCATCACCATGCAGGATATACTTCTGAGAAAAGACTTTCCTTCAGCAAATAGAGATGAGAATGGTCTGTTAAGAGTTGCGGCCGCTGTCGGGCCCTTTGATGTCGATCGGGCCATTCGACTTGATAAAGCGGGAGTAGATGTGGTGGTCGTTGATTGTGCTCATGCCCATAACGAGAATGTAGTTAAAAGTGCAGAGAAAATACGGAGAGAAATTAGCTGCGATCTGGTCGTGGGAAATATAGCTACAGCTGAAGCAGCCCATGACCTAATTGATGTAGCTGATGGTCTTAAAGTAGGAGTTGGTCCGGGTAGTATATGTACCACTCGAATAGTCGCTGGTGTTGGTGTGCCTCAGCTAACAGCCGTTGCTTCTGTGGCAAAGGTTGCTAGAAAAAAAGATATCCCGGTTATAGCGGATGGTGGCATCCGTTACTCAGGAGATATAGCAAAAGCCATTGCTTCTGGCGCAGATTGTGTAATGGTGGGAAATCTACTAGCAGGAACTGATGAATCTCCTGGTAGAACGATAGTGATTGGAGGGAGGAAATACAAGCAATACAGAGGTATGGGTTCATTGGGAGCCATGAGTGGAGTAAGCGATCGGTATTTCCAGAGTTTGGGGCAAAGTAAGTTCGTTCCCGAAGGGATAGAAGGAGCCACTCCTTATCGTGGAAGAGTTAAGGATGTCCTGTACCAGCTTATCGGTGGATTAAGATCCTCAATGGGATATGTTGGAGCCAGAAACATTAGGGAAATGCAGGAGAAATCAAGATTTGTCCGAATTACTCAGGCCGGAATGGTAGAAAGCCATCCCCACAATATAATGATAACCGATGAAGCCCCAAACTACTGGATGGAGTAACAACCCAGTTCAAAAAGAACAGACGGCCTTAGGTTAGTTCTCTTTTAATATTCCTCAACCTTCCGTTGCATTCATAGTCCTTGTAAAGGGTTATGATTGCAGTTCTGATCAGGTCTGCCTCTGAACTGAAATCTCCAGTATTCAGCAGCTCCTCCATTCTCTCTTTAACGTATCTGTTAATCCTGATCTCTTTTCTTAATCCAAGTTTTCCTTTACTTCTGGGCATAGATCAAACCGTCCGTATAAAAGTACGGAGAAACGCAAGGTATAAATACCTAATTACGTATTTTAATACGTACAAAACGGTGATAGGATTGGCATTATTTTTGATAACGGGAAGCATCTTGTTGCTATTATCTCTATTAAGCTTATCATTTATTTTACGTCTGGATAGAAGTGTGGTGGAAGAATTCATCAGCTGGAATATTAAATCTACATTTCTTTATGGTGTACTGTTTGCTATGCCTCTATTCTTTGTGTGGCTATCGGAACTATGGTATGTAATCGAGCAGAATGATGCTTCTATTGTAGTACGTGATTATAGTTTTTTTGCTCTGTGGATGGTGCTGATTTATATTAATATCAGCCTTACTCGCAGAATGATACAAAATGGATATCGACCGGGTATCAACAGAGATTTTATCAATCTCTTGTTTTATCTACCGGTTATGTGGTTTTTATTTGAGAGGGTTGATTTTCCTTGGCAGATTGTTGTAGGTACTACAACCATTTTTACGGTAATGGCTTTTTATTTTCTGGTGGAAGTAAGGAAATACAGGAAAGTGGCGTTAATGATCGTCCAACCTGTGAGTCTTTACACTCCTGCTATAGGAATCAGGATTTTTTCATCTCTTCTTGGCTTGGATCTTATGGCTAGAGAGTATTCTGAAAATGCTTTTCGAGGGTTTATTGTACTGGCCTATGCAATTTTTACAGTGATTTTATGGTATGTAGCAAAGGAAATTGGTAAACTTGCAAAGGATTTTGAGATATAGGAGGATAATATCTATAACAGGGCGTTTTAGGATGTCCCACCCTGTGGATATATATTTCTTTTTGGTATATAATTAAAACAACTTATAAAGCTTTTGTATTGTCGAGCATGGATTCCATAAGGAATGGGAGTAAATATAATCTTGAATAAAAAAATAAATATAGGATTATACTTTTATTAAGGTGTATGGAATATTCTGTTAGTGTCTTGGTCTCTCTCCTGGTGAGAGGATGCACTGCAGAATTTAATGAATCAGCCGTAATTGAAGAAGGGTTATTTAATGTTGCGGATGAGCATGTGTGGGATGTTCTTTTTGATATATTAAAAGATAATGACATCCACAGGTTCATGCTGGAAAGGCTGGTAGACAACCTTGGATTTAAAATGAGTGATTTTAAAGAGTATCTCAGGGAGACCGGGTGGACCAAAGAATATGATTTTACCAAAGAATATATAGATTTCATTCTGAATGAAGTTTTAAAGTGGGAAAAATGGACGTTCAGGTATTATAGCCACATCCAGAGTATGGATTTCGAGGATGTTGTTAGAGAAACTGGAACTGAGATTGCTAAAGAAATAAAAGAAACTCTTGATACACTAATCAAGTGGGAAGCCAAGCATATTGAAAAATTAGAAAAATTGTTGTCGTCTAGGTAGTTTCTAAATTTGTGTTGTTTGAGCCCATTTAAGGGAAAGAGTTATGGCAGGATGTTTGAAGCTCATAGAACCCCAAAGGCAGTGGATGAAATCACCACGACTTTCTGTATTAGACTTTTAATTCTCCCCGTGGTCTTTTACAATTTTCATGTGAATTAGGCTATTGAGAATATTTCATCCTTTACATCCGTGACTTAACTGCGTTCTAATTTAGAGCTAACTTCACTGAAACTCTCTGTTCTCTCTGGATACTATTTTAGGTATAATCCTATCCTCGCGCATTTAACTTTGCTAGAAGGGCCGGGACCGGGATTCGAACCCGGGTCGAGGGATCCACAGTCCCTTAGGATACCCCTACCCCATCCCGGCCATAAGCTTTTTTGACACCATAATGTAAATCTCTCGTGTTTAATGGCTGATTCAGGTGATCTGAACATTTCTCTGTGTGTCCGTATTTCTTGCAGGAGTGAGGTATATATTATTTGTGGTATTTATTGGATACATGGGGTTGTGATTTCTTACGTTAAATGTCTGTGTTATTTTAGGATTTTTAACATTGAGTGTTAAGAGGAATTTTATACCCAAAAATATGGTAAGGGATTCCAGTAGATACGATTCTGGAAGATATGCAAAAAAAGAAAACATCTTTTAAGGATAAAAAGAGATTTCCGGCATGTGCCAGCTTATATCGATTTTATTTAAATACTGTTTGCTTCGTTAGTTAACCCTAGATATTACTGAGTTAGAAAGAACCAACCACGTCTCATGTGTGCCCTATTATTCTAAGATCTTTATCCACCATAAAGCCTGCAATACTATTAATCCAATGTTCTTGATTTAAGAATGTGGAAATTATATGGAGATTCATCAGAAATGGAAAAATTAAATTAATTCATTGGATTATAAACTAGGATAGACAAGACTTAAGTTAGTAACTCCTTACTTAATATATGCATAAAGCTGGGCTGTATATCAAAAGGAAAGATGAGATTATATGTCAGCTCTGCTGGAATCTGTGTAAAATTTCAAAGGGGAAAAGAGGAATCTGTAACACCAGAGTTAACATTAACGGAGAGCTTCTTACCTTAACTTATGGAAATATAAGTGCTATGGAAAGTAGGCCTATAGAAATTAAACCCTTTTTTCACTTCAAGCCTGCATCAACCAGTATGACTTTCTCAACATACTCATGCAATTTAGCGTGTCCTTGGTGTCAAAACTGGCATATTTCAAAAATGTCACCAAAAGAAAGTTTTAAGGAAGTCGAACCCAAAGAAATCATTGAACTTGCTTTGAAGCATAGAGATTTAAGCACATGTGCAAGTTTTAATGAGCCTACACTCCTGTTTGAATTTCTCCTTGATTTGTTTCCTCAAGCCAAAAGTAAAGGTCTGTTCAATACAATGGTTTCCAACGGATATATTACTCCAAAAGCACTAAGGATATTGAGCGAAGCTGGATTGGATGCCATAAACATTGACATTAAAGGGAATGAAAATACTTACAAGAACTATTGTGGAGGAAAGGCAAAATTTGTCTGGAGAACTATTAAAAAAGCTGTTGATCTGGAGCTACATGTAGAAATTGTAAATCTGGTTATAACAAATGTTAATGATTCTATGGAGAGTGTATTGGAGATTATTGATAACCACCTGAAATATGCTGGAGAAAGGGTCCCAATTCATTTCACAAGGTACTTTCCCGCTCATCTTTTCAGTAAACCCCCAACTAATATAGAGACACTTGTAAAATGTATAGAACTGGCAAAAAAAGAAGGAATAGAGTTTGCTTATGCTGGAAATATTAGACACAGATTCGAAAATACCTACTGTCCAGACTGTAGTATATTGTTAATAGAGAGGTCCGCTTATAGAGTTTTGAGAAATAGGGTAAAGGATGGGAAATGTCCCAAGTGTGGAAAAGAGTTGTATGGTGTATGGTAGTATTAAGTAAACCGATGAAATCAATTAGAAATCTAAAAAGTCTTAACATTCAAAATGGGAAAATACAGGAAGTATCTAGCAATAATCTTAACAATAATAAATTGCATAAAAAGTTCCAAAAAATTGTAAATCATTACTCTTGAAATCAGTAGATTTATTGGGAGATTAATTTTGTTGCCACCGAAATATTTATATCTAACGGTTCAAACCTCATATGATTTAAATATCGGAGGTGAAAAAATAACAGTAATTCAATTCCTGGGAGGATGCAGAGAAGTAGGCCGTTCTGCGGTTTTAGTGGACAATATCATGATGGATTACGGCATGAAACCGGCAGAGCCACCCCAGTTCCCAATGAATGGGATCTCTCCAAAGACAGTCGTGGTATCTCATGGACATCTAGATCACTGCGGAGTGGTTCCTAACCTCATGGATTGCAATCCAGAATTGCTGATGACCCCCCCAACAAAAGATCTGTCAATCCTTCTGGCAAAAGACTCTAAGAAAATAATGGCTGATAATATCTCCATCTTTGGGGATGAGGAGCTGAGGGAATTCACCCTTAAAGCGAGAACTATTGGATATGATATGCCTGTGGAATCTGGGCAATGGGAAATAACCCTGTATGATGCAGGCCATATTCCAGGCAGTTCTTCCATCCACTTAGAAGGGGAGGTAAGTATCCTATACACTGGAGATGTAAAAACAGAAGATACACGCCTGCTAAGTGGGGCCAATACCCGTTATCCTGAATCAGACATACTCATTGTGGAAAGTACGTATTTCGATACAATCCATCCTGATAGAAGTGAACTGGAGAGACAGTTCGTAGATTCGATAAAAGAAACCCTTGATAATGGAGGTACGGCAATAATACCCTCCTTTGCCATTGGAAGAACTCAGGAGGTTATGCTGATATTGGATAAATACGGGATAACACCCTATGTGGATGGAATGGGAAAAGAGGTATACAGGATCATTGAAGGATATCCAGATTATGTCAGTAACGTGAAAAAATTGAAGAAAGCATTTGAAAAAGCTACTTTTGTAAATGCGAAAAAGCGTAAAAAAGTTCTTACAGAACCGTGTGTGGTTGTCACTACAGCTGGGATGCTAAATGGTGGTCCAGCCCTGTATTATATATCCCGTCTTTATAATGACAGCAAATCCAAGATCCTTCTTACCGGGTATCAGGTGGAGGAAACTAATGGGCGTATGGCACTGGATAAGAGTGTTATCAATGTGGATGGACGTTTGCTAGATCTTAAAATGAAAGTAGAGCAGTATGATTTTTCAGCCCATTCAGATGATCGACAGCTCAAAGAGCTGGTAAAGGATGTTTGCGATAAGGGATGTGAGATAGTTTTCACTATGCATGGGGAAAATACAGAGCAGTTTGCAGGATGGATAAAAGAGTCCATTGGAGTTGACGCGTATGCTCCCCAAAATGGGGATGTATTCTTCGTTTAACTCCATGTTTTAATTTTATTCTGGGAATTAAAAATATCAGGAGAGCATGAAGTATGGGCAAAGTGATAATCGTATTGCTATCTGGCATGTCTGAACCTCAAAAAGTCAAATCTGGTCTGATGTTCGCATCCATTGCTGCCACCATGGGTTTTGAGACCATAGTGTACTGTGTTCAGGATGGAGTAGAAGTTATGGTAAAAGGAAAAGCTGAGCAGGAAGTCGTCGAAGAGGGTATGCCTACCGTTAAACAGAGACTGGATGAGGTACTTAAACATGGTGTGAGAATCATGGTGTGTGAAAATGCTGTCAGAAATAAGGGGCTCTCTCAAGAAGATTTCATTGAAGGTGTGGAGATATCTGGAGCAGCAACCCTCATAGATATTGCTGTGGAAAGTAATACTGTACTGACTTTTTAGTGGATTAAGTTGAAGGTTGTATCATTGAGAAGTTCTGTTCATAAGTAGTACCAAAAATTTTAAATTTTTTAAAAATTACTGCAATATGTGAATTCAGTAAGCTGGACCCTTCACGATAGCGCATACCGATTGTTTCGGATGCTGGGAATAAAGGACAGTTATAGTAGAATCATGAGTACGATTCTATTGGCAGAGAAACCTCTGACCATGAAAGAAATAGCTGAAAGGACTGAGTACAGTCTTTCTCTGGTGAGTTTGGGTCTGGAATCACTAGTTAATGCAGGCTTTATCGAGAGGACCAAAAAAGGTAGAAAAGCTCTGTTTACTTTAGAACATGATATTAAACGTGTATACTCGAAGTTTCTTGCGAGAATTAAAGAAGAACTGGAAATTTTTGAAAAAGAAGTCCAGAGGGAGATGGAAATACTAAAAGACAAAGACATAGGGGCGTATACCAATCTTAAAACCATCTTTGAAAGTATTTCCAAATCTAAAGATCTCTTGAATCTCTAATAATTACCAAATTGATGGATTGGGGGGATGATATGGCGGAAATAGTACTTACTGCCGACAGAACCATGATGAGCGACTATCATGGTAGGGAATTTCTTGGATTTGGAGCCACATCTCCTGCTGTGGGAGTCCCTGAATTCATTTTTTCATGGCTTTTTTTCCCAAAAATGAAAGGATTGAATGGGGTTGCCCCTCAGGCCCCCTATGGTCTTAGAAAAATCGAAGCTAAACTGATGGAAGATGGTTTTGATGTAGTAACCATCCCACCTCACTCTATTGGTAAGTATACAGATGATATGAAAGTGATGCTAATAACCGGACATGATTATCTGGGGCTTGGACCCCCTTCTACAACCTTTGCAAGTCTTCTCAAAAAAGAGCCTATGAATGCAGTCTCATTTAAGCGATTTATGACCAGTCCTGATATGAGGAAAGCGAAGAAGAATGGGGTAAGGGTTATTGTTGGCGGTCCAGGTACATGGCAGTTCAAAGTCAGAGAAAGTTATCTGGAAAAATTCGGAATTGACTGTGTGGTAGAAGGTGAAGCAGAAAATGTGATCAGTAATCTTGTTAAACGGGCTTTAGAAGGAGAAGAGCTTCCAAAATTTGTTAATGGAGATGACTATTACCCTACAGTGGATGAAATCCCAGAAATTAAAAATCCTTCAATCAATGGACTTGTTGAGATAGGTCGAGGCTGTCCAAAAGGATGCAGTTTTTGTAGCGTAACGAGAAAACCCATACGATGGTATCCTTTAGAGAAAATTAGGAGGGAAATAGAGGTTAATGTCAGATCTGGCATTAAGGTAGGAATTCTTCATTCTGACGATGTGTTTCTCTATGGCTCAAAGAGTTTTATACCAAATGAAAATAAAATTTTTGATCTTATATCTCTTGCTTCATCTCACTATTCCAAGCTTGCTTTAAGTCATGTCTCCCTTGCAAGTGTGGTGTATCTGAAGAATCTTATGCCTGTTCTGGCTGATACAATTCTGAGTTCTCAGCCTTTTTGGGGGGCGGAAGTGGGTATAGAGACTGGATCTGTAAGACTTGCTGAGATCATTATGAAAAACAAAGCTAGACCTTTTGATGTTTCTAGGTGGCCAGAACTGGTGGGAGAAGCCTTTGGTATAATGCACGATTGCAGAATGATACCAGCGGCAACATTAATAGTGGGATTACCAGAAGAAACTGAAGAAGACATCCTGAAAACTATTGAACTAGTAGAGAATCTGAGAGACTATCGGAGCCTGATAGTCCCTCTGTTTTTTGTACCTCTGGGTCTTCTGAAAAAGAACGACTGGTTCTTGGCGAGAGACATCAGAGAAGAGCATATTGAGTTATTGAAGATTTGTCTGAAGCATGATATGAGATGGGCTAAGGATATTACTAGAGAATATTTTGATGGTATGTGGTATTCTCCTATCCTCAAAATGGGCTTTAAATTATTTTTCAGGGGAGTGGAACGCCTATTCCGGAAATATGGAATTCCCGTCCAGTAATCTATACTGTGGGCTATTCTACTAGAACTATAGAGGATTTCATTGAAATTCTTTCGATCCATGGTATAGAGCTATTAGTAGATGTTAGACGCTTTCCCAAGAGCAAGAGAGAAGAATACAATAAGAATAGCCTTGAAAGAACCCTTAAAGAATATGGTGGTATTAGTTATGAGTGGTTTGAGGATCTTGGAGGTTTCAGGAAAGGAGGATATGCTGCCTATGTTACTTCTGAAGATTATTCTGAAGCGATAGAGAGGTTAATACACATAGCGAGGAGGAATGTAATTGCAATTATGTGTGCTGAAAAACTGTGGTTCAGGTGTCATAGGAGATATATAGCTGACTCTCTTGTGAGAAGGGGTATGAAAGTATATCATATTGTTGACAAAAACAGGTTATATACTCATAAAGTCATGAATGTGTAAAAATAGATATATATGTCCTCTTTACAATATGAGATTGATGACTCAAAAAAGCACTCACAATGAAATGCGATTTGTGGAAGTAGCTCTGTTGAAAGAAAAGGTCGCCAAGCCCAATGCATCTACTAGAGAGTTGAGCAAGGTTCTAAAAGAAAAATATGATATTTCCCTGAGTCACACCCGTATCTCTGAAATTCTTAGAGAAATGAAAGAGCGCAAAGTGTTCAGGGAGAGCATAATTCCCAACGAAAATATGTTTACCTTTTTCCTTCTGGAAATCAGTTTTAACAATGAGCATTTCAAGGACGAATGGAGAGGGACCCTTGAGTATATTCTTAATGACCCCCATACTCTGCTGTTTTTTATCACTGATGGAGTATACCGATGGAAAATGATTATGATCTTCAGGACTTTTGAGGAAATGTCTAAATGGTCCCATAATTTGCTCAAAGAACATGGAAAACTAATAGACGAACTGAATATCAACGTTCTTTACAGAGTCCTGAAATTCGATCTGGATGAAAAGGTCTTTGATGATTATATTAACGACTTTAAGGAAAAAGACAGGTCTTGATGGTGAAGGTAGCTATTATAGATGGGTATGTAGATGAGCCTTCCTGTCTTGGGGTTCCCCCTTACATTTCTCCATATATACGGTATGCAGCAGGCGTAGTCAGAGAAACATTGGGCACTTTACCGGGTTATTACACCATCGAAGACGTGAGAAAGAACCAAAAAGTGCTGGAGAAATATGATCTACTACTGGTTATAGCAGGCACCCTTGTACCGGGAAAATATCTAGCAGGCAGGCCGGCGAGTAAAAGAGAGCTTTTAGAGTTCTTTCGTTTACCATCTGGGAAAAAGTTTCTCATAGGGCCCGTATATTGGGAACTGGATGGGAAACATAGAGGTGTTTTTGAAGAAGTGTACGATCAGATCTTCTCTCCAGAATTTGAACGGGAATTGTATGAAGTCCTTGGTGGAAGGAAGTCACTAGAGGCAGGAAGAAATATGATAAACTCATTTAGTGTAGCAGGTGCAGAGATTGTGAGACAGCACCCCATGTTTCCCAACGTAATATGTGAGATAGAGACCTATAAAGGGTGTTTCTGGGCAAAATGCTCTTTTTGCACCGAACGGTTTTACGGATTTCCGGAGTTCAGGAGTATTGAAGGAATTGTTAAGGAAATTCAAGCTCTTTATGAGTGTGGAGTTAAGCATTTCAGGCTTGGTAACCAGTCCGACTTTTTTACCCTGTATGGTGATTTTAGAGGAGATATACCCAGACCTGATCCCATGGCCATAAAAGAATTGCTTGAAAAAATCCGGTTTGTAGCTCCAGATCTGAAAACTCTGCATATCGATAACGTCAATCCAAAGGTTATCGCTGAACATCCGGAAGAAAGTAAGAAACTTGCTACCATCTTAATTAAATATCACACTTCAGGAGACGTAGCAGCCTTCGGAATGGAATCTGCAGATCCCGTTGTGATAAGAAAAAACGGATTACTGGCTGATCCGGAAGATGTGTTTGAGGCTATACGTCTTATTAATGAAGTGGGAAACAGAGTGGGAGAAAATGGACTTCCTGAATTGCTACCTGGGTTGAATTTTGTTTTTGGTCTTAAGGGTGAGAGTGAATCCACTTTTAAGTTGAATTACCAGTTTTTGAAGGATATACTGGATTCTGGATTATTGGTTCGTCGAATAAACCTGCGACAGGTGGCTGTGCTTAGAAATACTCCCATGGAACGATTTGGATATAAAAATGTAATCAGGCATAAAAGGCTGTTCAGAGAATATAAGGAAAAGATACGGAGGGATGTTGATTTACCCATGCTCCGGAAAGTTATCCCAAAAGGAAGAATCCTAAAGGATGTGATGGTAGAAATTCAGCGAGGAAATACTGCTTTTGGGAGACAGCTGGGAACCTACCCAGTTCTGGTAGGAATTCCAGGGGTTTATGAAGTTGGTTCGATAATGGATGTTATTGTAATGGACCATGGACCGAGGTCCGTCTCTGCTTTGCCCTACCCCTTTGACATAAATACTGCGCCTTATAGTGTTCTGAAAGAAATTCCGGGTATAGGTTCGAGAAGAGCTGCTAGAATTGTAAGGGCAAGGCCTTTTAATAACGCTAGTGAGATAGCAAGCAAGGTTGGAAAGGAAGTGCATGATTTACTCAAAGAGTATATTTCAATATGACTCCTTCAATATAAATCCGTCAGTTATTAATAATTTAAAGGGAAATGGCTGCTTATGTCTGACCTCATCAAATTTGGTATTCAAGTGCTGGATGCTGTTCTCCCAAACGGGTTTCCGAGAAGTTCCTTTGTTCTTATTTCAGGTGAAGGGGGAACCGGTAAATCTGTAATCCTTCAAGAAGCCGCTTACCAGAGATTAAAAAAGGGAGACAAGGTTCTGTATATATGTCTTGATGATTCTCCTGATTCCATCCTGGACAACATGCGATCCCTTGGATTTGATGTAGAAGGAGATGTGGAGGAAAGGATCATATTTGTGGACGGGTTCAGTTACAGAGCAAAAAATCATCTCAAAGGAAGGAGGTTTCCTATTATTGATCCTAACGATCTGAATAGCTTGACGAAAAAACTGAATATGTATATAGACAACTTTAACATGGCTAACAAAGGTTTGGTGATTTTTGACTCCCTGACGGAGATTATGACCCTTTGTGGAGCACCAATGCTTCTGGATCATATAAAAACATGGAGAGCCATTGGCCCTAAAGAGCATGGAGTTACATTCCTCGCATCCCATCACTATGGTATCAGACCCCTTGAGGAGTTTTCCTCCATACTTGATTACATAATGGACGGGCTCATTGATATCAGATATGATCCTGTTTTGATGGAAAAGGGAATTCTATTGAAACAATTAAGAGTTAGGAAGATGAGGGGAGTATGGCATGACACCAGATGGAGATCCTTCGTTATTACTTCAGAGGGTGTAAAGGAATTCAATAAAGTAAAGTTTGAGAAACAGCTTTTAAAAGAGTTCATCCAAGCGGTGGATACACAGGAACGAGTGTGAAGGATATTGTCTTCTTTATTCCTGCTCTTTTAGCAACCCTATTGATCATTTGTTGAATTATTTTTTGTTGTATTTTATACCAATTGTGATCTAAAAACTGAATCTTTTTGGTAATGTCTGTACATTTCCAACGTTTCTCCTGTTAACCATATTGTTTTTTAGCGAAATTTTTTAATTTCTAAATACATTAGAGGGCATATATCCAAATCCAATTTAATTTAATAAAATTTCATTTTAACTTTCAGAAGGGAGTGATATGGACAAACTAGTAGAATAGAATGGATAAAGAGATGTACCGACGAGAATTCCTGAAGAAGGCAGGCTACATATCTGCGGCAAGCCCCTTTATTCTGAGTGGATGTGCTGAGAAACCAACTTCTACTGAATATCCTTCACCAAAGCCAGCTACCCCTTTGAATATCCAGACCAATCAGAATTTCCAGGATCAAAACGATATGCCAGAATTGGTCATCGATGCCCACGCTCATCTGATAGGCCGTATTCAACATCATTCAGAAGTTATAGTAGATTATGATGGTGCAGCTCATATAGCCCTAGCCACGATGGACAAATTGAGTATCAACAAAACGCTAGTCATGCCCCAACCGTTCCCTCCTGAGCATCCAAATAAATATGATGTTGACGATTTCATCGATACTGTAAGAAAATACCCTGATCGTTTCGCCCGTCTTGGTGGTGGAGGAACACTAAATCCTATGATTCAACAAACTGTCTATGGTGAAGAGGTAAAGTCAGACCTGCGAAAAAAATTTGAGGAAAAGGCTCAAGAAGTTCTTGCAAAAGGAGCTATTGGATTTGGAGAAATGACCGCTGAACACCTATCCTTCTTTCCCAAACATCCTTATGAATCCGCTCCGCCTGATCATTCCCTTTTTTTGCTGCTTACTGACATAGCTGCCAGTCATGATGTTCCAATCGTTATTCATATGGAGGCAGTTCTAGAAGAGATGCCCCTACCTATTAAGTTCAGTTCCCCACCGAACCCAGAAGTATTACATCCGAATATTGTGGCTTTTGAACGGTTATTGGATTATAATCGGAAGGCGAAGATAATCTGGTCACATGCAGGTTGGGATAACACGGGATATCGGAGTGTTGAGCTCTGTGGTGAACTGTTGAGTAGACATCCGAATCTTTATATGAGCATTAAGATTATTCAGAATGGACGGCCTAAGAATTATCCTCTAGATAACGAGGGGAGAATAAAGGCGGAATGGCTCAAGTTGATAAGTACATTCTCAGATCGCTTTATTTTAGGTAGTGATCAGTTTTATGTTACACCAAAGATTCGTAAAAGGATTGGTCCTTACAGTGTAGAAAGAACGGTGAGATTCCTATCCAATCTTCCTCTGGAACTCGCTCGTAAGGTAGGTTATGAAAACGCCAAGGATATTTACAGGCTCGATAAATAGAGTGTGATATGGGTATTAAATGTTCAAAGGAAGTTAGAGAGGAATTGTTGTAAATGTACAGGAGTATCCCTGAATATGAAGGGCTAAAAACGGGTTTAAAAAAACGGGTTAAAGAAATAAATTGGGAGTCGGTGATTATAAGAAATTTTGGTCAATGAAATGAATAAAGCCCCTCAAAGATTATATGTTCTCCCCTCTGAACAAACCATTATACTCTTCTTCAGTTTCTTCAGTCAGTTTAAAAAACACAAGTTGTAGTATCCGGGCATTTCTTTTCAATCGAATCCCTCTCGGATTATACACCACCAGACCACTTTCACTCCTACCCTCATATCCAGGGTCCCAGACTGCCGTGAGAATGGTAGCTCCGTTTCTTATCAGGCTACTCCTTGGTCTCCCGAGGGCCATAATATCCCTTGGTATCTTCACAACTTCATTGTAAATCACCTTGTAATATCCAGCTGGAAGGAACATAGTATCGTCTTCAAAAGGGATATGAAAGGAGGAAGCAATAACTCTAGAAGAATTATCGAAATCCACAGTACCATTTCCATCCAATTTGTGAATCTCTCTGAGAGTTAGGTCAAACCCGCTGGCTTGTAACTGAACCTCCAGATCTAAATAGTCTTTTACCAGATCATCTTTCTTTATTCGTCTGAAAATCTCCTGCTTTGGTAATACAGCTCCGTAAGGCATGTCATACACTCCTGCAAATGGCTTTATGTCCAGTATAGGGGTTTCAGGTAAAGCATCTAAACCCTTCACATATAACATGTTCCCTTCTCTTTTTACGAGGGTGACGAGACTCATTCCAATCCTATTGGGTCTGCTAGGACTCCTGGATGCAAATACTCCTATTTCTGGAAGATCATCACATCCCAGAGGATGTATTTTAGTCTTTTCTGATGCGAGATGGAACTCATACAGCACCCATAAATGTTTTTTCTTTTCCACTCCTTCCAGACCATCAGCATACTCTTCTAGGATCTCGATTATAGTAGTGGTATTGGTTTTTTTCACAAATCCTATGGATCTCATCTCTTACCCCTCTTAAGGAAATCTGGGTTAAGGTCCATATAAAAAACATCAAAGAAATCATGTTTGCCAGTAGCACTGGCAATCTTCACTGCGATAATGTGGGAACACATCCCTCTACCTTTAAATTCAAAATCTCTGCAAGTACAATAGTTTTCTTCAACTATATACTCTTCGTTCCCAACTACTACGAAGAAGTCTCGATATTTTTTGACATTACCAGATTTAACAAGATCTAGGGCTTTCTCTCCCCGTTTCCCAAAACGATCTATAATCATTTTTTCCATATCCTTATCTATCTTTCCTTTTTCAGATATCAATTCGAAAACGTCTTTCATGGAAACACAAATCCCGTTCTGTATTTATGTTCGAGATAAAAGCTTTCTACAGGCAGTATATCCACAAGCTTTTTCATTCCGGGAGTTTCTGTGGCTTGATGGGTGGCATCGATGATTACGATATTATCAAATTTAAGGCACTCGTGTCGCAATTCCCCTGAGATAAAAGCGTCAACCCCACTATCGATAAGTAAACGGATGTTCTCCTCTTTAAGTCCACTACCCCCCATGCATGCAACGGTCTGGATGGCTCTATCGTTCACCCAAGTAACATGGGTATTAAGCTTTTTTGAAACATGAGTCGCAAGCTCCTTGGCCCCTGAAGCTTCCAATAACCCAACCCGGATATAGGGATTACCTTCCAGTTTCTTTCCTTTTATTTGTAATATTTGGGCAAGGGTGTCGTTGATCCCACCATCTACTTTATCATAGTTGGTGTGCATCACATATATGGATAATCCGGCTGGTATGGCAGTTTCGAGGATCTCTCTAATATGGTTATCAATGGTGGTAATGGGGTTGAATAATAAGGGATGATGAGCTATCAAAATGCCGGCATCTCTCTTTACAGCCTCTTTTACAGAAAAGGGAGTTATATCCAGAGTTATACAAGCCTTTTCAACTTTTTTTGACCCTCTCAGAACAAGACCAGCCCCCCTATCCCAGTCTTCAGCCAGCTCTGGTGGAGCTATTTCTTCCAGCTCATCTATTAAAGACTTAAGGAGCACATATATTAGAAGAGAGCACACCTTATAAAACAGTATTGTAAAGCTATGCTTTACACTTTATCAACATAAATTGACAAATATTGTAAATTGTAATTTACAACTTGTCAACATGAGTTGACAATATTCGTTTAAAAGGACGTATTAAAGGAAAGTAAATATCATCTTTGGAATGTCAAGTAGTATCTTGCGATTATCCTCCAGCTTCGTCCATTTTCATGGTGATGAGTAAGGTATTGAGAGTCTCAATACCATCATACCAGTTCAACACCACAAGATCTTCTTCTGGAAGGTTGATCTCAGGTAGCTCTCGTCCTTGAAGTACCATAGCCCCTATTCTGGAAATGATATCCAGGGCTTTATCTAGGTCCCCCCTTTTTTCACTGATGATTGCCTCCCTTACCAGATCTTCCACTGAACGAGTAGTCTTTTTACCAAGGATCTTGTACTCAGTAGAGTTTATTATGGCAAATAGAGAGCCTTTGACAAATTCCATAATCATGTTTTTGTCCTCATCATCAAATTGTCTAGTGTTGAAAATAATTTTTTTCAACTCTTCAAGATATTTCAGTCCATCTTCTCTCTTAATTTTTCTTCGAGAGATATCCTCTAAGATTTTAATACATGTCAGAGCGATATCGTTGGTCAGATTGTCAAACACTTTGAGGGTATCGGGGCTATCCAGATCAACAGATTCGCCCTCTATTTCTTTCATCCAATTGTTCCATCTTTCCATGGTGTAGTAACTGATCTCTTCCATCGGAAAACTGTGTTTTGAGAAGGTATATTAATAGATTGTTGTTTTTACGATATGAAGAGGGTCTTCTGATAAGGGCAAGATATTTTTAATACCTCTGTTATGTCTGTATCATGAATTTCGACAGAATGGCCCGCTGGTATGATAGATTTATGAACTGGCGGGATGTGAGCCCGATCAGAATCAAACTCAATAATGCTAGGATAATTATTGATGTGGGTGGTGGAACTGGAGTTATTTCTCAGAAAATATCAAAAGATGTAATAATAGTGGACCCCTCACAGGGTATGCTTAGAGAAGCAAAAAAGAAAGGCATGAGCAATCTCGTAAGGGGGGTGGCAGAGTATCTCCCTTTCAGAAATGATATAGTGGATGCGGTGATATGCACTGATGCTCTTCATCACACTCAAGATCCAGAGAAATCCATTAGCGAAATGATAAGAGTTACTCGTCCAGGCGGGCAGATAATTATAGAAGAATTTGATATTGGACGCTGGTGGGTACGTTTATTCGTTGGAGTGATTGAGAAGCTGGCTGTAATGAAGCCACAGTTTATATCAGCTGAAAAATTAACAGAAATATTTCAAAGGGAAGGATACAGAGTAGAAATTGAACCTTACACCAAGATCAGTTATCTTGCCCATATTGTTCTTTGAAGTTAAAGAAGGATTAAAGTCTGCCCTCTTCTTCAATCTTATTTATATCAATCCTGCTCTCTGGAGTAGGAGTATGTCTTCTGTGCTGAGTTTTTCGCCCTTCTTGAACATCTCATATATTTCTTGGGCTTTCTTCCTTAGCTTTTCACGCTCTATCTGCTCTCTGGTCTTTGCGCTTTGAAGCTTAAGGGCCTTGATAACCTTTTCAAAGTCTTTTATCTCTTTCCTGACTTTTACCACCAATTTGTGGTATTCATCAGCCTTGTTCTTGGCGTTGATAAACTCTTGGTGGGCTTTATCTGCCTCTTTTCTAAGCTCATCAATTTTCTTGAAATACTCTACCATCTGTCCGTGATACTCGTTGGCTTTTTCCATTGTTTCTTTGATTTTCTGATTGAGGCTCCCAGTTTGCTGTTTCAGAGTACGAATACTGTTGAGCAACTCTCTGAGCTCAGCGTTTTGTTCCAGTTGTCTCTTTCTCTCTTCCAGTTCTTCTCTAAGTTTTGAAATCCTGTCTACAAGCTGTCGTTCTTTTTCAACAGTAAGAACCGCAGTCTGCTGGCGAAATTCCAGTTTGTTTATCTCCCTTTGAAGCTCTCGAAGAGGCCTACCTCCTTTAGTATCGATTTTGCGTCTGAGTTTGTCAACTTGCTCATACAGCTTGTCTATCTGCTCATTCAGTTTATTTCTCTCCGATCTCCATTCTTTTGCCTGGTTGTTAAGTTCGTCTCGTTTAGCCTTAAATTCTTTAGCTTTCTCTAAAAGATCTTTTACCTGCTGATTCAGTTCATTTCGCTTGGCAATCATCTCTTTTGCCAGGGAATTAAGATTATCTCTATTCTCCTCATATTCTTTTAGCTCTCTCTGCAACACAGAAATCCTTTCTTCAAGTTTTTCCAGCATCTTTGTCCCTCTTTATTGTTAAATTAAGGCTCACTCAGAGCCCGTTTTTATATATTTTTCGGATTGGGATGATAGCGAGATTAAATACAGGTAGTGATATCCTCCAAGAACTAAACATTTCTTGGAGATACGGAATACATCTAAATTTAAAGGTTTCTATTCTTCTATAGTCTCTTCCTCTCTCTGACATATTGTTTTCCGGTAGTGCAGTCTCAAACAATTTACCACCTTATATCTGTTAACTGATAAGCTGGGTTCCTGTCGAAAGAATATTCCACTCTGCTGAACTCTTCTCTGAATTCGGTTACCCTATTTCTCACATTCATGGGGTCCTTTTTTCCAATGGTTGCATCGTAAATAAATTCCGCGATTACCTGCATTTCGTTCTCTTTCATACCAAGTCGTGTTACTTCCTGTACTCCAATTCTTATGCCAGATGGGTTATGGGATTTTGAAACATCATCCCAGGGAAGGAGGTTGCTATTAAGAATAACACCTGCCTTTTCCAGGAGGTCAGAAACATTTTTCCCCCCTCCAATGGAGGATACATCAACCACAACCTGATGGGATTTGGTAAAACCATGATTTTCACAAAGGACATCAAATCCAAGATTATAAAGTTCTGAGGCGAGAGTTTGGGCGTTTTTCACGGTTTGCCTGGCATAATCTTTACCAAAAGCTAGCATTTCTGCTGCTGCTATAGCATATCCTGCAAGGGAATGGAGATGGTGATTACTCACTATCCCTGGAAATACAGATTTATCAATTTTTTCTGCCAGTTCTTCAGTGGTGAGAATTATACCTCGCTGAGGGCCAAAAAAAGTCTTGTGAGTACTACCCGCTAGGACATCAACTCCTTCACGAAGGGGATCTTGAAACTCTTTTCCTGCTATCAAACCGAGAACATGAGATCCATCGTATACAATTCTGGCTCCAACTTCATCAGCAGCTTCTCTCGCCTCACTTATCGGGTGAGGGAATAAAAATACACTTGAACCGAAGAGTATTACTTTAGGATTCTCTTTCAGTATAAGTTCATGCATTTTATCCGGGTCGATATTCATGGTCTCTGAATCAAATGGATGGTGAAGGATGGTCAAACCCCGGATACCCGCAGCAGAAAAATTACTGTGTGAAATATGGCCACCGTGAGGGACAGATAAAGCCATCAGGATATCTCCCGGATCTGTCAAGGCAAAAAAAGATGCCAGGTTTGCAGTTACACCCGATATTGGCTGGACGTTAACATGTTCCGCATTAAACAGCTTTTTGCTGAGTTTTATGGCAAGAGCTTCAACCTCGTCGATGTACTTACAACCTTGATAGTATCTTTCGCCCACTTTACCTTCAGCATATCTGTGGGCAAAATCAGATATCAGTGCCTTTCTCACGCTCAGGCTGGTTACGTTCTCGCTTGCTATCAGTGGAATCACCGATTGGAAAAATTCATGATGCTTTTTTATGTTCTCAAATACAGATGATACATCAGAATTCATGATATCAACCGTAGGCATACAAGAATTACCTATATAAAAGTTGTCGTTATGTTAGGGAAGAATATTAGGACTCTTTCAGATTGAATCTGATTTCTGTCTGAAAGGACAAAAAAGGTTTATGTGGGCTGGAGCAGTATTATGGAATCATGAGGGTGTGGAAAGCAAAATGGTTAAATATAGTTTTTATGATAGTTTTCGGAATGTAATCGGGCTCGTGGTCTAGGTGGTTATGACGTCGCCCTTACAAGGCGGAGATCCCCGGTTCGAATCCGGGCGAGCCCACTCGTAATTTCTTGTTAACGGGTGATTCAAGGAATACAGGAATTCTCTGAGCTTCGCTTCTACAAAATGGCTTAAATTGGGGATATGAGGGTTTATGCAACTTAAGGCATCCAGCAGAGTAGGTGAAATTGCTACGGAAATTTAAGGTCTAAAAGATATATGAATAAAACTATCTTTTTGTTAACTTGGTGAGTTTTACCACTCCATTGAAAATGAATATTCCTCCCAGAATTGCTACTAATAGCCAGAAACCGGATAAAGCGTTCTTAAAACCTAACCAGAGGAATAACATCCCCAGTATAAACGTACTGAGAGTATCTTTCTTTTCTTTTTTCATAGGAAATTCACCCTCTTTTAACCTTCTCGTTATTCTTTGTTATTTTTAATGGTTCTTTCTACAATTTTAATTCTAATTGAAACTAAAATCATATCTTTTTATCGGAACCCGGAGACTTATATTCATCCCAAACTCCTTCCATCTCCTTACCCTATTTCCATACCTTAGAAGTTTATCCATCCAAACTCACAAGCGATTCAAGGCGAGGACATGTTTTATGCACCTCAATAACTCGTGTAAAACCCCCCCAGGCTTGGTAGTGAGATGAATCCCCACCTGATATAAATTTTAACGCCCTCTTTTGTCGGTTACTCTCCTCGCTTTAAAAGCAGTTCTGGGAATAGTGCCAAAAGGTATGCACTTAACGTTTGTTCTTAAACCGATAGCTCTCCTCAAATCATTAGCTACTTTTACTTCTAATTCTTTCCACTTCTCTCTGGGTATTTCTGGTAGAGGCTCTATCTCAACTAGTAGCTCATCCATTTTGGTTTCTGGATTCAAATCAACTATTATCCTGAATTCGCTACCTAACTCTTTGTAACTCCTTACCACCTCCTCTATAGCTGTAGGGTATACACCCACCCCTCTAATTTTCATCATGTCATCTGATCTCCCTAGCAATCCCCCTCTGAAGACTGCCGCAGTACGACCGCAGACACATTGCCACTCTTCATCTTTAATCACATAATCCCCTTGGAGGTATCTCAGACAAGGAGTTGCTTCAAGGTATATATTCGTGACTACAAGCAGGCCTTTCTCACCAGGTGACACTGGTTCAAAGGTCTCTTCATCGATAATTTCGCTAATGATGAATTCTGGGACTTCATGTATGTTAGGAGGTCTCATCTCTTCAGAGGAAGCAACAGCTTCTTCGTAGCACAGCATACCATTTGGATGACTCTCTGTAGACCCAAGGTAATCCACAACGAGAGCATCCCATGCTTCTTCTATTTTTCGCCTCGTGGAAGTAACAGCTCCTCCGGGCTCTCCAGTAACAAAAATCAAATTGACATGGGTATCTTTAGCAGGGTCAACGCCCATATTTATAGCAACATCGGTTAAATGTAGGATATAGGACGGAGTGCCAAGGAGTACAGTGACATCGAAATTCTTTATGAAATCTACCTTTCTTTCATCTGGCATTGCCCCTGTGGCTATCTGAGGCACTCCTATTCTAAGGATCCCATAGAATGGTGACCATGCTCCCGCAGCAGGGGTCATTGGGAAAGTTGACAGGACAAGGTTACCTGGTTTAATGCCACCTGCATAAAAATCCATAGCAAGCACGTAAGATATCATGTGCCAGTCGTGGATGGTGTACATGAAGGCTCTGGGCCTTGAAGTAGTCCCACTGGTAGTGTAGAGCATAGCACCTATCTTTTTCCACTCTTCAGGAGAGATAGATGAGTAATCTCCATAGGGAGGTCGTTCATTTGTGCTTGCGACCCATTCTTCCTTAACAGTTATAGGGAATTTTTTGAGATCCTCTATTCCTCTGATATCCTCTGGCCTTAAACTTGCTCCTTTAAACTTCTTCCTGTAGAATGGACTATATTCCCATAAATATCTAGCCAAGAAACGTAGTTTTTCATCCTGTATTTTTCTAGTATCAGCTCTTGATCGGGTTTCGACGACTTTATCGTAATACTTTTCATCGCTTGGCTTCCAACCATATAGGTTTGGTGCATACTTATCCTGTATTTCCAACCATTGTCGTTTAATGTCAAGTGACATGAGGTTTATTTTAAATGATTAACAATATAAAAAAATTATTGACAATGTAACAACGTAAATTCATATCCTTACATTCTTATTGTTTCATAACTTCAGTAATCAACGATTTGTTATTGTATCATTTTTTCATGGAAGGTTTATCCGGGATTTCAGCGAGGAAAGTCAGTTATTTTAGAGAAAAAGGTTAAACTAACAAAGTTGGCGAATAAAGTGAAGGCAAAGGGTGAGAGCGACGAAGCCGTATATGTTGTGCTAAGCGAAAGACGCGATTACATTTAGATCCTTGAATACACGATAAAAGAATGAATCGAATGAAACACCACAAAAAAAACTGAGAAAATAATGTAAATAGAGTAATGATATGGTATATCAATAAAAAGGAGATTTCCCGATGAGTCCTATTCCAACAAACCATATAATTGTTGTATATGCAGGGGCCATAAATCCAAATACACTTTGACTCCAAGAAGAGTCAGGAAAATATATCTGCATTAACCAGGACATAAAATACACGCCTATCCCGGCCATATATATTAGAAAACCGATTTTTTGCTGTGGCTCATTAATTTCCAGCTTAAGGAGCAATGGGAGAAAGAAAACAATTGCTCTTAGGATATTCTCTGATATTCTAATAAAATAGGGTATGTTATTCCAGAAGTTGTTCATTCGATATGGCTCTGGCAGTTTACTTGTGAATATAACATTCCACAAAAATATCGGAATCAACAAAATGAAGCAACTTATTAAGTAATTTATTTTATCGATGAGCATCATAGCCACTCCGTATTTTGCCTAATAGTTGGAGTATATCAGCAGGTGGAATTTGCACGCAACGTTAGCGAAGTCGGATATAGTCTCGTAAGTGATCTGAAGGGTTGCGAGAGCCTGCAAGTCCACTGTAATTATACATTTTCATCTCCTCTTATCATCAATCCTTTTGTTATACTCTATATCCGTGATCTCCACTCTATACCATGTAAAATCTCCAGTTTCAAACTTCCACGTTACGGACAGATTTACAGGAACCCTGATACCTCCGAATTCTCTGTAACTTTTCTCAGCTGTAATAACCCATCGTTCCAGAGTTGAACCTTCTTTGCGATAGTAATACCGATCAGCTTCAAAACTTACAAAATCTCCATTCTCATCAAATTTGAATATGCCTGAGGCTGTTATTCCTCCATAGTTCATGGTTGCCCTTGCAGTTGTGGAATTCATCTCTTCCCATGTGATATAATCGCTCAACGCTGATGAAGGATGCCACACCATTTCACCCAAATACCTCAACAAGGCCCCTTGATCTATATCCTCTCCTCTGGCATCGACAACTGGAACGAGAGAAAACAATTTGATGAGCATGTGCCCCTTTCCGACTTCGTATTTGTCCCTTCCCGAAAGATGCAAAAATGAGGATTTTACATCAGCCATCCATATAAAGCTAGGAGGATCTGCGGTGATATACTGTTCTGCCTCCACAAACATCCAGCTACTCTCAGGTTTGGTTTTCAATGCACCCTTCTGTTTTAGATGTGTGATCTGAATGACCTCTTTTCCAACAATATTGGAACGCTCAAGCCATCTCTGTACCACAGGTGGAAGCTCATCAATCATTTCTAAGGTTACCATTCTTTTCTCTGTCTCCTTTCCCAGCAGGAGTGAATTGAGTTCATCGTCAACAGTTTTATCGAAGCTCCAGGCTCCGTATGAAAGGATACAAGCGATGAGTACGATGACGTTGACAATGGTTCCAAATTTTGCATCCTTCCAGTAGAGGATAATCAGAATTTGGGAAACAGCAATTGCGATAGCTGCAACCATCCACCACCATTCTTTTCTCAACGAATATGTTACTGCAGAAAGGATGAAAAGTAAACCTGCAATCAACCAGAGTATTCCTGCTATTTTAGATAAACCGCCCGATAAAGAAATAAGCGTCTCTCCTGTTAGTTGCTTTAACTGAGCTAAATTCCATTCCTTCACGAACCCAAGCAGGTGGATTAATCCGTGAAGGAATATGACAAGGGAAAATACTATTCTGATCGTGGTTTATCTCCTCTTCTTGTTATGAAACACCCTGCCACCGTTTAGTATAAACATTTGCCGATATGAGACGCTGCTCAATCAACGGGAGAGTAACTTGAGGATAGGTTGTTATATGCAGTAATGCACACTCAATCGATCCACCATTTACTCTTTCTTGGGGGTGATGACCGCATCCACTACTGCCCAGAGCCAGAATACAATACTCCAAAACGACAGTATATCATGAAATACCCTTGGTATCCAGTAAGCCCACACCGCTCTCGGGTCAGATACAGTCGACGGAATAACTGGATTTGCCATTGAGATGAGTGGTAGTATAATGATGTTTAAATTGCCTATTACTATCGCAGCCGCAAGAATTGCTGCACCTTTATTGCCCTCCCCTTTATAGATCTGCCCTAATCCTGGAACTATTATTGACAATATTCCAGCAATAATTGAACTCTTTTTCATTTTTATTACCTCTTGTAGTTTTAATCTTAAACATACTCCTACTTCAAAACTCCTTTTTTCAAGCAAATTCGTTGATAATGGTGCCTTCGTTAAAATGGGGGGTAGAGGAGAGAGTGATGAATTACTGCCCTCGATTTGTAGTATATACCTGTAAAATAGTGCGGGGGGAGGGATTTGAACCCTCGGACCCCTTCGGGAACAGATCTTGAGTCTGTCGCCTTTGGCCTGGCTCGGCAACCCCCGCATTCTCTAAGGATATTTTCAGGAATGAAACTTTCTAAAGGATTCTTTCCATCAATGATAGCATGTAGCAGGTTGTAAACGATTTTAGACACTGAAATCGGGTATTTTTCTTTGATTTTCTGGACAGTCCCAAAGTCGAGGTAGAGGGTTGTCCTATATTTATTTTTTGGTATATTGGTTGTTTTTCTAGTTTCTCCTCTCTCCTTTGTTTTTTTAAATTATGCAATGGTTTGTGTATGACACCTATACTGTGGTTGTTAGAAGTTGTTATCTATTGGATTTGGAGTCATGTCAAGGTTATTCACAAGAAAAAATAGAGATTAAGAGTTCTCATTATATTTTTGTTATTAATTTTGATCGCCCATCTAATCTATTATTGTGGCCTCTTCAGGTTGAGTAAACATACAACACAAAAAAGCCACTAATTAGGGACAATCCCCACCAATGATAAAAAGAAATAGGATAAAAGATTAGTGTATTCCGTGGTCGAATTTTGGTTGAGGTAGATACTCCCAGTCCTCTCCAGCTTGGAATTTCTGGGCAATTTCAACAGCCTTAACAGCGTATTCGAAAGCGTAAGGTATTCCTTTTCCATTGGCTACAAAACCAGCGGCAATAACTCCAACAGAGGCAGCTTCAAAGACTTCCTCAACAGTCGCTCCAGCTTTCATAGCTGGTACTACATGAATCAGACATCGAGGGGACATGGTAGCTACTCCAATAGCGGTGAAGATCAACTCTTTCATCTTTTTGGATAGGGCTGCATCTTTCCACAGGCTGTTATAAAAATCTGCAAAGGTCTTTCCGGCTTCGGGGTTAAGCTGGTTTATTATTTTAAACATTCGTGGCGTGAACCCCATTACCTCTTCCATATACTTATCTGCTTCTTCTGGTGTTAATTCTTTTTCAGACATTTCCTCCTCTCCTTTTTCCTCTTTTTTCCTGAATCTGTCCAGCAAGGACATGTTACCAACCATTCATCACGCTTTTTAGTGAAATATATATATTTATCGATAACCCAGATTATTAAATTACATCTATAGGGTCGTAAGCATCAACATACGCAAACTGTTAAATTTGAAAGGAATGTATCTCGGAACATGAGGTCTCATTTCTCAAAGTCTCTCACCGGACTTCAGGCGATTGTTGAAGGAGTGATGCTTTCTGGAATTGAGGTTGTTACTGGAGTGTATGGGTATCCGGTCGACGATATCATCCCTTATCTCGTTGAAAATGATGTCAACGCCATGTGGTCTATCAATGAAAAGGTTGCAACTGAAATCGCTCTTGGTGTTTCAGCCAGTGGAAAACGAGCCATGGTGGTGTTGAAGCATGTCGGAGTTAATATAGCGTCTGATCCTCTTATCACTGCCTCTTTTCATGGCATTGGAAGCGGTCTTGTGGTCCTTGCCGGTGATGATCCTTCCGCTGTAAAATCTCAGAACGAACAGGACTCACGTTTATACGGTCTTATAGGTGAGTTCCCAGTATTTGATCCATCAACTCCCAGTGAACTGGTTAAAGCCATTGTAGAAGGGGTGGAACTTTCCGAATTAATTCACTCACCAGTGCTTATTAGGGTAACATCCAGAGTGCTGGAATCCTCGGGCTTTATTTCTGATATGAAATCTATTGAATCTTCTAAAGTAAAATTAACTAGAAATATCGCATGGAAGTATACTGAACAGGGGAGACGGAAACGGCATCATCTGACAAAAGTGCCGATTATGAAGGGATGGAGTGAAGTTACCAATCTGAATCAGGAAGAAATCAATGGCAACACAGATGTCGGAATAATCTCTAGTGGTTTTTGCAGTTCTCTTGTCAGAAAAGTGAATACTGATCTCCAGGCTGATCATCTCCATTTAGGAATGGTGTTCCCGTTTCCTGAAAGAAAGGTTATGGATTTTTTGAAAAACCATTCCAGAGTTCTTGTTGTAGAGGAAACTTATCCATTTATTGAACGATTTCTAACTTCCTCTAGCAAAACTGTTGTTCTGGGGAAGCTAACAGGTCATATGCCAGTTTCAGGTCTTATTGAAAAAAAAGATGTTCATCTAGCCTTGGAGTATATTGAAGACGATATCATCAGGAGAAAAGTCTTCTTAGGATCGATTATCAGGCCAGAAGTATGTGAAAAATGCTCTCTCCAGAAACTGTTTAATGTTATTAGGGATCTCGCATACATCGAGTATATCCCTGAGCCTGTAGCTCTCGACTTGGGGTGTTCTGTTCTGTGTGTGGCCAGTTCTTATGGAATTACTGGTACGGCGTATTCTCTGGGATCCTCTCCTGGAGTTGCCATCGGGATTTCTATGGGAACTGGAAAAAAAAGTGTGGCGTTATGCGGGGATATGGGGTTCTTCCACACTGGTGTTCAGGGAATTATTGAGAGTGTTGAAAGAAAGGCAAGGATACTATATATAATTCTTAGTAATAGAATAGCTGCCCGTACAGGAGGCCAGAAGTTCGTAGGAGGTAGGATTAATCTGGAAAAGTTGCTATTGGATCTGGGTGTAACGAATGTAATAACAGTGAATGGAGACATCATGACGGAAGAAGAGTTGAAAGAGGAAATTATGAGAGTATATGATAGCGAATCCTTGGATGTTCTTGTCTTCGAATTTAATTGTGTTCGCAACTAGTGATGATGGAAATTTGGAGTTATATATGGTTTGTATATTGTAGATAGGGGTTTATCTACAAAATGTAATAAATCTACAGATATTCCATAAGAGCTCTTCAGAGAGGTGTTGCAAAGAGAATGTTGGAAGAACTTGACGGAAGTCTTCAGACCCCGAATTCATTGGATCAGGGAATGGTATGTGGATAATAAAGATAAATAGCAAAATTTTTATTGGTATGTTTTATTTGTTTCCAGGGGCTGATAAGCTTGGCGGATTTTGATGCAATTGTAGTGGGAGCGGGAATCGCGGGACTCTCTTCAGGGTATGTTATGGCGTCCGCAGGGTTGAATATACTTGTCGTTGAACGTGGAAAGGTTCCCGGTTCGAAGAATGTAACCGGTGGTCGGATATATACTCATGCCATCGAAAAGTTCACGCCTGAGCTCATGGAAGATTTGCCTTTTGAAAGAGAGATTGTAAAAGAACGAATTTCATTTTTAACTGATGAAAGCGCAACAACTCTGGAGTTTTCAGGTAAAACTGAAGGAAGATCATATACCGTTATACGAGAAAAACTTGATGGTTGGCTTGCAGGGAAGGTGGAAGAAAAAGGAGGTATTGTCGCTTCTGGAGTTAGAGTGGATGATCTGATTAGAGAGGAGGATACTACTGGAATCTGTGCAGGTGATGATGAAATAACTGCCAGAGCTGTTATCATAGCAGATGGTGTCAACTCTCCTCTCGGAAAGAAAGCAGGATTGCGAGATGATTTCAAAGCTGAAGAACTAGCAGTTGGGGTGAAAGAGGTAATTAAACTGGGCGAAGAAGAAATAAACCGGCGATTTCAGGTCGATTCCAAGGAAGGAGTTGCAAATCTTATGGTGGGCTCCCCTACTGACGGATTGCCCGGAGGTGGATTTTTGTATACCAACTTGGAGACCATCTCTCTTGGCATTGTAGCTAACGTGAAGGAAATTGCAAGTCACGGGTCTGATTTGGATGAGTTGCTCAGTGGTTTAAAGGAACATCCCTATGTCAGACCATTGATTAATGGTGGTACAACAGTAGAATATTCTGCCCATATGATCCCAGAAGGTGGAATAAGAGCAATACCGAAGCTTGTTGGGGAGGGATACCTTCTTACGGGAGATGCTGCAGGATTTTGCCTTAATACAGGATTTACGGTTCGTGGAATGGATTTTGCTTTTGCCTCTGGAGTTCTTGCAGCCCAGACTATAATCAAATGCTCTGAAAAAAATGATTTCTCTCTGAAATCCCTTGCCTTATATGAGCAGTTATTGGAGAGTGAATTCGTTCTGAAAGATCTGAGAAAATTTGAAAAAGCCCCAATATTTCTTTCCAGTTCACGCATATATTCCCTCTACCCCGATCTGGTGAATGTTATGGTGAAGAAGATCTTCGATATTAAAGGTGAGCAGGAGACTCTCTGTAAACAAATCCGGGAAGCCATCAAAGAGGCTGACGTGAGTACGTTTACTTTGATGAAAGATCTTTGGAAAGGGAGCAGGATACTATGAGAGATGTAAAACGATTGAGCATCCAGGACAGACTCGGACTGAATGTTTTTGAACTGGATAAAGAGGCCCATATCACAGTGGATAATGAATTATGCAGGGACTGCCAGCTTAAGCCATGCCTCCATTCATGTCCTGCAAAGCTGTATGAGTTTGAAGAGGAGGTTCATTTCAACTACGAAGGTTGTCTGGAATGTGGAACATGTTTCATTGTATGTCATCAGATGGGGAATAAAGGGGTAAACTGGAGCTATCCCCGAGGTGGATTTGGGGTTTATTACCGCTATGGTTGAGTTTCTTGGGGGTGTTACATTATCTTAAAAAAAGAAGAGAAATGAAATTCTCACTTCTTCTTGAACACAAAATACTTGTGTTTTTTGTAGTCGAACCAGTTCATCTCTTCAAAGGTAATCTCTATATCGTCTCCCACTTTCAGCTCATCATAGGATGCATTTATTACATGTCCAAATAGCCGAACACCGTTTTCTAGCTCCACCACTGCCACAGTAATAGGAGGATTAAACCCACTGGGAACTGCGAACATTTCTGCAAAAGAATACAGTTTTCCCTGGAGAGGCAAATCCACCCATTCCATATCGTCTGAATAACATGAAGTGCATATGATTTTTGGAGGGAATTCAATCTTCCCACAGCTTTCACACCGTGTCGTTATAAGCTTTTCATTTTCCAGAGCGTCCCAGAATTCTTTTATGGCAGTCTGCTCAAAGTTCGGATATCTGGGCGGAACCTCCATTATCTCTCGTTCCTCTTCCATTCATATCACCTCGAGTAAATTACTACTGCCTGACTCGTTCCCCATCCGCCCAAGTTCTGGCTCAGACCTATCTCTGCTCCATCCACCTGTCTCCCTTTGGGAGCATCTCCTCTGAGCTGTTCTGTGATAATACTCGCCTGACATATTCCAGTTGCCCCTATGGGGTGGCCTCTGGAGAGTAATCCGCCTCCAGTATTTACCGCTACTTTCCCCCCCAGATCTGTTTGCCCCTCTTCAACAAATCTGCCTCCTTCTCCCTTTTCACAAAAGCCCATGGCCTCAATCTCCAGTAATTCTGCTATGGTGAAACAATCATGAGTCTCAGCCACATCCACATCATCTGCGGTAATTCCAGCTTGTCTGTAAGCCTCTTGGGATGCCATTTTCAGAGCAGTAAATTCTGTCAGATCAGAAAGACTGCTTATCACGTTTTCAGGAACGAGAAACTGACCTATACCTCTAATATATACAGGAGTGTCAGTGTAATCTCTGGCAATATCCCCCCTTGCCAGTATCACAGCAGAAGCACCATCACTGACAGGACAACAGTCCAACAGCTTTAAAGGCTTGCACACAGGCTTTGAATTCAGCACATCCTCCACAGTAATGGGTTTCTGAAGATGTGCTTTTGGGTTCTTAGATGCAAAATTTCTGTTCTTGACTGATATCGTGGCCAGTTGTTCCTCAGTTGTGCCATATACCTGCATGTGTCGGGTGGCAAACATGGCAAATCCCATGGGAGCGTTAGAGCCGAAAGCAGCTTCCCAGTCTCTATCTATTACATAGGCAAAGGCGGCCATTATGTCTGAGCCTGATGGCAGTTCATAGCATTTCTCCACTCCTACAACTAGGCATGTATCCACCATCCCTGATTTTACTGCTAGGTATCCAGTCCGTAGCCCCATCGTGCCACTCACACATGCACCCTCAACTCTTGCGGCGTATTTTGCTCCAATTCCAAGAAATTCTGAATAATGATTCACTGAATTTCCCTGCTTCTGGAGGATTTCTGGGTTCTGGGAACTCAGCACGAATCCCTCTATGTCCCTGATGGTTATGTTTCTAGCGTCATTCAATGCTTCCCTCACTGCCATTTGAGCCAGATCTGTTCCGGATTTATCCAGATGTTTTCCATATTTTGTAGTTCCTACTCCAACGATTGCTACATCGGTCATATACTACTCCTTCCTGTAATCATAAAACCCTCTACCACTCTTTCTTCCGTGTCTTCCTGCATGGTACAACATTCGTACTGTCTGAGGAACGGTGAATCTGTCTCCATATACTTTTCTCATCTCTTCTCCTGCGTGATATATGACTGGTATTCCATTAGTGAAGTCAAGGAGTTCGAAGGGACCCATGGGATGATTCAGACCGAGTTTTATGGCTTTGTCGATATCCTCTGGACTGGCTATTCCCTCTTCAAGGATTCTTATACATTCTGTAACGAAGGCTTGAAGAGCTCTGCTTGTTATGAAACCTACGGCGTCTTTACACACGACAACCTCTTTCCCAAATTCCTTGGAGAGTTGAATGATGGTGTTCAGAGTATCTTCAGAGGTATCCACAGTTTTGACTATTTCAATTAATTTCATTATTGGAGGTGGATTGAACCAGTGCATACCTATGAATTTCTCTTTTCTCTCAGTAACAGAGGCCATTTCAGTTATACTCAGGGCTGATGTGTTGGATGCAAAAATTGTATCTTCAGGACATATGTCGTCCAGGTTTTTAAAGAGATCCTGTTTGAGTTTCATGTCTTCTGGGATGGACTCAATTACGAGACTGGCGTCTCCAGCGTCTTCATAATTGGTAGACCCAGTGATTCTCTCCAGAGTTTTTTCAACATCCTCTTGGCTGATTTTACCCTTGCTGGCAAACTTATTTAAGCTGAACTGTATGCCTTCAAAGGCTCTGTCTATGAACTCCTGTTTGATATCTATCATGGTAACGGGGTATCCGTGCATGGCAGCAACCTGGGCGATGCCGTGTCCCATGGTTCCTGCTCCGACGACACAAATTTTCTCGATTTTCATGATTTTAAATATCGTATACATGTTATTTAAGTATAGCGATTTCGTTTCTCTGGAAAAATCGGTTATTTTGCTTTTTAAGGGCCGTAACAGCTATTTTTGAGGTTTATTTGGAAAAAAGTAGAAGTAGAAAATAGATTATTGGTTATCTAATCTTTTTCAATTGTTCAACCATTTTCGGTATTATTTCTTTCCAGTCTCCCACAAACCCATAGTCAACATATTCGAATATAGGGGCCTCTTTATCTTTGTTTATGGCTACAATGGTTTTAGCCTGCATAATTCCTGTGATATGCTGAATCTGTCCTGAAACTCCAATACCTATGTACAGCTTTGGTTTTGCTCTTTTTCCTGATAAGCCAATCATAGTGCTTTCAGGAAGCCATCCATAGTCATAGGCCACAGGGCGTGTACTCCCAATTTCTGCATTTAGGAGATCTTTCAGCTCTTCCAACTCTTTGATTTTATCCGCCCCTCCAATTCCTCGACCAACTCCTAGTATTACTTCTGCTTTTTCAAGTTCCATTGCCTCGCTCTCTCTGGTTTTCTTGTCTACAATTTCAATACCTGGCGAATCTTTGAGGTTGTACGTGAAATCAAATGCTACCACTTCTCCTCTTCCTTCTCTCTCTACTGGTTCGAAGGCCCTAGGCATGACTGAGAGTATGACGGGGCTGGAGTTTATGACCTCTTTTGCAATGGTACGCCCACTGTAGGAAAAGCGCTCTACTGTAATTCCATCATTGCCGTCATTGATTTTGATACCTGTAATATCAGTCACACATCCTGTGTCAAGTTTTCCTGCAAGTCTTGATGCTATTTCTTTTCCGCGTCTGGTTGATCCTATGAGAATCACTTCTGGTTTAAACCGCTCGTAGTACTGTAAGAGAGCCTGCACCATGTAGTCCTCAAGCCTCACTTTTTCTGGGGGCCCTTCAATTGTTACTATACTTTTTGCTCCATACTTCTCAAAATCATTATTTTCAAAAGTAATTACAGTTGAATCGCCAAATCGATCCACTAATATGTTTGCTGCTGATAAAACCTCTTTGATTAACTCGGCATGTTCAGAAAAAATAGCGATACCCATTATATCACTCCCTCTTTTACAAGATCTGAGATCATCTCCTGAAGGCCTGTATCATGCTCATCCTCGTATATCTTTCTTTTTCTCTCCATTCTCGGTGCTTTATTGGAGATTATGTTTACATACAGAGACTCCTCTGCAATCCCAACTTCTTCCAGTGTTAATGTGTGGATGGGTTTCTTTCTTGCACTGAGTATCTGAGATAGAGAAGGGAGGCGGGGTTCGTTTATCTCGTTTGTAACGGTAATCAAGGCGGGCATAGACACAGCTACAATCTCAAATTCTGTCTCTAGATCTCTTGTGGCGATTAATTTTCCGTCATTTACCTGTATCTCCCTTACATGGGTGATCACGGGAATACCGAGAATCTCTCCAACTCTTGGGCCTAACTGACCGGTGTAACTGTCAACAGAAGCGTGACCCAGGAGGATTAGGTCAAACTCAACCTTCCTCACAAGAGCGCTAAAGATCTTTGAAGTAATTCGAGTATCTACTTCTTTATTGCTTGTGTCTACAATATACGCTTCATCAGCACCTATGGCAAGAGCCTCTTTAACAGCCTCTCCAGCTTTCGGTCCATTGATCAGTATGGCATAAATATGGCCACCATGCTTTTCCTTCAGTTTTACGGCTTCTTCAAGGGCATTTTTACTGAGATCATCGATTTTAAGAGGAACGTCCAGAACAGGTTCTCTGGTCTCTTGATCGATTCTGATCTGGTCTACATCATAGACCTGCTTGATCCCTACTATGATCTTCATTAAACCACCACTTATTGATTAGCGATATGATAAAAAAGTTTTTCTATTAAAAAATATATGATGGTTGATTGCGAAGGGTACATCACAGGTAAAAAGGTGAAAATCAATGGTAAGAGATGCGGAAAAAGATCTAAGGGCTATGTGGAACATATGCAGAGATTTCTATTTTAAGTGGCGAGATACAGTTAAGGATGAGTATGGAAATGAAGCTGCAAGAAGGCTTGTTAAAAAGTTCTGGGAAAAAGTGGGCAAGGGAACTGCTCAGTTGTATCTTGAATATGGTGTAGCAAAACCTGAGGATATTAAGAGTATTGCCAGAGCTATTCAGATAAGCAGCGAAATCATGGGAGAGGAAGTTGAGATTATAGAACGTGAAGATGGAGTAATTGTGAGACACACAAGCTGTCCTTGGTGGGAATGGCATCAACGAATGAATCTGAAAGATGAAGATCAGGCTGGATGTGATGTGTGGTTCAAGGTCACCGTTGAGAATATAAATCCTCAGGTGGATGTAGTGACTCTAAAATCCTTTGAGAAAGGAGATAACATGTGTGAGAGACTGATTTTTTTTAGAAAATAACATAAAAGTGGTAGATAATATATGTTTTTCATCTCCTTTTTATGAAGTTAAGAACAGCAAGGGAATCTTAAAATTATGAGGATGAAACGGGATGTATGACAGGAAAGATGGAGTGGAAAGTGAATGCAAATTCATAATGTTTGTGGGAACTACATCCCATGCAGGTAAGAGTGTTTTGACTGCAGCTTTCTGCAAAATTTTAAAAGATATGGGGTATAAAGTAACTCCTTTTAAAGCCCAGAATATGAGTCTCAATTCTTATGTGACAAAAGAGGGCAAAGAGATAGCCATAGCCCAGGCAGTCCAGGCCATGGCCTGTGAAGAAGAACCCACTGAATACATGAACCCTATACTCATAAAACCAAAGGGAGATTCAACTGCCCAGATTATGGTATATGGAGCGCCCTATAAAGATATACAGGCGAGAGATTATTATAAAGAAACACAAACTCTGTGGAATGTTGTTACAAAATCCATTAAAAAATTGTCTGAAGAATATGATATAGTGGTAATAGAGGGAGCTGGAAATCCGGCCGAGATAAACCTTTATGACAGAGATATAACCAATATGGCGGTAGCCCGTTTTACCGGAGCGAAGACTTATCTGGTGGGCGATATTGAGAGGGGTGGAGTGTTCGCCAGTCTGTACGGCACGTATATGCTGATACCAGAAGAGGATAGAAAACTGATCAAAGGTTTCATCATAAACAAGTTCAGGGGGGATGTGAGACTTCTTGATTCTGGGATATCAGCCCTTGAAACAATGACTGGAGTGAGAGTGTATGGTGTGTTACCTTATCTCGATTTTGATTTGCCATCAGAAGACTCACTAGCTCTGGAAGAGAAAAAAGGTCGGTCTAGGAAAAAGGGAGGGGATATTGCAATTCTTCGTTTACCAAGAATCTCCAATTTTACTGACTTTGAAAAACTTGAAAAATATACAGATGTACGGTATGTAGATCTTAATGAAGATCTAGACTCGTATTCTATTGTGATCATTCCAGGTACTAAAAACACGGTAGCAGATCTCATAGAGCTAAAAAAACATGGTATGGATAAAAAACTCAAAAAAATTGCAGGGAGAATCCCTATTATAGGGATATGTGGTGGATATCAGATGCTCAGCAGAGTCATTGTAGATAGAGGGATTGAACTTGGGAAGGGAGATATTGAAATTGAAGGTCTCGGCCTCATTGATGGGGTGAGTATATTCGATAAATATGAGAAAACCACAGTGCAGGTAGAGCGGAAAGTAACTGGAGACTGTGTGATTCTCGACAGAATAAAAGGAGAAAAAGTAAAGGGATATGAGATTCATATGGGTATTACGAAGGCATCCAACCCGATTTTTGAGAATGAAGGTAGTTGTTCAGAAGATGGTATGGTTTTTGGAACCTACATGCATGGCCTGTTCCTGAACGATAATGTCATAAGGGCAGTACTGGAGTATTTGGGGAAAAAAGCAGACATCAGGAAAAAAGACGATGGAATTGAGAAGCTGGTGAGCGAGGTTAAACAGCACATTGATGTGGATCAAATTCTCATGGATCTGGGACTGATATGACTTAATCTGCTCAATGATTTGATGAATATATCGCTTCATTTGCCAGCTTATCTGCCAGATAATTTTGTTTTCGTGAGATGTGCCTGTAAGTGATTTTTTTGAAGCCTTTTTCTAGATTTTTTACCTGACCATACAGTTTTCTCAGATGAGGATTTCTGACCTTATACTCCCCATTCATCTGCCGGATTAGAAGCTCGGAATCTGAATACACCTCAAGATTCACTGCTCCTCTTTTACTTGCAAGATCAAGTCCCTTTATTAAAGCTAAATATTCGGCCTGATTATTGGTGGCATAGCCAATATACTCTTTGTAAGTTTGAATAACACTTCCATCATGACTCTGTATGACTACACCTATTCCGGCTTTCCCTGGATTTCCCTTTGATGCCCCATCAATGAAAATCTTCATCTATTTGAGTTTTGATAGATGAGTTAAAAAGTTTTCCAGAGGGAGCTTCAATTCTAAGGGAAATAACTTCTAACGGGTTCGTAGTTATCAAAAAGTTCATGTACCTTCATCCCAATCTGTACTCGATGGTAAAAAAGCTGCTGGTTCTTCCAATGGATGATGACCTGGCAAAAGTGGTGAGCCAGGCACTGTCCAATGAGACTGCAGTAAAAATCCTCAAATTGCTCTCGGAAGAACCTCTCTCTGCATCCAAAATAGCTGAAAAACTGGAAGTTCCCTTGACAACCGTCCAGTATAATGTGGAAAAACTTCTCGAAGTGGGGCTTATAAGTGTAAAAGAAATACGATGGAGTAGAAAAGGACGAAAAATTAAAATTTACGAGCCTCAGGAAAAGTACATTGTTATAGCTCCAAAAATGACCGACAGGGGACGGATTATAAGAGAATTGAAGAGTCTTCTGCCAGCTCTCGTTTTTGCATCCTTATTTGGAGGGGTTCTGGGATGGTATTATGGATATTACCTTAAGGGACAGGAAATAGCTTACACGGCAGTTCCCGAATCCATGCCAGTAAGTACACCTACACCCATGCCAACCCCAACACCCATGCCCAAAGCAATTCCCTCGCCTGTGTCGGTACCAGAAGCGGCAGAAGTGATGGGGGGAGGATTGATTGGGTGGCAACTAGTTTTCATTTTACTTTTTGTGGCTGTTGTAATAGCCCTTTTTATGGTGTGGAGAAAAGCAAGAAGGTAATCTGCTCTCCTCACTGTCAGATACCATGTCAGGCTTTATAGTTTTTTGACCATATAGTATCTTTTTTTTCTATATCCCATATTTCTATAGTAGTCTCTCACACCCACTCCACTTATTACCGCAAGGTTTTTACACCCATTTTCGAGGGTAATGTTTTCAGCTTCTCTAAGTAGTCTCTCTCCGATTCCTCTGTGCTGCCATTCTGTGAGTGGCTGCTTTCCGATGGGCACCATAGGGCCATATACGTGGAGTTCTCTCACAATTCCAGATGATTTCAACTCTGATGAAAATACCTCTCCTGGAATTCTTAACCTTGTAAATCCAAACAGAACATCTTTTTCGTCATATACAGCGGAAATAAAATACTCATTACCCCCACTGGCTGAATACTGCGATATTTTTATATCGATCGATTCTCCAATATCTTGGTTTTTAAGCATTTTATGACCAACTTCCCGACATCGAATACATCTGCACTTCTTCCCTTCTCTTTCCAATTTTTCAAAAACAAGCTGACGAATGTTGCTTTTTTTAGTTCCAGCCTCTACAAATCTAACCGGAATATCTCTCTGAATTCTCTGAATTCTTACGTACTCTGGAACAAATGTTTTAATTTCTGCGATCAGATCCACAGCCTCCTCTGTAGTGTAAGGGATGTATTCCCCCTTCTTCCACATTTCATACAATCTGGTACCTTTCACAACAAGAGTGGGATAGATCTTCAGGTAATCTGGTTTGAATGCATCCTGTGTGAATATCTTCCTGAACATCCGTATATCTCTTTTTTTATTGCTTCCAGGAAGTCCGGGCATCATATGGTATCCGACTTTGAATCCAGCATCTTTTAGCAGTCGTGTTGCATTAACCACATCGTCAACTGTATGTCCCCTTTCTATCCGCTTTAAAATAAAATCATATACTGCCTGAACACCAAGCTCTACTTTAGTTCCACCAAGTCTGAGCATAGTTTCAATGTGAAATGGTCTGGCCCAATCCGGCCGGGTCTCGAAGGTTATTCCTACATTTCTAATTCGGGCTTTTTCGTTTTTAATCTGAGCTTTCTCCAGAATAATCTCCTCTTTCAACCCGGACAAATAGTTCATAGCATTGAAACATTCCTTTACAAACCATTCCTGATAGCAGAGGGTTCTTGAGGTAAAGGTACCACCCATAACAATGAGTTCTACTTTGTCAATAGGATGCCCTATCTCTTGGAGCTGCTTCAGTCTATGATATACTTGGTTAAAAGGATTAAAATCATGCTGTTTCCCTCGTAGGGCAGCCGGTTCGTGACCTACATAGCTTTGAGGAGTGGAGAATTCCACCCCTCCTGGACAGGGAATGCATTTACCATGAGGACATCTGGAAGGAGAGGTCATGACAGATACAACCGCCACTCCAGAAATGGTTCTAACAGGTTTTAAAACCAGTATTTTTTGAAACTTCTTCTTCTTTTCAGGTGGAATAATTTTTAGAATGTCGGAATTTCGAGGTAGTGATGCAAGACCGTATTTTCGGCTGACCTCTCTTTTAATCCGATCCAGATCCTCTTCTCCATGTATTAATCTAGTAGCAATTTCTTTACATGCTTGGTTATATTTTTCTGAAAGGTTTGGTGCCACGGCCTATCTCAGATCGGTAAAGGGATATATACATTTGGCACCCAGTTCTGTTGTATAACAAAACATCTAAAGACCATACAAAGGTTATGGAGGATCTTCAGAAATCTTAAATTGGAAAATGATTGTGAGGTGTGATTACATGGGATTGAATGAGAAGACTTTTTATATTTGGGATGTTGGCTGCAACAATTGGCTGCGACAGCCAGAATAGGTTCTTGATGAGATCCACTCCCATTCTCGCATGATCTGGGAATAAAGCTAATATTGATGGAGTCGGGTGGACAATAATCTAGCGTTTCTGGATTTCAAAGCTCTGTGGTTGTCTATACCGGAGTATGGAATGTCATCCGAGAGAATAAATGTTAGGAACCACCTTAAGGAAAATAAAGGAGATGAATCGGGTCATATGCTCTATACGTTGTTACCAATGGTCTCTGTGGATCAATTCTTGAATAGATATTCTTCCAGTTTTAGCCCCTTCTTTTTTAGGATATCCTATTGGTATGATGGCCATAGGTCTGGTATGGTCAGGCAATTTGAGTATCCTGCTTACTTCTTCATCCTTGAAAGCTCCTACCCAGCAACTTCCTAGGCCAAGGGCTTCGGCTGCCAGAAGAATATTCTGAATTGCTGCTGAGCAGTCCTGAATGGTGTAAAAGTATCCTCTCTCTCCATATACCCTAGTGGATCTGGGGAAATTTGCTACCACCACTATCACCACGGGAGCTCTGGCTATAAATCGCTGATTCAGTGCAGCCTTTGACAGTTCCTCTTTTATATTTTTATTACGGACCACAATGAACTCCCTTGGTTGCAGATTTCCAGCTGAAGGTGCTGCGTTGCCAGCCTCCAAGATCTGGAGAATAACTTTATCGTCCACGTCTTTATCTAGAAAACTTCGTACTGATTTTCTTTTAAACAAGAGCCTTATACATTCTTTCATCATGAAAAGATTTTCCGGAGACCTTTATATCTTTTTGCAGGATAACATTTTTAATGGGGCAGTCCATTTGCTGTATGATGCTATATGGTGAGATTCAAAATTGTTGAACAGGATGGAAAAATAATTGAGAAAGAAGGAGATGAAGCAGTGAAATATGCAAGGGAAATCGTAGAGGAAGGTGGGATTATTCTGGTTGGTAATTCTGCTGTTGCCCCGGAAGATGTGCTGAAGTATGAGGAGATAGAAGTTCTTTCTTTTGTGTGTGATTGAGGGCTGATACAGGCGAAACGGTAAAGATCCCGAAGATATTTTTGGGGGAACCATCAGTATGGAGTTTCCAGACAGACCTGAAGTGGGAGTTGGAGCAGTTGTCTTGGAGGGGCAGAATATCCTCCTTATTAAACGAAAGTATCCACCAGATGAAGGAAAATGGAGTATTCCAGGAGGCCATGTGAAGCTGGGAGAACCACTTTTTGACGCTGCCATTAGAGAGTTAAAGGAAGAGACAGATATAGAGGGAATTCCAGAAAAGATCATTGATGTAGGGGAGATTATCGTAGATGATAGAGGGAAGGTAAGGTATCATTATGTAGTGGTAGATATCCTTGTCTCTCCTGTCACACCTTTGAAAGAAGCGAAACCCTCTGGAGATGCTACAGATGTTATATCCCTTCCTCTGAGAAAGACTCTAGAACTGGATCTGAGCTCTTCTACCAGAATGCTTATTCAGAAACTTATAAAAAGATAAAGAGCCTCTGGAGGCGAGAGAGGTTTTATCAGAGTAATGACCAGGAGGTGGTTTATTGACTTTGAGAAGAGAAGAGGCGTTAAGAATACTTAAGGACATGTCATCCAGCGATAACCTCCTCAAACATTGTCTTGCCACAGAAGCTATCATGAGGGGGTTAGCGAAAAAGCTCGGAGAAGATGTTGAAAAATGGGGTTTCACAGGTTTGATTCACGATCTGGATTATGAACAATCCACTCCGGAAACACATGGAATAATAACAGCAGAAAAACTGGAAAAAATGGGTGTAAGTGGAGAAATTATCGATGCAGTTAAAAAACATAATTATAAAATTTTCTCAGAAAGGAAAACACCTTTGGAAGTAGCTCTTATTGCTGCAGATTCAATTACAGGACTTATTATTGCCTGTGCTCTGGTTAAAGGAAAAAAAATTGAAAATGTAATGGTTAATTCAGTACTGAAAAAATTTAAAGATAAAAGTTTTGCCCGAGGAGCTTATAGAGATGGTATAAGGGAAATTGAAAAACTTGGTCTCTCTCTTGAGGAATTTATGGACATAGCTTTAATGAGTATGAAGGGCATTTCCAGAGAATTGGGGCTTTAATAGACTGATTTTGGGGTATCGTAATGGTTATATAATTGTTAGCTCCAGGTATATTGTAAAGCATGGCTATATAATCTGTCAATTTATTGACAATATCCTATGGGGTCGTGGCCTAGCCAGGTAGGGCGACGGGCTCCAGCGGAAAATGATGACCAACGGGTCTGCTGATATCAGATGATGAGCCGTTGGAGTGCTGACCCGAAGAGACCCGTCGATCGTGCGTTCAAATCGCACCGGCCCCATTTTTTAATTTTCTCGGAAAATCTCTTAAAATGGACTCTGATATATTTTTAAAACTGTATTTCTGAGTAATGGAAAATCAGATGGTGTAAACATGGAATAAGTTTGCCGTCATCTGTACACGTCTCACTTAACTTCCAGTAACTTTCTGTCTGTGGAGAGTATATGTTTAGCAACCGATGGTGTGAAAATGACAGAGATCATCGCCAGTATCACAAAGATGGAAAAGAGGTCTTCTCCTATTAACCCTATCTCGAATCCTATTTCAACAGCAGCTATTATCAAACTCATTCTTGCTGCATGAAGGAGACCAAGAGATATGCTCTCTCTGATATTAAACCCTGTTAGTTTAGAAATCAGACCCACACCAATAGTTTTTGAGAGAATTCCAGTGGCTATTATTATCATAAGAACTTCGATAGTTTTTATGTTGGAGAAAATCGCGGGCAAATTGATTCTGGCTCCTACCAGGATGAAGAATAATGGGATAAAAAAACCGTAACCAAAACTTTCAAGCTTTTTTTCCAGTAAAGATCTCTCATGGGGGGTGAGTTCGGATATTATCAATCCAGCTATAAAGGCCCCTATAATAGAATGGAATCCCAGTACTCCTGAAAATGCGACAAGAGCGATTATCAGAGCAAACGACACTCTGACTCCCTGTTCAAAATGTGCCTCATCGCACAACCACTTATCCACTCTGGTCTGGATCCCACCTTTTTTTATTACTTTTGGAATCAAAAATAATATGATGATAAGAGTTGATGAGTATAGAAAAGAGAGAGTAAAAGCTCCCTGAATAAAGGTTACCGAAAATGCTAGCAAAAATATACTCAGAATGTCCACTAGAACTACTGAACTGAGTAACGTGTGAGCGAATGCTTTTTTATGGCCGACTTCTTTAGTGAAAGGTAGGATTATACCTATTGATGTGGTCGAAAAAACTGTACCTAAAAAAAGAGGATGTACACCTATGTAAGGTGATATCATCGCACCTGCTGCAAAGGGGACTAGAATTGAGAATGCAGCTATTTTCAGTGTCTTGGAAACGTAACCCTCAATTTTCTCAAAATCTACATCCATTCCAGCAAGGAACATCAGGTAAATCAGACCAAAAGATTTAAAAAAGTCGATTATAGGATCGGAAGAGATTATATCGAGGAAGGAATTCCCAAAGATTGTACCCATGATTATTTCGACAACGATCAGAGGCAAACGAATTTTTTTGGATATGGCCGGAGCTATCATTATGGCTATAAAAATAATAGTCAGGGATATTATCAGACTCTGCATCGGTGATACCGAGTAACTTATGTTTTATAAAATTAGTTCCTTATTATCCTTTAATGGTTGCTTGATGAAACCGTGAATTAGGAATAGGGAATGGCAATAAAGGCTTCTATTAATAAGATGTTAATGTGTATTTTACGCCATCTAATTGTCATCAATCTTTAGCAAGATTATATTGGGTGCTTTGAGTGAAATAAATATGATAGAGGTATTTTGATTTGTAAAGAGGATCGAATCAAATTCTCACTTTCAAACAGCTTGCTTTCCTGATACCCTGTGGGGGGAAACTTTGAGAACAGCTGATCTATTCGTCTTACAACATCTTTTGAGGCTACAGGTATTTCATTGATTTCTGAGTTTTGGTATGAAAGTTTTCCTCTACTATCTATTTTTCCATAAGTCTTTTAAGTATTTCCTTGAGTTCTTCTTTTGTGATGGATCGCCCTGCTTTCTCCTCCATTTGTGCCAGAAAAGTTGCATCTCTTAACAATTCTTCAAGACTTTTTTCTCCTTCCCGAAGATAGCTAAGAGGATCTTGGGCAGGTATGATATCTCGCAGTACTTCTTTTGCATAGTTTTCCAGTTCTCGAGGTATTCTTTTTTTAAAAATCATCCTCAAATGTATATGATTATGAACGTATTAAACTTTTGGTTGAAAACCGTTTCGTGAAATTTCAGTGGAGTTGGGTCTATTATGAATCAGAATATGTCAAATACCTATACATATAGGAGATCAGGTAAGTTGGTTATAACGTCCTTAGAGTATTCTGTATAGGGAAGAAACAGCCTAATAGTCACAAAACGGTAGATTTTATTGATGATGGATTTAAAAAAGAACTGAAAATTTTAAAAGAATTTACCATGCGATTAATTAATCTGAACCTCTAAAAGCTTCTCTAACTAGATTAACGGCGCCCAAGGGGAATCGAACCCCGGCCCAGTCAAGGGCCCGTGGATTTGAAGTCCACGTCAGGGACCACCCTGATGTTGGGCGCCTGAAGTAGTTCTCCTGACGAAGGGTAATATTAACGTTTCCCTTTAGTGGGAACAATCTTGATTACAGATACGTTTCCAATCCTTGACCTTTTTTCTTCACTCTCTCTAGTCTTAAAATCTCCTTTATGAACCGTTCAATCTCCTCTCTCTCAAAATCATCCTTCAATCTGTCCTCTAGATCCTGTCCTGATTCCCGTATCCCAAATTCTCTGAGAACCTTCTTGTATAATTTCCTCCTCTCTGTTGCATCTATAGAAATCTGCATGTCACTCAACAATCGTTCAAACGTACGATAGGACATACCAGATATATGGTTGTTCATGCTTCCATTTAACGTTTACGGATAGTTCTAGAAATTATGTGGGCATTTTATAGGGTGGAAAACCATGCAAGCAACTCTGGCCTCTATTGTAACGATCAGAACGATCAGTTTGGTCCGTTATTTGTGTGGAGCGTATGGGTTTTCAGCAAATCTTGACAGTCTCTTTTATAACCGATTGTGTTAAATATCAAGAAATTATAATTATTAATATAGGTGTTTAAATGAGGTTTGACCCAAATAAGTTGTCCATAAGGGTGATGAAACGAGAAGATATAGAGGATATAATACGGATAGATGAGCAGTATGTTGGCTACAGGCGAGAGGAGTATTATAAGAGAAAACTCGAAGAAGTACTGGATCCAAAATACAGGGTAGTTATGTCTCTTGTTGCAGAATATGATGGAAAAGTAATTGGATTCATCATGGGAAGTCTTTTTTCAGGAGAGTTTGGAATTCCTGAAAATATCGCCTCCATTACAACTATTGGAGTGGATAAAAGTTACACCAAGCATGGTGTAGGAAAAGAGCTTCTTGGCCAGTTCATAACCAATGCAAAGGCAGCCGGAGTTGAGCGTATATATACCAGAGTGGAATGGAGCAACTGCCCCCTCATAAAATTCTTCAGCGCTTCAAAGTTTACACCTTCAAGAGCCATCAATCTCGAACTTAAAGTTTAATTTTTTTATTTTAAATAAGTCTCGCACCACAGTCGTCAATTCTCGTCTGGATTACTTCACCGAATTCATTTAGAGCATCAAAACCGTTAATTGCAAAAACAACCTTTCCAAGCATGGCCATTGAAGCCAGACCTCCCTGGCTTTCCACAGCCTCGATTATATCGAGTATGGAGGAATCAGCAAGTCCTGTACCCACAGCAAACTCTCTGGATTGAAAGAAAAAATTGGATAGGGTAGGGAATTTTAGAAAAGCTTTCAGTTTCTGTCTCCCTGCAATAGCGATCTTCTTCATCACAGTATTATCGCTGAGAATTTCTTCAGTTGGTAGTTGTCCCAATATGACTATATCAATGGGTGAAGATATAGTGAATTTTCTTACCACTGCCTCAGAGGGTTTTCCTCCCCGTTCCCTAACAATCATCCCACCATACATTTGGGCCACTACATCTCCTAACCCGGTTTTACAGGTAATTTCAGAAACATGGGCCATATCTGCCAGAGTAAGAACGTCGTTGCTCATGTGCAAGGCCTGATTAATTGCCAAGGCAGAAGCAAGAGAAGCGGCACCACTCAATCCAAATCCACATCCCAGTGGGAGATTAGATTTAAGTTCAATACGTCCTGAAAAATTCAACTGCTCTATAATAGTTTTCACAGGATCGATCTCTGTAGGTTGTTCATTGAAAAAAATTCCAGGGTCTCCATCCGAAACACGAGCTGTTACCCCTACATTCAGAGTAATCCCTGCACCGATTGATCCAACCATCCCATTCCGGAATTCAGGAGCGAAAAACCCGGTTATATGGGCTGGACAAAAGGCCTTAGAGAAATTCTTCTGCATATCTATCGAGGATCCTCCTCGCTATAAGGGATTTTTCCCCCTCTATCCACTCTTCTTTCCTTTCGGTGACAATTACTACTCTATCATCTTTTGTACCCATTCCTTTCTCAAGGACATCGTTGGCCACAACCATCTGTAGGGAATCGCATTGAAGTTTTTCCTTTGCTATTTTTATTAGCTCCTCATCGTTAACTCCTGTTTCGGCCTTAAACCCTATAATATGGATGTCAAAAGCTTTTCTGACCTCTCGTATAACTTTTGGAGCCTCTTTTAGGGTTATACTCACGTTCCTGTTGGTTTTAATTTTGGTATTAGCGGCGTCAACAGTAAAATCAGATATGGCAGCAGCAGAGATAAACAGGTCATATCCTTTATCTAATTCTTTCATAACGGTGTCAAGGATAGTTCTAACATCTTCTGCCCTGATATAGTTTATAAAAGGATAAGCCCCTTCAAAAGCCTGGATGACAGTAACATCAGCTCCCCTTCGCCAGCACTCCAAGGCTAATTCTGTTCCCATTATCCCGGCACTTCTGTTGGTGATAAATCGAATTGGATCTATACGCTCAATGGAGGGTCCAGAGGTTATCAGGACTTTTTTGCCCTTCAACTCTTTTCCGGTAAAAATTCGTTCCAGATAGCAAACAATAGTGTTAGTGGAGGCCAGTTTAGCCTTCCCTTCTTTCACTTCCGGCGGAATTATCTGTATACCTAGCATCTCTAGGCTTCTGATATGTTCTTTAATCTTGGGATGGTTGAACATCCCTTCATGCATGGCAGGTGCTATGGATACAGGAATTCCAGAGCCTATAGCTGTGGTGGCCATAGTGGTGACAGGTGTATCATCTATCCCACATGCGATTTTGGAAAGAGTATTGGCGGTAGAAGGAGCTATTAGAAGCATGTCTGCCTCACCATTTAGTCCAAGAAGGCTGACATGCTCGATTTTTCCAGTTAGCTCTGTTATAACTGGATTTCCCGTTGCAAACTCCATGGCGTTTGGATGAATAATCCGCATTGCCTCTTCTGTCATAACAGCTATCACTTCTGCTCCGTGTTTCCTCAACTCTCTTGCAAGATCCACACACCTGACTGCAGCAATACTTCCTGTTATACCGAGGACGATTTTCTTCCCGTTGAGATTGCTCACTGTCACATCTCCCAGTCTTTCGCCCGTCATCTTATTCCTCCAGAAGTTTATCTACTGAGTCCTCTTTTCCTCTCTCCATTAAAACTCTTACCTTTGGTGACGTCAAGTTGGCAATCACTTTCTCAAGCTGTTGCTGGATATATTTCTGGTTTGGTGAAACCCGAACCTCTCTTTCCTCTTCCTCAACTGGTTTAAGGGTAGGTCTTTCAGAAACAGCTTTTCTTTCAAGCTCCTTTATTCTCTCTTTTGATATGACTCGTTCAATTGCCATTTCCCAGCTCTCTCTCCATGGCTGGGGGATATTAATGAGCTCGCGAGTGAATATGACATCTTTTCTTACTTCAATCAGATCATATGGGCAGGCGTATTCGCAGGCCCCACAATATATACAAAAATCTTCATTGAATGCAATTCTACCATCTTTTTTGGAGACATACCACACCTTGTTATGCTTACATATTTTTATGCAAGCGGCACACCCCACAGGATCACACTTGTGAAGTCTTCCCTCATATAGTATCAGGTCACCATCTCCTGTCTTGGTATTCTCCACTGCATCATAAGGGCAGATTTTGACACAATAATCGCAGTGAGAACATTTATCCAGTTCAATCCAGACTCTCCCAAATACATCTGGAAGCTGGCCTTTGATCCTCTTTCCCTCAACTGTTATGGCATCCTCAGGGCATATCTCCTCACACAGCTTACAGTAATCACATTGCGTTTGATCAAAAAGAAGCTGATCAAAAGGTATTATGGTATCTGGTCCTACTTCTTTCTCTATCAGAATGAATGCAGGGCAAAAATCAGCACAGATTCCACATAAATTACATTTGTCCTTGTCTATTTTCAATTCTCCGATTAAATTTTGATTTTTCTCTGGGAAATCTTCTCTTTTTACCTCTATCTCCCGTTTTATAGCTCCAGTAGGACACACCTCTTGACATAGCTTGCATCCGATACATTTATCATTGATAATTTTTGCGTGATCCACAAGAGCCAGTGGGAATTCCACTTTTTCTCCATTCTCCAGAAAATTAAAAGCTTTAAAGGGGCATATAGCAGCACAAATCCCACAGTAAGTGCATTTAATATGATCAAGAATGATAGGGGGTGCATCAAGGCCAGTAGCAATCTCGCTCACAGGTCCAAGCTCAATTGCGTTGACAGGACAGGCGAAAACACATACAGCGCATCCGTTGCATTTCTTGTAATCGAACTCAAGTATACGAGCACTTTTCTCGGTTTTCTGCTGAAAAGTAAATGTGTGATTTTCTATGTCCACTTCTCTACGTATCTCCATGTTTGCCACCTTCAGGGATCGTCTGGAGCTCCTCACCCAGAGGCCCTATACTCTCAAGCTCTACAACAAAGTTCTCCACTTCTCTTGCAAATATGCTTGCCTCTCCAGCAGATACCCACAGGGTTTTAAGTCTTCTGGGGTTGATGCCTATTTTATCTAAAACATCTTTCAAAATATCTATTCGCTCTATTGCATATTGATTTCCAAAATCGTAATGACATTCTCCCAGTCTACATCCCACAATCATGACCCCATCCACACCCTTCTGAAAAGCTCGCATAATGAATTCTGGATCAACTCTTCCAGCACACAGTACCCGGATTATTCTGAGATTGGGTGGATACTGTAATTTTAGATTACCAGCCAGATCTGCTGCCCCATATCCACACCACCAACATAGAAATCCAAGTATAAGGGGATAAGTGTTTTTCTCCTCTCCGAGAGCATCGATTTGAGCCATGATCTGTTCATCAGTGAAATATTTCATTTCTATGGCATTTGTTGGGCATGCCGCAGCACAGACACCACAACCTTTACATGCCGCCTCATTAATCAATGCTTTTCGGTTCTCCATTATTATGTTGTGTGCTTGGCAGATCTCCATGCAGAGCTGACATCCAATACACTGGTCTTCAATTACAGTCCCACTATACGGTTCAAGCTCTGCATCCTTCCTCATAAATAGTTTAAGGATTTTTGCAACAGCAAGACCCGCCTGAGCTAGGGAATCTTGGATGTCTTTGGGACCTGTTGCAGTACCAACTACATAAATTCCTTCGACAGTGGTTTCTACAGGTCTCAATTTCGGGTGGGCTACCTCAAAAAAACCATCTTCTCCAGTCGGAATGTTCAGTATAGTGGAGAGAGTTTGAGTATCTTCTCCTCCTTCCATCCCTCCTGATAATACAACCATGTCAAAGGTCTCTTCTTTTATTCCACCATTTAGCGTGTCTTCATACATGAGGGTCAGGTTCTTACCTTCAATCTCTTTTACCTCAGCTACTCTGGATCTGACAAATTTAATTCCTATTTCCTGACTCCTTTTGTAGTATTCTTCGTACCACCTTCCGAAAGCTCTGATGTCGATGTAGAATATTGTTATGTCGACATCACTTAATCTTTCTTTGATAATCTGGGCGTTTTTAAGGGATACCATACAGCAGACTCGAGAACAGTATGGATTGGTCTTTTCGTCTCTGGAACCAACACACTGGATAAAGGCTACCTTTTTAGGAGGTACCAGATCAGAAGGTCTCAGAACCTGACCAAGGGTTGGTCCAGAAGCACTTAATAACCTCTCCAGTTCATAAGTGGTGATCACGTTGGTAAATCTGCCGTAACCATATTCTTCTATTTTTCGCGCATCAAAAGGTTTCCATCCCGTCGCTACCACAATGGCCCCAACCTCAACTTCCATAGTTTCAGGTTTCTGGTCGAAGTTTATGGCATCAGGTTCACAAGCCTCTTGACAAAGTTTACACCCGATGCAATGCTCACGATCAATAGCTGCAATCAAGGGGGTGGATTGGGGGAATGGCATGTAAATGGCTTTCCTCGGCCCAATTGTATAATCAAACTCATTGGGAACTTCAACGGGACACACACTGCTGCAGTCAGAAATACAGCCTTTGCAGAGTTCTTCATCTACATATCTGGGATGTTTTTTTATAGTGACTTTAAAATTTCCTACGGTGCCTTCCAGTCCAGTTACTTCGGCATTGGTTATCACTTCTATATTTTTGTGGGTGAGAGCACAAGACATCTTTGGAGCTAGGATGCATATTGAACAGTCATTGTTGGGAAAGACCTCATTAAATCTGGCCATATGTCCTCCGATGGTAGGTTTTTTCTCTACCAGATACACCTTTGTGCCTGAATCTGCCAAGTCCAGTGCTGCCTCAATTCCAGCGACCCCTCCACCTATTACTAATACACTTTTTGTTATCGGAATTTTCTTTCGTTTGAGAGGTTTGAGTTTTTTTGCCCTCGAAACCCCCATCCGTATCAGGTCTTTTGCTTTGAGTGTAGCTGATCTAGGTGTCTCAGAGTGAACCCATGAACACTGTTCCCGTATGTTCACGATTTCTACCAGATAAGGATTTAAACCGGCCTGATAAACTGCTCTTCTGAACGTAACCTCATGCATTTTTGGGGAACATGCAGCAATAACCACTCTATCCAGCTTGTTTTCTTTAATTGCTTGGATAATCTCTTCTTGACCAGAATCAGAGCAAGCATACTGTATGTCTTTGACAAACGTCACACCATCAAGATTCTTTGCATACTCAACTATCTCAGGTATGTGAATCACTCTTGCAATGTTCAAACCACAGTGGCAGACAAACACTCCTATGTTCATATCTACACCTGTCCGGGAAGTAGATTCGAGACTCTGTGACATTATAAATTTTCCCTCCATTGGGCTTGAAGTTCATAATCAGGATGAGGCTCAAACTTCTTCACTTTATGTTGAAATTCGTCACCCCTGTCTGGATTGGTATTAAGGCTACCTAACCCCTCTTTTCCAACATAATACAGATAGCCTATATCTTCTGGAAGGAATCCCATTATTTTTACTCCAAAAGCGTCTGCTCTGGCAGGATCCTCACTTGCTATAAATATGCCGAGATCTACTAATTTTCCGTGAACAGGACCATCTCCTTCTATGCCAGTGAAGCCATCAATAATCGAAAGGGTAGGGGGACATACTTTCATCAGTCGAACAATGTTTTTATGAATGAGGTGAATGCTTTTTAGATAAACACTCTCATCTCTCCCTTTCCTGAAAAACCCTTTCTTGTGGAGGTCTCTCTCTGATTTCAGTCCATGAATCTTAATCCAATCTCCAGGTCTTAACAGACCCATCATGTTTTTGATGGAAAGGGTAGCAATGGCAAAATCATGGGTTTTTGGGAGGGCTACCGAAATTATGTAATCAAATTCTTTATAATAGGACGAAATTTCCACTGTATCTTTTCCATGGATAGTTTCCACTTCGAAAGTTTCATGGATGGCCTCTTCTAGGAAGTCTCTGAATATTACTTCTCGATATCGTTCTTGGATTTTTGTGTATTTCATCTGTCTGAAAAGGTCGTAGGTAGTTTTTCCGTTCTTCCAAGCTTCAGCACTCCCCTCGCCTACAACAATGTTGAGATTGCTGTAATTGTCCTTGAGAAAGTTAATAAGAGAAAAAACGGTTCTGTAGCTAGTGTTAGCGTTGAAGTTGTTCCAAGAGACCAGATTTGGTTTTATGAGGATAGAGTCGCCATCATTGATAGACAGATCATCTTTAATAAACTCCATTACTCGCGTTATACCATCATAGCGGTTACTGCTGATAGCAACAGCAAGAGGCTTTTCCACCATACTGGGGATTTATTAATCTGACTCTTAAAATATCTTGTCCTTTACCCTCCTATGAGATATAGGATAACCGGGATCATTATCACTCCCATACAGTTTACTCTCCTAACTTTAAGTAATATGGGTAAAAAACCTACAAGAGTAGCAAAGAAAATTACTACCAAACCATATGATCCATTAAGAAGAAATACCATTACAAGCAAAAAAATCAGGACCACGTGAGACAACCTAGCATAATTCACTCGTAGTACAATTCTGGCCATGACTTTACCAAAAAATAAAGTCAGGAAGAAGGCTAAGATAGCAGTTATTCCGATGGTATAGATCCATATCAAAAATGCAGTCTCTGAAACTGTACGTGTAATGGAGGAAATGAAGACCGCAGCTCCACTCCTCATTTTTCCAAGGGAGAATAGGATCAGTAGAGTAAATATGGCATTGGATGTATTAGCTGAGGATAGAGATACTATAAACTCTCGTTTACCTGTTTTTATATCTTTATAGGGGGTCAGCAACCTTGAAAGTATAGTAGCAACACCATTACTGATGCCAGGGAACATGGATACCGCAAGGCCAGAAAATGTTCCGGTGGTAAAACCTCTGAGTATCTCTTTCAATCTAAGATTCATATCTACATTCTTTTGATCCGGTATCTCTGGATTGGAAATTGAACTTAAAATGAGTGTGGGTATACCAAAAAGTCCGGTCAATAGTGGAAACAAGATGTTTGAATCCACTCCTACGTAAGGGTTGCTTAAATATTGGTATTGAAAGACAACAATTCCCAGAACACCAGAAATAATGAGAGTGAAAAAGGCGTATCCTCTGAATTTCATTCTGCTGTAACGACCTGCTCCATATATTGACTCTCCCCGCTCAGACCAGATGATAGAAAATATAACTGCCGTAAGCACCCAAAGGGTGTATTTTGCTATAGTACTATATCCCCATATTAGTAGAATATACACCGGGAATATAAGGCTGAGGCTCAGCAATGCACTCATAATACTGCCGGTAGCAGAGAGCTTAATTGCCTCTATTCCTTTCCCTTCCAACAGTAGTTCATGGGTTGGGAGGATTGCAAGAGCAGTATCTTCTTCTGGAGCCCCAAGAAACACAGAGGGTATTATGTCCAGAAAGGTATGGGTAATTGTATTTGCCACAATAATCAAGGCAATATTTTCCGGAGTGAATCCGAATTGCATAAACCAGTCTGAAAAGGTCGCAAGGATTAAAGCAAAAGTGTTGGTATGAATTCCAGGGATGAGTCCGCTCAGTATTCCAAGAGCTATACCAAGAGAGATAGATATGATAATTCCAGAATGCACACCAAGGGAATGTGAAAGATAGATAAATGATTTTCTGAAATTGTAACTCAAAGAGTCACAAATTGTGAACAAATGGTTGCAGGATTTTAATCTCTGGTTACGGATTTATCGGTTATCAATTCCCTTGGCAAAAATGCTGAAAAATGTTTATATGGTGGAACGAAGATGGGATTGGATGAAACTTCTCTGGATTGGTGTAGATGACACGGATTCTGTTAATGGAGGATGTACCACCTACTGGGCCGTCACTTTAATGGAAGAATTGAGAGAACGATGGCATGTCGGTCTTCCTAGGCTAATTCGGTTGAACCCAACAATCCCCTATAAAACCAGAGGTAATGGTGCTGTAGCCATTCCTGTGTGGGGTGATATAGACATTGAAGAACTTGCAGATTTATGCAGAAAACATCTGGATAATAATTGCTGGCTGGATGATAGAAATACAAACCCTGGGCTAGTTATTGTTGAAGAGATTCATGAAAAGTTAAGAATTTTCGCAAAAAAAGCTCTAAGAGATGTGATGACTTATGAGGAGGCCATGGAACTAATTGAGGATCTAGATATACAACATTATGCTCTGAGGAATGGTAGAGGAGTTGTGGGGGCCCTAGCAGCAGTTGGGCTGGATGTTAGAGATCCTACGTATGAGTTGCTGACCTACCGCCATCCTTCAAGGTTTGGTACACAACGGGAAGTTGATAGGAATTCAGTTTTCAAAGCAGATGAGATAGCCTATCCCCTTGTATGGGATACTGTTGATAGAGAAAATGATGAGGTTGTTTTTACTCCTGGGTCTCCTGACCCGGTTTTGTTTGGAATCAGAGGAAAAAGTGTATTTGCCATTATCAGAGCATTCCTTATCATTAGATCTGAGGAAATAGATAAGTTTCAGCTTTTTATCACCAATCAGTCCACCGATATGCATCTAATTCCTGAAAAGGAAGTTGACGTCTTGAGGGATTATCGATCCTATAGATTAAAGGGAGTGGTGATCGAGAAACCATATACTCATATCGGAGGTCATGTTTTCTTTTATCTCGAGACAAGATTCGGAAAAGTGAAATGTGCAGCATACGAACCAACAAAGCAATTTAGAAATGTTATCAGAGCCCTACACCCAGGTGATGAGATTGTTGTATATGGGAGTATGAAAAAGAGAACAGTAAATCTCGAGAAGATTGAGATAATAAAGCTTGCAAAGATAGTAGATTATAAAAATCCTGTCTGTTGGGTGTGTGGTAAGAGCATGGAATCAGCGGGGAAAAATCAGGGATTTCGATGCAAGAGGTGCAAAACTTCTGCAGAAAGTAAAATTGAGGTAGAAATTCCGAGAGAATTATCTCCAGGGTTGTATGAAGTACCACCAAGAGCTCGAAGACATATTTCCATGCCACTGATCAGAGTTAAGGGAAAAAACATCCATCCTTTTAGGTGAGGTACATATTGGGAGAGAAAATTAAAAGGTATGGTAGATTATTTTTTGAGTTGCTCCACGAATTCAGGAAATAGTTTGCTTATTGGGTGTGTATCCGAAGGCAATTTTTCCGTTTCATCATATAGAAAAGTTGCGAGAATGGAGGAAGCAGTAGCAACAGCAGGAAATATCCATTTTGCATTTTCTATTGCACCGTACAACATGAAGTCGTTCCACATCAATGCTGATATTGCGTGAGCAGCACTGTCAACAGCAGCAAATCCGATTTTACCCCACTGCTCTCTCGGGTATTTCCACATGTCTGTTCCATTGGATGGGGCGCATCCAACGGGATAACCAAATTCCTCCTTGATTTGTTTGTTTGCAAGGATGGACAGAGCAATAGCAGGTGTGTTGAGCACAGAGGTATCTATCAGTATGTTCTCGAAACCAGCTTTTTCGAGACTCGGGAGTAAAAGATCATTAAGGAGGGATATTCTCCCCTCTACAGTGGGATCTGCCATGTTGTAAGCAACCGTCAGACCGTGTTTGAGACCAATCTTTTTTAATTCTGCAATTTCCTTATCAAGGTCTTCGCTCCAAGGGGATAGACTGTTGTATATCACTCTGTTCTCCAGACCAATCTCCTTCACGTATTTAGCAGCTCCAATTTTGGGTGGGATTTTCCAAGCATCGATCATGAATGGCATGTCTGTCACATCAGCTACGAAATCGATGTAATTTTTGAACTCTTCGGCAGACACGGCAACGATATCCAGCATGGAAGGGATACCAGTCTCATCACTCAATGTCTCCTGCATGTTAATAAGCTCCTCAGCCCTTTTCCTGTTGAATTTACCTTCCTTACGTCTCTCAACAATTTTGTGGCCTGTGTAGAACATGGTACCTATCAGTACAGTGGGATTCTCACCGGTTCCTCCAATCTTTATCCCTTCTATCTCCACGACCTTCTGAGGATTTTTAACCACAAACATGTTATCGACTCCGAATTATCTCATCAAAGTTCTGATACCTCTTTTTCTCCATATGGGGGAAGAACATGGCCCGGGTAAACTCTTTTTCAAAATCTGGATGAACTGCCAGTTTTATGTGTTCGACTCGTCTGGCTATTTCGTTGGCCTCCTTCCTTTTCTTTCTGCTGATCAGAGCAATTCTCGCTCCCACACCGGCTGCATTTCCTACAGAATCAATTCTGTCCAAAGGAACCTCAGGGACGAGTCCTATGATAAGAGCGGAGAGTTTATCGATGTAATTTCCAAACGCTCCGGCCACAATGACCCTGTCTACTTTATCCACACCCATCTCGTTCATAAGGATATGAGCACCAGCGGACATGGCGCCTTTGGCCAGTTGCACTTCCCTGATATCTTTCTGAGTCATGACGATATCATGTCCAGTGGAGGTTTCATTTGCCCAAGCAATAACGTATTCAGGAATACCATCTGTTTCTCTCACTCGAGGTGTATCGAGATCCAAATTAAATCGTCCATTTTTCTTGACTATTCCTGCCCTGAACATTTCGGCCACTGCATCAATAATTCCTGATCCACATATCCCCCTTGGTGGTGCATTCCCGATGGTATTGTACGTAGACTCATAGGTTTCAGGATCGATTCTGATCTTTTCGATAGCTCCCGTGGCAGCTCTCATGCCATGCTTGATATGGGCCCCCTCAAGTGCAGGACCCGCAGCAGCAGAACAGGACATCATCCTCTCTTTATTGCCAAGAACTATCTCTCCATTTGTCCCGATATCTATTATAAGTTGCATTTCATCCTGTTTGTATGGTTCAGTTGCTATCAGAACAGCCACATTGTCTGCACCAACCCATCCGGCTTCTATAGGCAAAACGTGAACATAACTACCTTCAGCTATGTTAAGCCCTAAATCTCTTGCTTTCACATCGTGAGACTGGTGCAGAGCTGGTACATAAGGTGCCATAGCGATATGTTTGGGATTGATTTTCATAAATATGTGGTGCATTCCTGTATTACCGACAATGGTTACTTCACTCACTTTGGTGGGGGATATATTTGCCTGCTGACAGGCTTTTTCGAGAATTTTGTTAAGCCCGTTTATGATTTTATCGTTCAGTTTATCCAGTCCATCAGGTTCCTGCATGGCAAAGGTAATTCTGGACATCACGTCTTCTCCGTAGGTAACCTGAGGGTTCATCATGGAATCCACGGCAAGGACTTCTCCTGTTCTTAAATCGGTGAGATATCCTACCACAGTGGTTGTACCGATATCTACAGCAAGACCATATACTTCTTCAGCTGTATATCCTCCCTCAATATCCACTATCTCTTTGTCGTCCCATATGGATACAGTGACTTTCCAGTCGTTATCTCTCAGAACATCAGGCATTTTTCTCAGAACCTGGTAATCGATGTCCACTCCTTCGATTCCATAATCCTTTTTTAGAGCATTGAGAACTCGTTCAAAGTCTCCCAGATCATCTTTTAAGTGTGGTTTTTCAAGCTCAAGATAATACTTTTTAACAGCTGGATCCATTTCAACAGAGAGCTCTACCCCTTCTTTGAGGATGATTTGCTCTCCACCACGACTCTCCTCTGGGACATAGACAACAACGTCTCCATAAAATTTTGTTACACATGCAAGTCTGTAGTTTTTTCCTGCCTTTTTCTTATCTAGAAGTCTTTGCTCATCTTCAGTTACTGGAGAAAGATTCTCCATTCCACCCTCTATAATAACCTGACACTTGCCGCACGTCAGTTTACCACCGCATATGGTTTCAATATCTACTCCCACTTCCCTGGCAGCGTCCATAATTGTGGTTCCAACAGGAAAAACCCCTCTTTTCCCCTCTGGTTGAAAAACTATCCTTGCCTGCCCTCCATCACTAAGTCTGGCTGTGGATTCCATTTTCTCCCTCCTGCCATATCTATAGGCTGGAAAGTCAGTCCCCCTCACCCATTATCTCTCTTTTCAATCCTTTGACCAGATTTATGGCCTCTCTTACCGCGTTGGTGGCGTCTGGAGCCCACCCATCTGCGCCCCAC
>MTND01000034.1 GCA_002010305.1 Archaeoglobi archaeon JdFR-42 | reverse complement strand
TCCCTGGGCGTTTGTTGAATGTGATAGTAGTCAATTAATTGAGGGGAAAATAGAGGGTACGAGAGCCGATTTCTTTTTGGTTGGATATACAACAGCTCCAGCGGGAGGTGCTACATACACAAAAACCTATACCGCAGATGTATTGTTGAAAAAATTGGGTGTAACCAGCACATACACTGCTGATGTCCTGTTACAGAAGAAAAATATCATCGACACTTATTCAATCGATGCCATTCTTAAGAAACTGGGCATCGAACAGACGTATACTGCTGATGCGTTATTGAAGAAGCTCGATGTCGTCAAGACGTATGCTGTGGATGTTGCCCTGAAATCGGATGATCTGTCTAAACAGTATACAGTTGATGTGACGATGCTCAAAGAACTAACAAAGACGTATGATGCGGATGTGTTATTGAAACAATTGGGGATAAGTAAGGATTACTCAATCGATGCGTTGCTGAAAAAGCTTGGAGTTACAAAATCATACACGGCAGACGTGTTGTTGGTGAATCTGGGAATGACCACATATCTGGCAGATGCGATTCTTAAGGGTCTTGGATTGAGCAAAGATTACACCGTGGATGCATTATTAAAGAAATTGGGCATTAGTAAAACATACACGGTAGATACTCTTATCGAGAAGTTAAACACTAAAATTCTCTATACGGTGGATGCAATTTTGATGAAAGAATTTGCATCGTCATATACTGCAGATGTGATTGTGAAAAAGTTGAAGATCGGGAAAGCTTACACGGCAGATGTGATATTGGTATCTTCTACCTTCACGTATTTGCCCGTTCTTCGTATTAGCAATGAACGAATAACTAATTTGAAGATTCTGAATGAGAGAATTGCCGATCTAAATGTGAATAACGAACATATAGCAGATTTGAATGTTATAAACGAGGGGGGTGGATAACGTGGTGGATTTCTATGAGAGGGAAGAGACATACAGGGCTAAAATGGAAGTCAAGGTGAATAATGTATTGACAGATCCAGACGATGCCAGTTATGAGATATATGATCCAGATGGAACGAAAGTGGCAAACGGCACAATGACCAAGGAATCAACGGGTGTGTATGTGGCTGATTATATCCTACCATCCAATGCCGCATTGGGAGAATGGATGGTGATATGCACAGCAACCATAAACACCAAACCGACCATTGAAAGATCTCATTTCACGGTCATAAGTAAAACATGAGTATATATATACTCCTGATGTGGCCAAAACTCATACTATGGATGAATTTCATATAGATATACATGGACACGTTCAAATCATTAAAACTCCTTCAATTGTTGCAGACATTGGTGGAAGAATATTTTGACAACGAGTTAAAAACCCAGGACATCGGTTTTGGTTTGATGATCGTTCCAACCAACATTCCCGAGCTTAAAAAGAAGCTTAAACAATTGGCAGATGAAGAAAATGAATATGAGGTAACGTATGAAAACCGGAAACGAATAACAATTGAGGCATAGATGGCAACTCAAGAAGAAGTGGAAGAAGTAATCAAACAACATCGAGTTATAAGCTTGAAGGAACTAAAACAACACTATGGTATAGTTGGTGGATCAAGCTGGATTCCACAGCGATTACGAGCGTTGGAAAAGAAGAGATTAATCACACCATTGCGACATGGGAACATCAGCATCTATCTCATTAACGATGTAAGTGATATATGGACGGATTTGGAGATAGCGGTGTTGAGGGGATTGCTTCGAAGGAGACCAAAGAAGAAGAGGGGCAGACCGAAGGGGAGCGTTGAATATCGGGATGAAATGATTGATAAATTGTTAAAATTTCTCTGGGAATATTTGAAAGAGTATAAGATCATCACGAGGGGAAAAATAAAAGAAAAAATGGGATGGAATTGGGAAACAACCAATAAGTACATAGATAAACTCGTTACAGATGAGATTTTGTTTGAAGTACAAAGAGATGCGAGATCAGATGTCAAATTATACACCACGATCTGGTTATGATTTTTCAGTCCTTCAATCGGACTAAAAAATAGTTACACACATCTTATTAAGTCCAATATGACAGATTTACTCATGAGAAATGAACCATTAGGTTTACCCAAGGGATCTGTTCGTGCCATAATCGCACTTGGTATCGTGGGGGGCTCCATGATGCTGGTTTATGTAAAAAATGGAGATGCCCCAGATTGGATTATATCGGCGTTTTCGACAACCTTCGGATTCTACTTTGGTAGCAGGGCTTCAAAGTGATGAAATGGCACGAAAGCCAACCATTCAGGATCTCTGGAAGAGATTAGATGAACGTCTTCCACTCTGGATCCTTGGATTAATCGTGATTCTGTTGGCGGATGAATACATCAAAGAAGGATATTGGTTTGATTACACAGATTTACAGTATATGGGGACGCATGAGTTCATAATCGCAATTATCGGAATTGTGGGGGGTACAATATGGGTTTTGAAAAGATATTGGAAAAACAGGGAAGAGATGTAACTCTTAAGATTTCAACACGAACGGAAATTGATGCAGATTACGGTGTGGAAGAGGTCACATACACAGACAGTCAGATTAAGGCCATAATCACCACGGCAATAGATAGACTTGGTTATGGTGTGACTGGTCACAATTACCAAGGAAAAACGATTGATGGACGACAGGATATCGATGCAATAGGTTATGTGGATCCGGTCGATGTCGTTAAACAGTTTGACCAAATAGTGGATGGGAGCGATACTTATGAAGTTATACGGGTTGATACTACTTACATGGCTGGATCCAAGGTGTATAACAAATTGTTGTTGAAGAGGATGGAAGTGACATGAGCATTAAGATAAAAGTAGAAGGCGTTGATGAAATAATAAAGCAATTGGATGATGTTAAATCACTGGAAAAAGTGGATCATGTTATGCAAATGGCAGTGTTAGAACTCGAAAGAGAGATAAAGAAGACTCCACCATGCCCAGTAGACTCGGGTAGATATCGGGCCGGTTGGCATACCATGAGAGTCAAGAAACTCACGTATCAGATCATCAATAACGTTGAATATGCAAAATTCTTGATTTATGGCACGTCCAAAATGAGTGTAAAGCATGATGTTCGAGGAATAGTGGAACGTTGGACGGGTAGATTGAAAAAAATGTTAAAATCCAATTTACGATGAATCTTATTAAGTCTATTCTTGCAGAATATAGTATGACACGATTACTTGGAATTAAAGAAGAGAAGAGAGGACCTCGTGATTATGAAATAATAAACGTTTGGATCCGAAGAATAGATACTGAATTCCATGAAGATGATGTATCCAGCGGGATGGTTAAAGTTGACGTATTCGTTGATTGCTGGCAAGAGTATTCATTCAAAACGTTTTTAGGAAAGAGAAAAACCGGTTTCGGACATCTCAACACCGGAAAAGTCATAATAAAAACGGGAATAATGGGTAAACCAGCAGTAATTGAAAAAACAGTACGCATAATCGAAGGATATGCGATTACAACTCTTTTAGTTCCGAGACATCCACGCAAATCAACATACATCACAGCGAGAATCATAGGCCCAAGGAAATCTGAATGGACATGGAGGACGGTATGACATTAGAAATGAGTTTAAACGATTTGGAACAACTTTTGGCTGTGAAATTAATTGATGATGAAGAGTGGGAGGAATTGGTGATAAACGGAGTTAAAATCAGTTCAAACATCAAAGAAATGAGATGCCTTAAATGTGATGGAACTGGTTATGTCAACGCAAAAATCAGCCATGCATTTCTTGGTGAAATAACAGAGGTCACATTTAAAACAGAATGTCATATGTGTGGTGGTTCAGGAGAATTGGAGCCAATGATTAAGAAAATTGGAAAAGAATAGTGGTGAAATCAGAATTATACGTAAGGGCCCATAGTTCAGGGGTAGAATGCCACCCTTGCGAGGTGATGGCCGAGGGTTCAATTCCCTCTGGGTCCACTTTGTTGAGGGTTGAGCCAAATGCCGGTGTAGCATAGTGGCTTAATGCGGGGGGCCTGTAACCTCCAGAACACCAGTTCAAATCTGGTCACCGGCTTGGATATAGATAGCCCGGTGGTGTAATCGGTAAGCATGATGGGCTTTGGAAGGGATATAAGAACTCTGCTATCGAGCAAAGACGGTTTAACTGAATGTACGGACTCGATAGCCATAAGATCTTCACCCTGAAGACACCCATCGAAGGAGGTTCGAATCCTTCCTGGGCTAATGGTGGTCAATCGGGTTAAGCCCTGAAGGGTGGCTTGACAAATCGTTGGGTCGGAGGGAAAATTGACCATCATTGTGATGGGTAAGTCCTATCGAAACGATGAGGCTCGTGTAAGCGGGACAGGATGGAGTAGATAGGGTCCACTCTTTTTTAAGTCCAAAATCACAGTTGAATTGGGGAAAACTTTTGGCGGGGGAGCCAGATGTTCAGGGAACTTGTAAATGAGCTAATAACATTGTTAAAAACAAACATACCAGATCCAAATACAGAAAGAGCGAACGCTGGCGAGATGTGGATTTACCCCGATTTCCCCGAAACCCCAGCAAAAATGCCACGGATAAGCATTGTGTTTGTGGGCAGTAGTGAAGCGGAATTTTATGCTATAAATGGTGGCATGACCTTGGTGTATCCATTACGATATGAGATATCCGCTTGGATACGAATGAAGCAAAAACACGTGATCAATAGCGAAGAGTTTGCCGGTGGAAAACTATTGGATTATCTGGCGGATCAGATAATAAACACGATAGAAAGCAATGCGTTTTCCATATCAAATGTTATCGTGGGCAAATTGGCTGGTGGGGGAAGTATCACCATTGTGGAGGATAATACCGGGATTATGCGAAAACCTCTGGAGTTTATTTTTTATTATCAAAAACAAGCGGGAGCGTGATATTGTGAAAGTGAAAGTTGTGAAGGCAGAACGAGTGCATGTTGGTCCTGTAATAGTTGAGCGGAGGGAAGTCAAAGAGGTAGATCCAACCATTGATATTCTTCGGTTCATCGACCAGGGCATCTTGAAGGAAGTCGAGGAAGACTCTAAAACAAAGAAACGGAAAGTAGGGGAGGTTGAATAAAATGGGAATTGGAACAAGTGGGGGATATCTCCTATGGAGGGACGAAAGCACATTCGGAACAGATCCTGGTACAGGAGATAAAACGGCAGATGTACAAACAGTTGAAGCAGAGTGGGTCAGGAATTTAGAGAAAAAACCAGCGTTGTGGGGGGTACGAAATTATCCGATGGTTTACAGCACAACAAAATATGTAGAAGGACGAATAGTCGCAAACGCCACAGAATGGAAATTTCTTAAACATGCGTTGGGTAGTTTGACGGAAAATGCCACATCTGCAGTAAGTGCTCCATACTATCATGATTTCGAGGAAACTGAAGTATTACCTTCTTTCACGTTAGAGAGACAATGGGGTGCTAAAGCCTACAAAGTACTTGGATGTAAAATGAATACATTGAGTATCAAGGGTGAAGTGGGTCAAGCGATGGAATTCGAATTGAATTTCATGGCTAAAGATAAGTTAAAGATTGATACTGGATTGGCCACTCCAAGTTATACTCAAGCATTGCCCTTCAGAGTCACCAACTTGGCAACCGCTACGTTTGGTGCAACCGACATAAATGCTTACATAAAGAGTTTTGATATCAATATGACCAACAATCTATCGGTTGATATTGGAGCCGATGGAAAACCACGAGCTATCGATGAGGGAATGCGGGAGGTAACAGGTTCACTAACTTGCAAATTTGATTACACATTGGGCGATTTTGTGTTGAATGAAGACACGGCCGACATAACCCTGAAGGTTATTCGGGGAACGAATGATGAAATAGAAATCACGATCGAAGATGCAACATTTGAATCTTTGAACGATGTAACCGAAGCAGATTCTCAAAAAGAGATCGAATTGGTTTTCATATCGCAAGCTGATGCCACAAACAAGAATTGCATTAAAGTGAGAATGACTGGGGATCAAGCCACGTATTACTAACCACCAATTTTCTTAATTTATAAAATCCACAGGAGGGATAAGATGAAGTTAAAAATCACAATAGAAATCGAGGAAAATGAGGAAAAACCGATTTATCCAAGCTATTACAATCCGGATTCCATCATACGTGATTCTACCACCCGCATTACTCCAAACTATGAGACCGTTTATAATTAATTGAGGGGGGATAGAAAATGGAAGAACTGAAGTTTGAAGACCTCGTGGGAGAGGCAAAAGAATTTGAAATAATGGGGAAAAAAGTTGAAATTCCACCACTAAAAACGAAGGATTTAAAATTGTTTATTGGATTGGAAAACCCACAAACCAAACCGAAAGCGATGATAGATATTTTTGTAAAGACATTGAGAAAGATATTTCCCGATAAGAATGAGAATGAAATAAAAAATCTTCCACTGAGTGTGTTAGTTAATTTCTTTGAAAAGATCTTGGAAGCAAATGATCTTAAGCATGAGGTAGATAATGAGGATTTTCAGAAGGCGATACAGAATCTAAAATCGTGAAGACCATCATATTTGCTATGAAAGAATTTAAGATGGGGCTTGATGAAATCTTAAATTTAAAAATCCCACAATTCATAACAATGATCCAAGCATATGTCGAAATAATTGAAGACGAAAAGAGGATAAGAGAACGAGAGCGGAAAAAGCAGGAATTCTTCGATAAATTCAAATAATTTTATTAAAATCGATTAAAAGACGAGCAAAGTTATTATATCTTGTGTGTATACCTGTGTGTAAATTATCATTGGGGGGAGAGTATGAAACTAAAAATATTATTTGTTTTGGGAGTATTGGTTGCAATGATATTTGCAGGATGTACCGAATCCGAGGTCAAAACAACGACTCCAGTGCTTCACGTGGGGGATGTGGTGGAGTTTGAAGGAATAAAGTTTACTTTTGTTGATGCAGAATATATCGGTTATGGTAATAACGAGTATTATTTAAGGTTAATCTATGGAATTGAAAACACATTAGATGAAAAAATACCATATTATTCGATTGGAACCCAATATGCGATCATTGATGGACAACAAGTTGAAAGTATAGAACTAATTGGAGGAGATGAAATAAGCGATTTAAAAGATTTCAATGGGATTGTCATATTACCACATGCAAAAATAATAGATAGCGTATACATCCCCATCCCAGCCCCTGGGAAATGGGAAAACACGAAACTCTATTTAAATACATCGAATTGGGGATTAGATCTCATGGGTGAGATAAATAAGTCGCTTGGACAACCTTATCCAAAAACGGTATGGGAGAATATTCCTGAGATCGTATTTGAAGTCAATATCACTGATTTGATGTAATATCAAGCTCTATTTTTTAAAGTCTGTTTTTTAATTGTTATATAGCCAAATGTGGCAACTATTGGAGAGCGTTAAATGGAAAATATCAAAATAGTAATTCAAGGAATCGATAAAGCAACCAAACCAATCAAAAACATTGAAACCAGACTCTCGAAGATGGGAAAGAAAATATCTGGGGTAACCAGATCTATCACTTCTGCATGGCTACCTATGACTGTGGGAATTGCGGGTGTTGGTTTTGCAATCGCCAAAGTTGCCAAGACAGGAATGGATTTCGAGCAAGCCATGAAGAATGTACAAACGGTGGCGGGAGCAAGTACTCAAGAGTTTGATAAATTAACCAATTTCGCAAAAAAGATGGGGGAAACAACTGTTTTTTCTGCCAGTGAATCGGCAGAAGCTATGTACTTTCTCGCATCTGCTGGATATAAAACTGAAAGCATCATGAGCAGTTTGAGTGGAATCCTTGACCTTGCTGCTGCCACACAATCAGATCTCGCTTCAACGTCTGAAATCGTGGTATCAACCCTGAATGCATTCGGGATGGAAGCGTCAGAATCTTCACGAGTTGCAAATGTTTTTGCTGCTGCGATATCCAACAGTCAGCTCACAATGGAAAGAATTGGAGTGGCCATGCCATACATAAGCGGTTTGGCATCTTCATTGGGCATGTCCTTGGAAGAGGTCACAGCAACAATGGGAATTTTAGTTAGTGCTGGCGTTAGAGCTGAATCTGCGGGAAGGTTGCTTGCATCATCTATGAGTAGATTGCTCAATCCCTCTGATGATGCGGTGGAAACATTGGAAAAATACGGGATAACTCTTGAAGAAGTGAATCCTTCCACAAAATCGATGGCAGAAATTGTGGATGTGTTGAATAAAGCAAACATGTCTGCTGCCGATGTCACGAAAGTATTCGGTCAAGAAGGAGCCAGAGTTTGGCTTAAACTAATTCCGGCCGGGTCCAAGGCTATCAGAGAAATGACTAAAGATATAACTGGAACGACCAAAGCAAGCAAAATGGCAAAAGAACAAACTGACACTACGGCTGGGTCTTTAAAAATGCTCAAATCAAGGTTTGAAGCATTACAACTTAAAATATTCGAAAAGATATCCCCCCATCTTGTCAAATTGTTTGATGTAATACGGGATAAAATCATTCCCGCCATTGAGGATTTTGTCGGGTGGATCAGTAGGTTATTCGATATAATTCGAAAAAACAAAGCATTTAAGTTTCTATACACGTTTATGGAAGATAAGTTAATCCCAAAATTATCCACGATGTTTAGGAAAACAAAAGAGCTTATCGGACTTTTTATGAGTCATGATTGGGGCAAAATTAAGGAGAGAATAGGAGAGGCGTTGGAGGGTGCAAGACACACAATTGTTAGTTTTGTGAATGAGATTGCTGATAAAATAACAGAGATACGCTGGGAAGACGTAATAAGCGGAATAGAAAATATAATTGGAGACATTAAAATTAGATTAGGATTGGAGAGCACTTCCGAAGAAAAGAGGGCGTTCGTCCAAAAAATAACGGATTTTTTAAAAGAAATTGATTGGAGTAAAATTTCAGCAGCAATCCAGAATATGTTTTCAATATCGTTTAAATTAGACGAATGGATAGATAATTCATTAAGAGGTGGCATGGATAAACTCAATACCCGCCTTGAAACCATGTTCGAAGAAACATGGAAGATATTTACGGATACTGAAGCTTTAGACAAAATGGCAGAAAATTGGGCAGATATAATAACTGAAGTGACGACTGGAACAACAGATCTAACGAGTTCGTTTTCTAAATCATTAGAAGTGGGTACCAAAGAAGTGGAAAGAAGTGGGTTCTCTGATACTATGACAAAATTGTTTTTTAATTTATTTAAAATTCTTGGAGTCGCTACAGTTATAGGAATGAAATTATGGGTTAAAACCACCCTAATTCTCCTTAAAAGATCTGCTCCAATACTTGAAAATGCATTTATAGATATTCTTGCAAAACTTGGCAAAATAATTGGAGATTCCTTGAGTGCGATATACAACGACACAGTGATTGCATTTATCAATCATGTAATAGATGCAATAAATTGGATCTGGGAAAAATTACCAAAGAAAGTGAGGGGTCTCATAGGAATAGAGTCGCTGGCGGCTTATAAAATTCCACAGCTTGATTTGGGTTCCACAATTCAAGCTAAAATACAAGGATTGCGAGGGAATGAAATAAACAGCAATGTCACGGTAAACATAAACGTTACAGATTCATGGGCCTTGGATGAGAACAAATTGGCAAAGAAGGCAGCAAATACGGTCGAAGATGTAATAGTAAGACAGTATAAAACACAATATGGAGGATTCTAATGGCCACGTACACCCTTCTCGTGGGAGTGACAACGATAGCAGATTCAACCAGTAATGATCTTCTGATTTTTCCAGTAGAGATAACTAAAAAATTTGGAGAAGATGCAGATACTGCGATAATAAAAATTAGAGATAACAACAACACGGTCAGCAACCAGATTTCAGTGGGCAATACGATCGATCTCACTATAACGGTGAATGGGATCCAGAGAAAATTCAAGGGTGTGATCAGGAATAAAAAGAACGAATATGAAGGAAATAGAACCATTTTGACTCTTGATTGTGCGGATGTTTCTACTATCTTTACTCATCGTATCGTTTCAGAACAATATGCAAATCAAACAGTGGAATATATCGTATCAGATCTGATCAATAACTATGCAAGTGATGTTATAAACACGGTTTATGCTGGATTAACCGGAATAACCCTCGAATCTATCGATTTCTACATGAAAGATTTGAAAGACTGTTTAAATCGATTAGCTGAATTGAGCGGAAGGATATGGTTTGTCGATGATAACAACGATTTGTATTTCGATACAAAAACCAATTTGAAGAATACCACCACTACAACCGTTGAATTGATTGAAGATTATGATCTCGAAGAAGAAGCAGATATGATAAACAGAGTTTATGTTTTTGGTGGAAAAAAAGACGTATCAGAAGGTGGGGGGGTTATTGGAGGATCTGGAGTTAACAACGTGGTATGGAACAATATATCAGATTATACTGGTGTTTGGACGACCGATGCTGGCGGCACCGCTTTTTCAATTGGATTGAAGACCTATTTGGTTGTAGGCAATACTGCAAAAGATGTTTGGGAATATGATTCTGAAACAGATACTTGGACACAGAAAATCGCATATCCATTAAACGCTGATGAGATGGTATCTTTCTCTGATGGAACGTATGGATATGTTGGTGGAGGATATGACAGAGATGTAAGTGATTATACAAATAAATTCTATAAATACGATCCTTCAACAAATACGTGGACGCAAATAGCAAATTTGCCGGTAAATACAGGAGATCCAGATTATAGAAGTACCAGTGGGATGGTTGCGTTTGTAATCGACGGGATCGGATATGTTTTCTCAGGAGATGCAGCAGATGCGTGGAAATACGATCCTTCAACAAATACGTGGACGCAAATTGCAGATACCCCATGTGTTTATGGTCGAACATATTATAATGATGGTTTGAGGGCTTTTTCAAGTGGTGGGAAGGGTTATTGTTGTTATTATCCAGATTATACCTTATACGAATACGATCCTTCAACAAATACATGGGCGGGGATTAACGAAATAATTGGAAGGGTTATTGCGGCATACGGTATAAACAACCTTGGAATCATAATTTACAGAGATATTGCTTCAGGAGACTTTCACGATGAATATTCTCCTTGGGTTGTGGTGGCGTATAATCCAACATCAAACACTTATGAGTTTATTGGGATTTGTCCGGGTATGGCTGGAAGACTTAAAATCTCGTTTCAAATAAATAACGAAGGATATGTCGGCCTTGGATACAAACCAGAACCAGATAGTGGAGTGGTAATTTCCACTAAATTCATTAAATTCAGGGTGATATAGGGGGCAATAGATGACAGAACAAGCCATTAGCGAAATCGTGGAAGATCTCACATCCATAGGTACACATGGAAAATGGGAATTTGTGATCCAGGACGATGGGATAACATCAGAGACCCAAGCCCAACAAGTGGGGCAAGCGATCATCGATGAACACAAGGATCCACGTATATCGATCAAAACGATGATGAGTGATGAAGATATCAATGTGGGGGATATTATCACACTGAAGATCGACAAAGAAGGATACAACGATACCATCACAGTAGCAGAAATGACTGAGACCATTTACCCATACAGAATTGAGCAGGAAGTGACATTCGAGAACTATCGTAAAAACCTCGTGCTTCTGATGGGGAGATTAAAATCACGGTTGGAGACGTTAGAGAGATCATTGCAGATAATTAAAACGAGGATCATTACCGACACAGAGACCGTGCAGTTTTCAGATTCGCTTACAATTGTAGAAATTTAAGGTGAGATAATGAACTTACATCCTATTTTTTTAAGTCCAAGTTTGCATACATAGATATGGGGCAACAAGAAGAGAGAATACAGTTCAAGGGCGTTTTGCAGATATATGAAAAAGATGAAAAAACCGACAAATGGAAGAAAGTAAGAGAGAATAAAAACATGGTTGTTGACTCGGGTTTGCTGCAAATCCTCGAGGCCATCAGGGGGACTTATGGGACCTATGCGGATATGAAATACTTTGCCATCGGAACTGGAACTGCAGCACCTCTTCCAGAAAACACAGCTTTGGGAACTGAACAATATCGGAAGGCAATTCAAAGCATCACTCGGGATGATGTAAACTACACACTGGAATTTTTGGGATACATCGGAACAACCGAATATGTGGGGGATATTTCAGAATACGGTTTATTCAATGCCAGTGCTGGAGGAGATATGTTCTGTCAAGTTCAAGTCAGTCCGACCTATTCAAAATCAAGTGCAGTTGAAATCAATTTGAAATATTATCTGACCGCTGCAAGACCACCTTAACATCAATAGTTCATGAATCATAAACAAAATATTCACAAGTCCTAAACTTCTTTATTTTTAAAGTCTATAGTATTATAACATACTAATGGTTGAAACCGAAGAATGCGTACTGATTATTAGCGACACACACATTGGACGTGTAACACCAACATACAACATCAGCGTTTTTCGCCAACGATTGAATTTTCTTCGACAAAACTTGCTGAAAGTTAAGCGGATTATAAACCGATCTTACAAACTGCCAGTCTTAAACATTTTCATGCTCGGAGATGTGATCGATGGGGAGAACATCTTTCCAACACAAGCATACAAACAAGATGTGGATGCAGACGATGCTATGGATCTGGCTGTGGATGAATTTGAAGATTTTATCCACTCTTTCAGGGGTCGTAACGCAAGGTTTAAAGAGATTAACATGTGGACGGTTGAAGGAAATCACGGCCGTGTTGGGAGGAGAAACAGCGAAAAGACCAATTTTGATAGGATTTTCTATAAGCGATTGGCGGATCGTTTGAACGGGAAAAACACCAATGTGAATATTAGTAAGAAATGGTATAACTATGCAGAAATCCAAGGACATGGATACTTAATGTTTCATGGCGAGGACATCATGATGTATCAGACCATACCCTATTATGGCATTGTACAACGAGCTATGAGGTGGAAATCAGGAGGAATTCATGAAAGTTACTTCAATTATGTGTGTCTTGGGCATTTTCACACAGTAGGAGATCAGTTTTGGAATGATTTTAGAGTATTGTTAAACGGAACATTTGTGACAGATGATGATTTTGTTCAGAAAAAACTTGGAATGAAAGAAATCCCAAAATTCTGGTTTTTTGGAGTAAACGAAGAGAGACCGATGACCTGGACATATCTTTTAGAGTTAACGAGGTTGGGATGATGTATGAGGAAATAATATACTATGTACAGACGGAAGACGGGGCCAAACAATTTGGCATCGTAAAGCAATCACCCATCATAATCAACACAGAGGAATATAAGAAAATTCAAGCTGGCAACTTTTTGCTGTCAATCGTGGATACAGTCGACAAAAACAAGATTATGGAGATGGTCAGGGATATGGTGTTTGCCATTTTGAAAGAAGGGGATACATCAAATAAGGTCATCAATGGCATGTCAAAAATCATTGAAAAAATATTGAATGATGGAGTTGTTTTTGTGATCAGTGCGGAACAAGCTCTATACATAGCCAATATCTTGGCAAGATTTGTGGATGAAGATTATGAGATCATGAGAGATGTAAAACAGCAGATGATGGATCGAGAGGCTATGAAACCGGAAAACGGCATAGATCCATCCATTCATTGAAAAACCTCTAAATCTCGCCTCAAATTTCGAACTCTGTGGTAACCCGTCAAATCATTGATATCATTGAGTACCTCCTTCTAAAATCGTACAGCACACGTTAAAATAAGAATTCTAAATAAATAAGAATCAACATCTTTCTTTTTATCTTAATAGATTCACTTAATTTTTAACATTCTAAATACTCAAAAAAGTTTTGTACAACCTTACCATAATAACCAACTATGGGTTTTATGAGTTCCACGCCAACTCCTCATCTAAAGAGAGTAATGGTATTTATTGACGGTGGGTATCTTAGAGGGATCTTAAGAAATCATTTTGGTGAAGAGTTCATTGAAGATCCAGCAAAATTTGCTAATGCTCTGACGCACCTAATAGAAAAAATTAAGGGAGAAAGTAGTTTTGCTCCATACTCTAAACCAGAGGTAATAAGAAACTACTATTATGATGCCAAATACTTACCAAAAGAACCAGAATATAGTGAAAAAGCAGAGTATTTCGAAAAATTGAAAGATAATCTCCCCAAAAACAGCTCAATTGATTTGAAATTTGGCAGGCTAATAAAGAGTGGTAACAAAAATGAACCCAGACAGAAGGGAGTGGATGTATTACTATCAATAGACATGGTTGTAAAAGCTTTTCTGGATCATTATGATGTTGCAATATTGGTCGCAGGAGATGACGACTTCCTTGACGCTGTGAATGTCGTGAAAGACTTTACTGGTAAACGAGTCGTAGGATTTTATTCCCCAAAAAATACCTCAAAACGATTGATAGAAAGCTTTGATTACAAATTTCCAAGACTTCCAACACCGCTTTACAACGATTACGAACCATAATATAATTTAATGAATGCTTCCCAGAGAACAGTGTATAATTCGATTTATTGCCATTAGTTCGAATTGATGTGGATTGGACTTTAAATAGAAATTCTGAAGTGGGTTACTGAATCTTAAAATATTTATCCAGTATGTATCTTAGTTCAACCAGATGAAGAGTTGGACAATATTAGGTTCTTTGTATCTAATATTGGTATTTGTTACTGTGCATCACATACACAAGTTAACAAAAATTGCGAAAAAATTTCAAGGAATTATAGTTGTAGGGAAGGATAAGGAAGGGAAAGAAATATTAGCATCAAGACATACTGTGTCAGCGGGATTTGACGAATCTCGTTTCCAAGAATTCGTAGATCCAATCGAGTTTACAGTAAAAACATTTAAAGAGATAACAATAATTGATATTATTGCGCTTGTTATCGGTGCAATTATGGCGTTTTTAACAGCATTAGGGTGGATAGGAGAGTGAAATAAAAATATTTAATGAAGACCTATAAGGGTTGTTTTCATACCACCTACTCCTGAACATCCCAACTTCTCAAATTCGTCTACGATGTCTCTCATTCGCTCTTTAATCTTTTGAAACTCTGTAAATAATTCATAAAACTTCTCTGGATCTGTTACAACCTCTTCCACTCTACTAACAACGAGATGATTTCCTTCTGGCTTCATTACTAACCAATAATTCTTGATCTTATAAATTCTGCATCCTAGTGGATTGGTAATTTCTCCGATTTTCTTTTCGATTTCTTTTATTTCATTCGAGAGTTCGGCAAATTCTTTATGTAATTCATCATAATTTGACATGATTTATCTTTACATAATTAAAATATATACCATTTTCTTTGCAATTCTGAACTCTAATTATAACTCTTTTATCAAAAATCTTTAAAAACACTCACATGCCCAAGTCGTCATTATTCTCTCCCCATAAACTCCTTCCTAACAGCAAGAAAAGTTAGATAAGCAATCCATATTGTCAGGATTACTGTAGCTTTCGTAAGTTTGAGTTGCGTTGTCACATATGGCGGACCCATATCGAGAAACACAAACTCTTTTGTATTGAATCCTTCCGGTTTTTCTTCAATATTCCTAAATATAATTCCTATTCTTTTAGGACCACTGGAATAATACACCAAATCTCCTTCCCAAGTAAATATGTATCTGCTTGAATCATTTCTATCTCTTTGAGCTGTCAAGCTTATCGGTGTAATTTCTGTATCATCAGTCGCTGATCTTGGCACATCCTTGAATATAATCGTCATATTAATGATTTCTTTTTCAGGAATGTTACCTTCAAGATCTATAAAACCACCAATACGCAAGTGAAATGGATTTCCGGCCAAAAATCCATCACGTGCTTCTGCAGAAGTCCGAATCCAGTATATAAATTTATAATTCACGCCATCTTTAGTATATTCCCTATAATCTTGGAAACTTGATGTCATCTTAGCTTCAGTGGAGAAAAAGCTGGTTTCTATAGACAATATATGTCCATTCCAGATCGCAATTGAAATAACGATCAAAATAACAATTGGAATCAAGTTTAACATTCTTCTAATGGACCTATATAGAGGCTTACCCATGATTTCTTTACTTTCAAAATTTCTAATATACATTTCGATTTAAAATTGAGAAGTTTTAAAAATGTAGATCTCCATAATAATTCAACATGGTTAGAGAACTAAAAAGACTTGAAGGTTTAATAGGAGTCATAATATTAATTTTAGTTTTAGCATCTCCATTTTTTATTAAATGGGGTAAAGAGCTATTTATGTTCATAGGGGGCTCTATAACGATCATGCTTATTCTATTCTTCCAAGCACGAATATCTATGAAACAAATTGAATTGCTTGCACTTGAAAGAGCTCCGAATTTTCTCCCGCAACTGCATGAGAAGGATAAACCAGAAACTGATAACGGTGAACCAAAAACTGTCATCGGGTTAACTAATTACTCAAGAGATCCCATAAGAGTTCGAGCAAGAGTTGAGAACTGTCCTGAAATTAAAGAAGAAGAGAGAGAAGAAGAAGTTACTATATTGCCAAGTAAGTATGCTACTGTTAAATTCTTCTGTAAACCTGAAAAAGTAGAGTTGAAATCTTATAATCTGTTCGAACCCAGCTTAACAGTGGAATTAGTTTTCTATCCTGGAACTGGTGAAATAGAGAGGAAATAAAGATCATTCAAGAATCCTAAACTCTCTCCAATAGCGATCATATATTTTTTTCAGATCTTCATCATCCTGGAAGTCGTAATGCATTAGATCAATATCCTGTTCCAATTCATGACCCATTAATAACTTCTTTATCGCAGTGGGCATGCCTAATCGATCAGATTGCTGAGAAAAGAATTTCCTCATATGATTCATCCTCAGATCATTATCAAGTCGTTCAAATCCATCACGTAAACGTGAAAATGTGAAAGAGGGATTAGGATCAAGAGATAAGTATTCCTCTAACGTTTTTTCCGATTCCTTATTGAAATAAATTACACGTTCAAGATTTGTTTTGCTCATCTCTGCTGATATTTTTATCATCCGTTCCTCAAGATCCACATATCGCAGGTTTAATTTGTAAAGCTCGAGAGGTCGTAATCCAGATGTTGCACTAAGCAGAAGAGCAGCACGAATACGAGAATGTAATAGTGTATTATGGATTTTCTCATCGATCTCTCTGAATAAGTCCAATAAATGTGAGACTTTAACAACACGTTTTCGGTATTTTGGGGGTTTAGGAATCTTTATTTGGTCAGCAAAATCCACTCCAAGGTATTTTAAAAATCTTTTTATATCTATCATATGTTTCCTGAATGTCTCATGAGCATATTGTTTTTTAATTTTGTTTATATAAATAATAATCTCGTTATAGTCTAATTGATAATTTACACCCTCAGAAAATCTCGTTAATCTTCGTTTAATAGCTTTAATTTGCTCTTCTGTTATACCAGATAACTGTAATGGGAGGAGGAAGTGATTTACATCTTCCTCCGTCCATGAAAGAGCGCCGAGGAAGGGATTTGAACCCTTGCGTCCCAGGGGGACACAGGCTCTCCAGGCCTGCGCCTTAGTCCACTCGGCCACCTCGGCATTTTCTTCAAACTCAAACGCACTCGTTTGATTCGCAATGAAGTATTACGATGCGCCCTTACTGCATGTTGCTTATGTCTTTATACTACCATTCTTATATGGCAGTATCGAAGATATTGTCAACAGGAGTTGATAAGTTGTAATGCATAGCATTACAATACTGCATTCCTGATGAAACGATAGCGTTTCATGAGATGGGGTCACCTCATTTTGCCTGGCAATATCTGCTCTCAGGTAACCTGATAACTTTCCAAAAGATAAAGATTACCATGGCTTACACAGCAACTACTTCTTTAACCCCAGGTACTTTTTCTTTGAGAACTCTTTCAACAAAACCCATCATGGTGAGCTGTGACATCGGACACCCCATGCAGTGACCCATGAGCTGCACCCTAACAACTCCATTTTCCTCATCTACATCCAGAAGTCTGATGTCGCCACCATCCATTCTAAGACCGGGGCGTATTTCATTTTCGAGCACTTCTTCAATCTTCTCTTTCAACTCTTGCACCTCCACCCATAAGGGTAAAACAACTTGGATAAAAATTTTCCCCTTATATCACTCATAAATTTAATAAGCAAAGAAGAAGAGGTAATCCGGTGATTCTAAAAAGACATTATCATGAAATTATTATCTTATCAAGTATTTTTATAGGTATACTCGCAAGCCTTGGTGGACTGAACAGATCCTTTGATTTTATGATCAAAGTTACACTCTTTATTCTAATGATATCCATCATGCTATCCATCTCATTCAGAGCTCTTCAGCAAGCCCTTCAGGAATGGAGATTTATAAAAACTGTCCTGTTAATCAACTTTCTCATTATTCCTGGTATCGCACTGATACTGGTGTTTCCTATAGAAAACAATCTGGTTAGATTAGGGCTTCTCATGTATCTCTTTACACCCTGCACCGACTGGTTTTTAAGTTATACGAAAATAGCAAAAGGGGATGTGGCTCTCGGGATTATCGTAACACCCATCAACCTTTTTATGCAGCTTCTTTTATTAATGCTATTACTGTCTTATTATAGTACATTTCTTTTTGACCCGGCGATCATATTAAAAACTATTATGCTATTTTTAATCTTACCCTTCTTAATAGCATCTATAATGAGATGGATCAATCCCATTAGATCCGAGTGGCTTTCTGAAAAACTCCAAGTTCCCGTGCTTGTCCCTCTTCTTTTCTTCATCTTTGCTGACTATGGAAACACACTTCTCACAGATGTAAACCTTGTAATCCCGGTTTTTACTACTGTTCCGGTATTCTTCATATTGATATTCCTGATCACAAAACTGATTGCTTCAAAGAATATGCCTTATGAGAAATACGTTCTGCTTACCTTCACAACCATTGCCAGAAACAGTCCATTAGCAATCGCTATTGCTATAATGGTATTCCAATCCCCTATAGTTCCTTTGATCATCGCCATGGCTGTGGTAGTGGAAATGCCCATTTTGTCCATCCTTGCTGGATACTTCAAACATATCCTCTTCGCATCCAATAAATCATATAAATGGTAGGCATCCAGTAACATAGAGAATGACAGAAAAAAGAGTGAAACCTGTAACCTGGAATAGACCAAACAGCACCATAATAACCGTAACTGGAGCACCTGGCATCGGAAAAACCACATTATGCAAAAAAGTAATCGAGATACTGCAAAATACTAAACCTGAGGTATCTGTGGGTGGTTTTATTACCAATGAAATAAGGGAAAAAGGTAAAAGAACAGGTTTTGTTATGGTAGACCTCATTACTGACAATAAAGAGATTCTTGCTCACATATCCCTTAAGTCTTCAGTGAAAGTGGGAAAGTATGGAGTAAATCTCGATGGTATCAGGAATCTTGGTGTGAAGGCGATTGTTAGTGGTATCCTTTTTTCTGATATCGTTATAGTAGACGAAGTAGGCCCTATGGAGCTACGAAGCCGAGAATTCGAGAAATCCATCTACCAGCTCATTGACTCTGATAAATCTGCTCTCCTCACTATCCACAGAAAAAGCAATCACCCCTTGTTAAAATACTTGAGGCAGGTATACCCACCAGTTGAGATAACTTTTGATAATCGGGGATACGTTACCAATTCAGATAGTTAGAAGACTCATGGAGGGTTAGAGTGATTTTAGAAGGACTGGCAAAACTGAAGATACCCGAAGGTGTTTTTTACAACCCCCGAATGACTTTCTGCCGAGATATGGATATACTCCTGATGAAAGCCACTGGTGAAAAAGACCTGAGATATCTAGATGGCCTTTCTGCCTGTGGTGTTAGAGGGATTCGTGTGGCTCTGGAACTAGGATGGGACGTGACTCTGAATGATAGAGATCCAATAGCATTCAGCACGATACAGGAGAACTGTGCCCTGAATAAAGTCAAATGTATGATACGAAACGAAGATATAAATGCACTTATGCTTAGAGATTTTTATGATTGGGTAGATATAGATCCTTTTGGCAGTCCTGTAGAATATCTTGATAAAGCTGGAAGATCTGCTCTGCGATACCTTTCAGTTACAGCTACAGATACAGCACCTTTGTGTGGAACTTATACATTTCCATGTTTGAGAAAATATGATGCAATTCCACTTAAAACAGACTATTATCTAGAAAACGGTTTGCGTATCCTTATTGGGAAGATTGGTCGAGAACTTGCAAAACATGAGAAAGGCATGGATATTCTGCTTGCATGGACGAAAGAACATTATTTCAGAGTGCATATTTCCATTCAAAAAAAAGTAAAAAAAGCCAATGAAACCTTCAATAACTTAGGATTCATATTTCACTGCTTTAACTGTGGTTACAGAACCTGTATTTCGTTAATGGACGAAGAGTGGCCAGAAAGATGTATCTGTGGGTCCAAATTACGAAGAAGTGGTCCAGTATGGACAGGGAAACTGGAAGATGAGTCCATTGTATCGGACGCTATTAAACTAGCAGATCAGGAGGGTGAAAAAGAGTATAAAAAACTCCTCCTATTAATTCTTCAAGAACTAGATGTTCCTTTCCACTACGATATACATTATCTGGGCAAATTAGCAGGTAAAAGTGTTCCAAAAATTTCGCAAATCATTCAGGGGCTATCAGATATGGGATTCCATGCCTCAAGAACCAGATTTTCTGGGACATCCATTAAAACTGATGGGCAGATTAAAGATGTTCTTTCCTTGATAAGATAATTAATTAAAAAAAATGATGATATGGTTTAAGGAAAATCGTGAAAAGAATATTATTAAATATCTGATGGCATTAATTAGCCCGTAAGGTGATGGGATGGTCGATAAAGCAGAGATTTTTGACAAGCTGAAATCTATTGTAGGGGAAGAAAATGCTTCAATGGATGAAGCGGTTTTGAGGGTTTATTCTTATGATGTTAGTCCCTATAAAGGAAGACCAGATTTCGTTGTAAGGCCTGGCACTCCCGAAGAAATAGCTGAAATAGTGAAACTCGCCAACCAGTACAAAATACCGGTTATCCCTAGGGGAGCGGGGAGTGGGGCTGCTGGAGGTGCGGTTCCGGTCAATGGAGGTATTGTGATTGAACTGACAAGACTTAATAGAATACTTGAAATTGATACAGCAAACTTACAAGTGGTTGTCGAGCCAGGAGTGGTGCATGCAACCCTAAATAAAGAACTAGCAAAACTTGGATATTTTTTTCCCGTAGACCCGGGAAGTACAGATATGGCCACCATAGGTGGTCTTATTTCCAACGGTGGAAGCGGGATGAGATCGGTAAAATACGGTGTTACAAGAGACTATGTGATGCAACTTGAAATAGTTCTCCCTTCTGGTGAAATCGTAACTGTGGGTTCGAAAGCCCCAAAAAGTGCCAGTGGATATGACCTCCCGCGATTGTTTGTGGGGGCTGAAGGGACCCTTGGTATAATCACCAAAGCTAGACTGAAAATACTGCCCATGCCTCAAGCAAAAGCTCTTGTTCTAGCAGCTTTTGATGATCTTGAAAAAGCAGGAAACGCTGTAGTTAACACCTTTGCTGCTGGAATCGTTCCCTCTGGCCTGGAGATCCTGGACAGAAGTGCCCTTGAAGCCGTCAAAACCTATCGACCAAATCTAGATATTCCCATTGTCGAAGCATTACTTCTGTTTGAAGTGGATGGGACTCCCGCAGGAATACGGGAAGAAGCGGCAAGAATAGAAGAAGTATGTAAAAACACAGGGGCAGTTAAAGTAGATATAGCCACATCAAAGGAAAGATTTGACGAACTATGGGCTGCACGAGCTGTTGTAGGTGCTGCCACTACGGCCCTAAATCCAGATTGCACAAGGGTGTATGAAGCAGAAGATATCACTGTACCCATTACAAATGTACCGAAAATTCTTCTAAAAATTCGGGAAATAGGAAAGAAATATGGTATGAACATTGTAACCTTTGGTCACATTGGCTCTGGAAATCTACATCCAGCCCTTGTGATTAATGTCCTAGATGATGATGAGTGGGATAAGTTGTGGAAAGTATCGGAAGAGATACAAACGGCTGCATTAGAAATGGGAGGCACTACAACTGGCGAACATGGAATAGGAATAGCAAGGGCTCGTTTTATGGAAGCAGAACATGGAAAAGCCATGGAACTCATGAGAGTTATAAAAAAAGCCCTAGATCCGAATAACATTATGAATCCGGGGAAGATGGCACTATAAGAGGGATGAAAATGATTGAAGCGTGTGTTCCTGAAGTAGTTAAATGTGTACGATGTGGAAAATGCAGATCTGTCTGTCCAACTCTGGATGTGGTAGGATGGGATAACTTTGGCTCTCGCGGCCGAATGATACTCTCTGGAGAGATAATAAAAAATGGATTTGAGCCCAATGAGACGGCATTAAACAGTATTTTCTCATGCACAACTTGTAAACATTGCTACGAAGTCTGTCCTTCAAAAGCAAAGGTTCCTGAAGTAATGGAAATGACTAGGAACATTCTAGTCAATGCAGGTAAAGGATTGACATCTCACAGAAAGATGTACGAGAGAGTCGAGAGGCTGGGCAACCCATACGATGAACATAAGGATAGAAACTGGTGGATGCCTGAATACAAAGAGCCTGAAGAGGCTGAGGTTCAGTATTTTGTCGGATGTACTCCCACTTACAGAACTAATGATATAGCAAAATCCACTGTGGCTGTAATGGATGCTTTCAACATACCTTGGGCATTCGTTCGCGACCAGAAATGCTGTGGCTCTCCATTAATCAGAACAGGTTATCAGCCAATCACTGCTGAGCACAACATCGATAGAATGATAGAGACTGCAGAAAAAACTGGGGCAGAGATCGTTGTTACTTCATGTGCGGGGTGTTACAAAACCATTAAGGGAGACTATCCGATAAAAGCACGGGAGTTTGATATAGAAGTGATGCATATATCCCAGTATCTGGCAGATCGAATCAAAAAAGGAGAGCTGGTGATCGATAAAGAAGTAAACATGAAGGTAACTTTTCATGACCCCTGCCATCTTGGACGGCATATGGGAGAGTATGAAGCCCCAAGAGAGGTTCTCAAAGCTTTTGGAGTAGAGATCGTTGAGATGGAACACGCAAAACAGAGTTCCTGGTGCTGTGGGGCAGGAGGGGGCGTAAGGATGGCTTTTCCTGATCTGACGGAAAGTATCGCCAAAAAAAGAGTCAAGGAAGCAGAAGATACTGGTGCAGATATATTCCTTTCTGCCTGCCCATTCTGTGTTTACAACCTGAAAGAGAACAGTGAAAACCTCGATGTTAAGGATATGGTTCAGTTTATGGCTGAGAACCTCTAACCGTTTCTTTTTGTTTTTCTATTATTGTAAAGCACTGTTTCACATCAGCAATATCCTTTAATCTCATCTAAACAGAAGAGATGGGCAATCATTGAATTTCTATATGAGGGCGGAGCCAAACTTTTGATAGACATGACTATTGGAGAATCACATGTCTCATTTTACGCCCACATATTACTGACTTTCATAAGCTTTCTGTAATGGGGGGACCACCTGTTTCTTCCTCGACATTACACCTTCCAGATAAACTGAATTGCCTTCAACCTGTTTTCCGAATGCTTTTTCAAAAATTTCTTGGTTTGCTCCCACTGCCATGAGTTCGGTGCCTTCCTGCATGATATCCGTAAGCATGAAAAATATGCCATGAAAACCACTTTCCTCCTTTAACCTCTTCATCTCTTCAAAGAGAGCATCTTTTACATTGTCAAGGAGAGAGAGACTTACTACTTCAACTTGTCCAATTCCAACCTTATATCCCGCAAAGTCAAACTCCTTAAAATCCGAAAGTAGTATTTCCCTAGGAGATTTACGTACTATGTCAGATTTTTCCTTGAACAGTTGAACTCCAAGCTTTTCCACGTCATCAATCCCTGCAATATAAGCCAGTTTTTTAGCTATTTCCTTGTCTTTTTCAGTGGTGGTGGCAGACCTAAAAATAACCGTATCGGAAAGGATGGCACATGTCATGATTCCGGCAATTTTTTCCGGTATTTCCACATTGAAATAATCATACAACATCCCAACAATAGTTGAAGAGCAACCAACAGGAAGGGCCAAGAAATATACGGGTTGAGGAGTCGTCACATCCCCAATCTTGTGGTGATCAATAATTCCAAATATTTCAGCTTTATCTAGGTTATCGAGAGATTGAGCAACATCACTATGGTCCACAAGAAATACCTTTTTTCCGCTGCCATCAGTCAAAAGATTCGGTACCTCAACTCCAAATCTATTAAGAACGTATCTTGTCTCATTGTTTGGCTCTCCCTGTCTGCACGCAACAGCTTCGTACCCGAGGCTGTTAAGTAAGTGTACAAGGGCTATGGCAGAACAGATTGAATCAGTATCGGGACTCTTATGGCCCACAACATAAATTACCCCATTCTCACTCATTGTAAATAACCTGACAGAAAGAATTAAAAAACTTTCTGATTTTTATAGGGTCATATCTAAGACAACTCGATCATCCCCGTCCAGACTCGCTACCACTACCAATCTTGCACCAGGTACTAGACTCGAATCTATGAGGGTTATTGTCTCGCCCACATCCCATTCCTCATCACCATCTCCAATTGTTTGCAGATCTACATCCTCGTTTATGGGAGAGGTTATCTTGACGGAAGTTATGGTTATTACTCCACCCTTGTTATGCAAGGTTAGTTCAACAGTATTTTCAGATGGTAATAGCACCCCAATAGCAGGAACTGGGGGTGTTTTAACATCTGGTACAAGGCCAAAGGCGAATGCAGCCACAATTCCTGCAACCATAACAGCTATCACCACAAGCAGTATCTCTCCCACCACTGGAGTGATTCCATCCTCTCTCATCCTAAAAATCATATATTAAATCAAAGTTATTAAAATACTTAAATCTAATGGAATCTAATAGATGATATGATATATCTAGGGTTTATAAATATAAAAAAGAGAGAAAAGAGAGCTACAGATGCTCAGGGATTTCAAGAAAGTTTTCTACAACCGTTACACCAGCATCCTCAAGAGCCTTAACTTTGGTCTCGGCTGTCCCAGTTTTACCTGAAATTATCGCTCCTGCATGTCCCATTCGCTTTCCGGGAGGGGCATTTCTGCCTGCAATAAAAGATACCACAGGTTTGGATATGTATTCCTTAATGAATTCAGCTGCAATTTCTTCTGCACTTCCTCCTACTTCTCCAACCAGCACAATGGATTTGGTATCAGGGTCTTCCTCAAACAGTTTCAGCACATCGATGAAGGTGGTCCCTATAACCCTATCTCCACCGATCCCCACAGCAGTGGATTGACCCAATCCTGCTGAGGAGATTGCATGAAGAATCTCAAACATCAGAGTTCCACTTCTTGATACGACCCCCACCTCTCCGGGCGAGACAGTGGATGGAGGGATCATTCCCAGACTGGTTTTTCCGGGAGACATTATCCCTGGGCAGTTAGGGCCAATAATGGTAATCTCCTCCTTTAAAGCCTTCTCAACAAACTCCATTGAATCATGCACAGGAATTCCTTCAGTTATTACAACAATTACTTCAAGACCATTATTTATTGCCTCAAACACAGCATCTTTAGCGAAAGGGGGTGGAACATATATCACAGAAGCGTTGGCATCGTGTTCCTTCACAGCCTCCTTTACTGTGTCGTAGACTGGTACCCCAAGAACTTCACTGCCACCTTTGCCTGGAGTCACCCCAGCCACAATATTGGTGCCGTATTCAATCATCACTCTTGCCTGTTCCTTTCCTATTCGTCCAGTTATACCCTGGATAACAACCCGTGTAGATTCATCCACTAATATGCTCATATTGAGTAGCCTCCTCTATTGCAGAATTTATCAATTCGACTATATCTTCATACACCTGAATTCCTGCATTTTTAAGAGTCTCTCTTGCCTTTTCTGCCTCATTTCCTATCACTCTTGCAAAAATGGGTACATCAATGGGATACATGGAGAGACCTTTCACTATCCCTTCAGAGGCAACAGCCGCTGAGCTGATGGCAAGATCTAAATTGATCAACATGACCTTAACTTCCGGTGATTTGCATTTTTTGGAAAGGATCTTCATAGCAGAGAGGACGGTCTCTTCTCTTACACCCCCTCCCGTGTCTAGGAAATTAGCGGGTTTACCTCCATACAGAGTGATCAGATCTACTAGTGTTAGTACGAGACCTGCTCCATTTCCTAACACAGCTATACTACCATCCAGATCTACATAATTCAAATCAAGTTCTTTAGCTTCCTGTTCAAGAGCCGTTCCTTCTCTCCTAACAATAGAAGAGAATTCTGGATGGCGAAACATGGCATCGTCATCCACAATGACTTTAGCATCTGCAGCCAGAACTTCACCATTTTCTGTAATAACAAGAGGGTTAATTTCAGCTATCTCACAATCATATTTTCTATATACTTGATACAGCTTATAGATGACACCAGCCACTTTTGTTGCAATCTTTCCGTGGAGTCCCATTCCTCTTGCCACTTCTAAAGCCATATAAGGGTAAAATCCTTCTAGTGGATTTATATGATACTTTACTATCTTCTCAGGATTTTTCTCAGCTACTTCTTCAATGTCAACTCCGCCCTCAGTACTAGCCATAACAAGATGTTTTCTGCTATTACGATCCACAATAACGGAAATATACAGCTCTGTTTCAATATCAAGTTTTTCTTCAATCAGAAGTGTATTAACAACTTCTCCCTTAATCTCCATCCCTAGCAGATCTCTGACAACTTGCCTGCATTCATCCTCATTGCTGGCAAATCGAATACCTCCAGCCTTCCCTCTCCCACCTACCAAGACTTGAGATTTAACCACTACTGGATAGGTCAAATTTTCAGTGGGAAAATTAATGGAATCTATCACTACTCCATTTGGAACTGGTATACCATTATCTCTGAATATCTTCTTAGCCTCATGTTCAAATAATTTCAATATGCACACCTCAACAGTGGATTTTTGGAGGAATATATAAACTTTGCTAATCTCAATATTTAAACAAAGTTTACTTATTCTACTATTAGCTGAGTTTGACAGTTAAATGTAAACCTTTCTTGGAAAATTCTTCCCGTATTCTCTCCATGGATACTCCACTTCGTATAATGGTTCTTTCGGTCAGATCAACCACTGTAGATGGAATTCCATATATACATCTTCCTTTCAAAATATAATCGACTTTCAGGGATACGTCCTCCCATTTCGAAGGAGGAGGATGACCATGAAGGTTAGCGCTTGTAGCAGAAAGAGGACCAGCATTAGAAAGTAACTGGAGAGAGACTGGATGTCCTGGTACTCGAATCCCAATTTTTTCCCATGGATACTCTTTAAAATTTTTCTTTTTCAATGCAATAACCGTATACGGTCCGGGAAAGAGTTTCTCAAGGATGTCAAAGAACTCATCCAGTTCTGCATATTTCAATGCTGTATCTAATGAGTGAAAAGCAATAGATACAGGTTTATCCACAGGACGGTTTTTTACAATACTAATCCTCTGAACCCAACCATTCATAAAAGGAGAGACTCCAATACCATATACAGTATCAGTAGGATATGCAATAACACCCCCTTTTTTAACTATTCTGACTGCTTTTTCCAGAGAATCTCCTGCACTCATAAGACTCTTATTTTTTTCTAATAACGGCAATATCCCCAAGAGTTGGACTTATTTCCTTCCCTTTAGGAGAGATTTCAATATCTCGTATTCGTTCTGTCAGTTTGATATTGAATAATTGCTCAATTTTTTTAAGTACCTTAGGCTCAGGTACCATTTCCCCTCGCTCTATCTTACCTATTAGAGAGACTTTTTCATTAATCTTTTTAGCAAACTTTTCCTGAGTCCAGTTCCTCCGTTCTCTTTCCCTCTTTATTATCATATTAAAATCTGGAATAACCTCCTCTATTATCTCAATTTTTGGTGTAGATCTTTTTCTCATAACGAGAGTTTTTTTCTCAGGGGATATTTTTCGTCGATAAGGTTTCCACTTTTCAACCTCCATTCCAAACCTCTTGCATTTCTGGCACACCTTGATCTCGCTGCCTTCAACAACAACCTCCACTGGTTTTCCTCTAATTTCTCCTCCGCAGACCTCGCACTGCATTTACAACACTCCAAAGAAGTTTTATACCATTAGTTGTTTATATACTATACGGAGGTCACCCCTATGACAGATATATCCAGTGATCCCAAGATTGAAAAAACTAGGAAATCTGAAAAGGATGAGCTTGCCCGATACCTACTTGATCGGTTAAGACAGCTTGAGGAACACAACATAAAGTTGAAAGAGGAATTTAAACGTCTCGAGTCTGAAAAGCGCTTTGCAGAAAGTGAGAGGATTCGATACGAAAGAGAAGTTAGAAAACTAAGAAGCGAAGTTGAGAGGCTTAAAACCCCACCTCTCATTGTGGGGACTATTATCGAAAAAATTGGCGACGGACGGGTAGTTGTTAAAAGCAGCACCGGTCCAAAATTCGTTGTTAACGCTTCTCATGTGATCGAAGATGCTGAACTTAAACCAGGTGCCAGAGTGGCTTTAAATCAGCAAACTCTGGCAATTGTACATGTATTACCTTCACAAAAGGATCCCATGGTATATGGGATGGAAATCATTACAAAACCAGAAGTATCTTATGAGGATATAGGAGGGCTCGACAAACAGATTGAGGAGCTGAGAGAGACGGTCGAGCTACCATTACTGAGACCCGAAATTTTCAAAGAAATAGGAATCGATCCACCAAAAGGTGTTCTGCTGTACGGTCCACCTGGAACGGGTAAAACCCTTCTGGCGAAGGCAGTGGCCAATAAGACCAATGCCACGTTTATCAGGGTGGTTGGTTCAGAATTGGTTCAAAAATATATTGGAGAGGGTGCAAGACTAGTTAGAGAACTGTTTACTCTGGCTAAAGAAAAATCTCCATCCATAATATTCGTAGACGAGTTGGATGCCATAGCAGCAAAGAGGATGGATAACGGGACTTCCGGAGACAGAGAGGTCCAAAGAACTTTAATGCAGTTACTGGCAGAAATGGATGGGTTTGATCCAAGAGGAGATATTCGGATTATCGGAGCCACCAACAGGCCAGATATCTTGGATCCGGCTATTCTACGTCCAGGTAGATTCGATAGGCTTATTGAAGTTCCGATGCCAAGTTACGAGGGTAGAATTCAGATATTCAAGATCCACTCAAGAGGCATGAAACTCGCTGAAGACGTGAATTTCAATGAACTTGCCAAAATGACTGAGGGAGCCAGTGGGGCAGATATTAAGGCAATAGTCACTGAGGCAGGAATGTTTGCCATCCGAGCAGAAAGACGAGAAGTCACACTAGAGGACTTCAAACAGGCCATACGAAAAGTAATGAAGTCTGCAGTGGAAAGTGGGGTATCAGAGAGAGGTGTGATGTTCGCCTAACAGATTTTCAGGGTATTCAGTATTCAATCGGACCTCCATTTTTATATTAAACATTAACAGACAGATGCGTATTAAAAGGCGTTTTGAATCTATTTGTGAAGTAGTAAATCGAGAAGAGAGGATGACCTAGTGGTGATTGTAAAAGTTTACATTCTCTCAAGAGGTTCGATTCCAAGAAGATTAAGGACTTCACCAAGAACTATTTTTGAAGCCATAACCAGAGATATCCTGCTGTTTCTCAAATTTCCTTCAGATTGTAATACAGGAATATCTCGATAGAAGGCATTGAAGGCATTAGCAAGATTTAATGCGTAACCTGCCATAATGTTTGGTTTCAAAAGTCGATAACACCGTTCCAAGTGAAAAGAGAACATGGATAGTTCTTTAATTAAACGTAATTCACTGGGATGATTGAAGTGGGCCACATCCCACCTAAGGTCAAAATCTTCCACTTTCTTTAGGATGCTGGATGCTCGGGCATAGGCATATTGAACATAGGGAGACGTCTGCCTCTCAAAATCCAGAGCCTGTTTCCAGTCAAAAACAGTGGGTTTTTCAGGAGAGACTCTAACAATGTCGAACCGTATGGCCCCTACACCAACAGCCTCAGCGACTTTTTTCTTTTCCTCGTCTTCCATATCCTTATCACTGATGAGGTCAGATGCCGTTTCCACAACTTTATCTATAAGCTCGTCAGCGGAGATGAATTTACCTTTTCTGGTACTCATTGAACCTTCAGGGAGAGAGACGAATTCAAATATCACATTTTCGGGAGAGTTATAGCCCATAAGTTCTAGAACCAGGGATAATTGCCTAGAATATAGTTTATGATCGGCTCCAAGAACATTTATCATCCTTTCAAATTTCTCATTTTTCCATATATGATACGCTATATCTCTGAGGACATACAGGCTTGTACCATTCTTTCGTGTTAGATGGACTTCCTTTTTTATACCATACTCACTGAGATCTAGATAAAGAGTCTCGTTTTTCTTACACTCTTTCAATTTTAAGAGTTTCTCCAACACTTTTCTCATATAGCCACTTCGAACAAATTCGCTCTCCCATACAAACCTGTCATGGATTATGTTCAATCTCTTTAAGGTTTCTTTAATACCTTCAAGGGCTGTCTCCACAACTTTATTAAAAGTTGAGACGATTTCTTCATCTCCCTCCTCATACCTTTCCATATATTTTTCCACATCACTTTCCTCATATCCATCTCTGTTAATTCTAATATAGGCATTAGCAACTGCATGGTCACCTTTAATACTTTCAAGGCCATAACGTTCCACTCCCAGAACCGCAAGGGCTATCTGGCGGCCCATATCATTCACATAATAATGCCTTTCCACCTTACATCCTGTCTTTTCCAGTATCCTTGCCAGTGTATCTCCTATGACGGTATTTCTTAGATGACCGATATGAAGAGGGCCATCAGGGTTCGCAGATGTATGCTCTATCACCACCTTTTTCCCTATTTCCAGTGCTCCATATCTATTTCCTTCTGTCAGAACTCTTCGAAGGGTTTCATCTAGCAACTTTTGACTGACGAAAAAGTTTAGGTACGGACCAGCTCTCTCTACAGACCCAATAAATCTGAATTCAGAAGATCTGGATTTAACTCTTTCTTCCATCTTTTTTGCAAGTTCAACAGGATGCTTGCTAAGACGAAAAGCTGCTTTACACGCCATATCTGCATGGTCTGACAACTCCAGATCTTTCTCAAAAACCTCAAAATTCTCCAGTAGATTAAGTATCTCTGTCTTAAACTCTCTGAAGGGCATTTATTCCACCTTATATCTCAGAATGGCAGCTATACCTCCAAATGCATTATATAGCTGCCCTCCTTCTTCCGAATCGGTAGATATGAATTCTACATCTGAACCAGTCTGTTCAGCCAGTTCTGTTAATTCTTTTACTGGATCTTCCTCTTTGACCTTTTCCATAGGAATATTATCCTTCTCACACTTTGGAGGGTGGATATCCTGGTTTTCCTTCACTGTTTTTATAACCTCATCTCCACACATGGAACACTTAAAATGAACTCGCTTTAATCTCAGATCATCCGATAGCAGAAGGGTATCTACAGCTCCCAGTTTTAAAGCTCTCCTTACTTCTTCTTCTCCATATGCTGCAAGACCATCCTTAACAAGCTCTTTCATAAATCTGTTCATCAATCGTTTTTCTTTTATTATATCCAAATCCTGAAGAGCTTCCGAAGCATTCTCAACCAGTTCGGATAATCCGGATTCGTCTGTATATGATACATCAAAAAGACCTATAACCTTCTTCTGGAGTTCATGATGCAGATACTCTCCTTCATAGAACTCTTCCTTGGTAGGGCTTGGACCTCCTATCAGTATGCCAACCAGATCCTTGCCCATAGGTAGAAGAGCCTCCGTGGCACTTTCACCTACTTTTGTATAAAATTCATTGATGGCAATCAACCTCAACCTCTGAAACCTTACAGAACTCTGTCCACCTTTTCTATGCTTTCCAGGAACCATAGAGGAAAGATGTTTCAAAGGTTCTATCCTTTTTCCCCGCAAAAAACCTATGGTCGCTTCTCTCCTATCTATTACTATCAAACCATAGGTGTCTTTCTCCATAAGCATTTCTTCTAAGGGTTCAAGGAAAAAGGTGTTATCGCAGTGATATTTGTACATGGGAACTGGTTCAGGAGGTTCAATTACTTCGGTTATCAGCTTCGTTTTATCTCCTCCAAGATCTACTGATCCGCTGAAGATGACCATTCCCTTTTCAGGAGGTTTTCGATAATGCTTCAACCTCTGTAATACTGACTCTATGGCACTCTGAACATTGGTTCTGGTGCTTTTAGATTTGATATTAGATGCTTGGCTGTATTCTGATTTTAGATAATTGCTCACATCAGCAATCATCCTATCCGGGGGGATATACAGGCTTATCAATTCAGTACCTCTTCCTCTGTAGCCTTTTAAGTCCTCAAGCTTTCGTTTGAACTCATATTTTGATAATGCCTTCATTGTCTTTCACCAACTCATGTCTCTGGTAAATTCTGGAAACTAACATTTTTATGGATATATCTCCCTATTTCGGTGTGTCGAAGCTCATTCTCTCTATTTAAATCCCTGATTCTCTCTTGATAGGCTCGAATAGCCCTCAAAAGGTCGATTTTTCGGAATTCAGGCCAGTATATATCACAGAAATGTACCACACTTTCACTGCCATTGGCTTGCCAAGGCAGAAAATTTGAAAGCCTCTGCTCTCCACCGGTTCGTATAAGGAGATCCACCCTAGAATAACACCTATCTGTTTCGTAAAAATATTTACTTATGATTTCCGAATCAATTTTCTCAGGTGTTAACTTTCCCTCTTTCACCAGATGGGCAATTTTTCTGATAGAAGACAAAATCTCTTGTCTCCCACCATAAGCTATTGCAATATTGAGCCTGAATTTATTGTATCTCGCAGTAACTTTTTCTACTTCTCTTGCCATGATCTGGAGATCTTCTGGAAGGAGTTCCAGCTCACCAATGATCCTCACTTTTACCTCATTCTTGTGTATTCTTGGATCTCTTTTCAACTCTTCCAGCTTAACCTTCATCAGTTCGAACAAACTTTCCCTTTCTTCTTCTGATCTACTCAAATTTTCAGTCGAAAAAGCATAGACGGTAAGATTTTTAACTCCAAGTTCAAGACACCATTCCAGCAATTTCTCAGCTGTTATACTTCCAAATTTATGGCCATAGTGTGGTGGAATCTTGAGTTTCTGAGCATATCTTCGATTTCCATCCATAATAATAGCTATATGTTCTGGAATTCGAGTTTTTCGCACTTCATGGAGTAATTTCCACTGGTATATGGGATACACTGGTCGTAAAAGCAATCTTAAGAAAGACATTCTAAAATCTCTCCAATACAGACTTCAAAATCTTCCTGTGACTTTCTTTAAGAGAATATAGGTTATGCTCCCCACCCACATCTATTCTCAAAATACCAAGACGGGTGTTCATCAAACCTACCATAGCAGATACTCCACGGTAATTCACTCCAAATCCTTCCTTCCGGAGATGGTTAAAAATCTCTTCTGTGGTGAATTTTTCTCCATTGAGGAACAACTCAAGGACTTTTTTTCTTACTCCTGAGGAATCTCTTGAAAGATATTTTTCCAACCGTTCCCTCACAAGTGTTTCATTCAGTGGGATCACCTCTATACTGGGATGACTTCTACAACTGTCCTAGTACTCGTAGGATATCTTTCTATCACAGAAACTTTAAAACCTTTCCTCTTGAGTTTCTTTCCAAGTTTTTTTATGGTATTTAAACTTACCTCAACACCTTGCTCATATATAACCACATAGGGTATATTATTAAGCTTCAGTATGTTCACAATTTTAGATATTTCTCCCTCTATAAACCCACATAAAACAGTTCCATCATCAGTTTTATAATACATATCGTTCATTTTTCTGGCCATTCTCATAAGTCTGTTGCGAAACTGGACGCCATCTTTAAAAGATGCCGTACAGTAGTGGAATTTCTTAACTACATTCCCATACCTTTGAGCCAGATGATCACTTTCAACCGCACCAAAATCTTCTGTAGTGAAACCCATCTCAGATAGAGCCTTAAAATTTGTAGGGGTGAACTCCACCTGATTCAAATTGATGAAAATCTCGTATCTGTTTGCAATTTCCACAAGAGTTCTGTTGAATTCTATGGCAGGCACCTCAAACCCCACTTCTACCCCTGTCTGAAGAGCAGCCCTGATACTTTTCTCGTACCTTTCTGGAGTTAATAAACCAGGGGGGTGAAAACGAATCTCATCCATACCATTGCGATATAGTTTTTCGATAACCTCCCTATCAACAGGTATTGAGGTATACAAATGTATGTGAAAATCAGTGCCAAAATGACCCTTCAACATTTTTATAATTTCGAGGCTCTTCCCTATCTTCTCTATGGGGTCCCCTCCAGTCAGTGATGCCCCTTCTGCATCCATGGCCTCTGCTTCATTGATAATATCTTCCCAAGATTTAACCAACCTTTCATTGGCATAAACCAGATTCCTCTTCCTTTCAGGAGTTGTTGGGCAGTAAAAGCAAGAATTCGAACAGATTCCTGTAACAAATACCACCAATTTCGAACCACGACTGCACAGACGGCATCCTTCAGGAAGGTATGTATAAAAAGACCCATTTTCTCTTTTTATGTGGTTTATAGTTTTACTTTCTTCTAAATATTCTTTCATACCGCTTTACCCTCTCCTATGAATCTCCTGTCTCAATAAGGGGTTTCTTTTTGCCAGCTTTCTAAGCCATTCATCTAGACTGGCGTTTGAAGGAATGGTTCTGTTGATGAAAACACCAGTCCTTCCAACAGTACCTCTCCGTTTGAGAACTCTGATTCTCTCTTCGATTACATCCACATCGATTCCAAGAACAGTCGAAAGATGATTCAAAGGTATCTCATAAACAGGAATTTCCTCATGACCTGATTCAGTGGGTTGTATGAACATAAGCCTTTTATCTATACCGGGAACCCTCTTATCCATCTCTCCTTGACTTATGGCTCCACCAAAATAATAAAATTCCATTTCTCTGCGTTTTGGCGATACAAGAGGAATAGTAACAGTGGTGTTACCATCCAGCACATAAACCCCTTTGACCAAATGATTTGGTGTTGCCTGGACGATCTTTTTTTCGATTATTTCTTCTGGAATTAAAGTTTCTACCAAAAATGAAGACACTGGCACGCTGATAAAAACATCAATGTCACTGGAAGGCTTCACATCTCCACGAGCAATACTCCCATGAACAAGAGCTGGAATGCTATTCTTCGCAAACCACCCGATCACTTCTCTGGCTCTATCCCTTAGAGATTCCAATAGATCCCAGTGATCAGAATCATAAACAACAGATTTTCTAAATCCATAACTACCAGTTTTGGACCTCATTCTTTCATGACGCTCTCTTCAATCCATTTAAGGTATTCTTGGTTACCTCTCTCAACGGCAAATACACATATACACGGAACCTCGTAACTATGCAGTTGCTTTATCCGATCCATTGTTTCCCTTACCCTTTCGCTAGTAGTCTTGACAATCATGGCCCCTTCATTATCTTCCTGTACACCCTCCCAACGGTAAATAGATGTAATGGGAAATATGTTGACACAGGCTGCTAGCCTTTCTTCAACTAGGGCTCTACCAATACTCTTTGCCTCATCAATATCGCTGGTAGTTACGTATATGAACACATACATTTCCTCACCCTCTTCCTCTATTAAATAATCTCATGGAGGTCTTTACTCAGAGAGATATAAGACCTTTTCCACCCTCAGATTGTGCAACATAAGAAACATAGATATCAAAACCCTACCCTTTGATTTAAACCAGCTTTATCATCACAGTTATCGACCACATATATACCGTACTTTATAGTAAAGTTATTAATAGATGTCCTGATTACCCATTCCCAGATGGAGATACTTAATGGTCCCTACAAAGCGATGTATGATGCTGCAAGGCCTTTCCTCCAAGTGAGGAATAACGAACAACATACATTACATGTGTTGCAATTCGCCCTGAAACTAATGGAATCTATTGGAGGAGACAAGCGAATCATAATCCCCGCAGTACTGTTCCATGACACAGGCTATAGTATATTCGACGGTATCAATTTCAATTCTGAGGCAGAAAACACGATAAAGAAGATGATGAGAGATCCGAAATGCCATAGAGAACTAGCAAAAATTCACGAGGAGGAAGGGGCACGAATTGCGGAAATCATACTTCGCTCGCTGAAATATCCAGATACATTCATAGAACATATTGTAGAAATCATACTGAGACATGATTCTGGTGGAAGAAGAGCTAGATCCATAGAAGAGAAAGTTGTCAGAGATGCGGACAAACTCTGGAGATATACCAGTGATGCGGTAATTTTCTATTCAAAGTTTTTGGGTATCTCTCCCTCCCAGTATCTATCTTATCTCGAGACCAGTCTTGACAGAATGTTTTTCACAGAAGAGGCCAGAAACATTGCACTGAGAGAGCTGAACAGAAGGAGGTTTGAATTTGGCTAAAACTCTGATAATCCTGACAGTGTTTATAATATACTGGATGGTGGTTGAGACCCTAAAAGTCAGGGGTTATCTGGAAAGGTACAATATTTCAGCCTTTGGGCCTATCCTGATGATACGGACATCTAGGGGTCTTAAATTCTTAGATCGTTTAGCCAAGCACCACAGATTGTGGAGAGGGTTAGCTAACATAGCCTCTCCTGTGATCCTCATAGGGATGGCCTACATGTTTTCCCTGATACTTTTTATGGACTATTTTATGATCGCTCATCCTATGCCTCCAGGACCAGCACAGCAACCAAGAAACATACTTCTCCTACCGGGAATTAATCAGTTCATACCCCTTGTATGGGGCCTCATTGGTCTAGTCGTTACCCTCGTTGTCCATGAATTTTCGCATGCTGTTATGTGTCGGGTCGAGGGTATACGTGTTAAATCTCTAGGTCTTCTATTGGCCCTTGTACCAATTGGAGGTTTTGCAGAACCGGATGAGAAGGAGCTTCTTGGAAAGGAGGGAGAGAGGATAGCCAATAAAAAACAGAGGATACGTGTCTTCTCTTCAGGAGTGATCAGTAACTTCCTTGTAGCCTTTTTTGCTTTTGTGATCTTTATCGCGTCCGTCAACTCCATATCACCGGTAGGCAACATCATGGTGAGCCAAGTAGATCCTGACTCTCCTGGAGATCTTGCAGGATTTCAGAAAGGGATGGTAATCGCCAGCATTAACGATGAAAAAGTGAATTCATATGAGGACCTTCTGAATGGTCTGAAAACAGGGGGGACTGTTACAGTATACTATGATGGTAAATACTCAGAAATTCAGACTGGAATTATCAATGGTACTGGAGTAAAAATCATTGAATTGATGGAAGACTATCCAGGAATTCGGGCAGGACTGGAAGTTGGAATGATAATATACCAGATAGATGACACTCCAACTCCAGATTTGAACAGTTTCATACAATTCATGAGAAACACAACCCCTGGCCAGACTATTGAGATCTATATCATGAAAGATGAACAACAAAGCATTATACCCGTTACATTAACAGATGCACCACAGGGAAATTATGGTTTTATAGGTGTTGTGGTTCAGAATTACATGATGGGTCTGACTCTCACATATTTCCCGTCAGATACCTTGCTGAACAACTTAAAAAATATACCTCAAAAACTCAAGAGTTTCACTGGATGGATATGGCTGACCGCCCTCCCTTTTGTAGAGTTTCGGGGATTTGTTGGAGATATGATGAACTTTTTCCAGCCTGCTGAAAATGTGGCATTCCTTCAAAATGGAATCTTCTGGATTGCCAATGCGTTTTTCTGGATTGCGTGGATAAACTTATATGTGGGACTCTTCAATTGCCTGCCTGCCATTCCTTTGGATGGCGGGAGAATTCTGGAAGAATACCTTGATTGGATATTCAAAAAATTAGGCAAGAAAAAAGGGTCAGAATATGCTAGAAAAATTGTAACATTCCTAGCATTCCTAATATTTTCTTCATTTATATTCGCCCTTATTAGCCCTTACATACTTTTCAGATAGAAATCGATATGACTCAGAAAAATCTATTTTCCATAAAATATTTAACAATTCATAACAAAATAATTACATGAGTCATCTCCTCATTAAAGTGACCGTTAGAGGAGACATACTTACCACCGATATTGAATGGATCGTCGCTGATCTAATAAGAAGACCTCTGAGACGTTGGATTGAGGAAAGAGTTCCATCAGAAAAAGGAAAAATTCCTCGAAGAGATTTTCTCACGGTTGAAAAGATGGAAGGAGAAAAAGCCTTTACTATATGGCTTGGGTTCCAGGAAAAATGGACATATATGCTGGGAGAAGATCTCCTACCGGTCGTAAAAGCTATAAAAACTATGTTTTCTCTGCAGGGAGATTCACTTGCAAAAATAGTAGGAGAGAGGAGGAGAAATTTGAAAGAAATTCTCATAGAAGTTCTTCTGGATGGAAAGATGGTGACAAAAATAGAAATACAGGGAAATGAAATATCTGTGGATGGGAAGAGGATTTATCCCCTAGCTTATCAAAAACGTCTGGATGAAGTATTGCCTCAAAGCTGATACTGCTGATATCGGGGATAACGTTCCAGTACCATACCCTCTATAATAAGAGGAAATTCCTCTCTTGCCTTTTCTATGGCATTGGTGAGTTTCCATCCTTTCTCAGCATAAATAGTAAAGAGCTTTTCACCCTTTTTAACAATCTCACCTTTCTTTCTGTGAAGATAAATGCCAGCTCCCTTGTCATGAGGAGCCCCTGCAGCTCTGGCAATCTCAATGAACTTCTTATTGTCTAGATGGATCACGTAGCCCTCGGTATCAGCCACAACATCGTACCTCTTCTCCCCCACAACAATGTCATCAGAGGAGATGGTTCTTTCCCCTCCTTGGGCCTCTACAATTTCTCTGAATTTCTCTAAAGCTTTTCCCGACTTCATTATGCGTTCTGCTGCTTGTTTACCCTCAGTTTCAAGGCCTGCCATCTCCATAAGAATGCCTGCTACTCCCATGGCCTTTTCGTATAAACTTCGAGGACCTTCTCCTGTCTCAAGCATTTTTAAGGCCTCCCATCCCTCCAAAGCAGGTCCGATAGCTCTGCCTATTGGGCCACCACCATAGGTTATGGCACATTCAATGTTGATCCCCAGCCTGTTACCCAGCTCAACAAAATCTTTTGCCAGATACCTACCCTCTTTTACATCCTTTACTTTAGATCCTTCTCCCACTGGAATGTCTATCACAACAAACTCCGCTCCAATAGACCCTTTTTTTGCCATTACTGAAGCAAGAAGCTGACTTTTCGGATCTATAGAGAGGGGGTATTCAACTTCAATTATCTTATCATCAGCTGGAGCGATGTTGGTAGAACCACCCCATACCAAAGCACCTCCAACTTTTTCAGTTATTTCCTTCAGCTCTTCTGCTGTAAACTCCACATCAGCAAACACCTCCATAATGTCTGCTGTACCTGCTGCTCCGGTTATAGCCCTAGAACTGGTTTTTGGAATGAGCAACCCCGTTGAGGCTATAATAGGTACAACGAGAAGGGATATTTTATTTCCTGGTACTCCTCCGATACTGTGTTTATCCACTACTTTGGCCTTTTCAAAGGTTATTTTCTCTCCAGTGTCTATCATGGCTCGGGTCAACCATTCTACTTCATCCATGTCCATCCCATACACAAGGGTGGAAATAACAAAAGCAGTCAGTTCAACCTCCCGGAGGGCATCATCCACGATATCCATTACAATTTCTGTGATTTCATCCCTGGATAGCTTCTCACCTCGTAGTTTCTTTTTTATATAGTGGAGAGAAGAGGGTTTGGACACAGCTTTGATACTTATTACATCGCCTTCTTTCACTTTTAACCGCTCCAGAGTGTTGATATACAATCCCATTTCATTCTGAGAGACAACACTCTGTGAGATCTCTATAGATGCTACAATAGAATTACCTTTTGAAAAGAGTTTTACTCTATCTCCAGGTATTAAACCCATTTCATGGGCATCACTTGAATTTAGTATGACGGAATATTCTCTCTTTTCAATATTCAGTGCCTTAACTTTAAATTCCATAAACTCTGCACCATATTTCAATTGTAATAAGGTTTATGCATTAAGTACTGCAACAACCTCAGGAAATCAAAAACCGTATCTGGCTCTAGAAGGTTGGTCGGGAAGTTTGATTCTGAAAGTATACCGATATATGGCCCTTCCATTTTCTACCCGGAGAAACGTAGAACTCGTTTTCAATTCTCCCCCTAGCACCTTGAGTATTTTGGATGTAATGTGGCGGGCATCAACAACATGGGATACATAGATATCAAACCCTCTTTTTCTGTGGAGATACTCTATCTCACTGCCTCCTTTATATCTAGCAACAATGTTGTGAATGGATCGTAATTCGTTTTCCTTAATTTCTCTTAAAGCTCTGATCTGAATCAGTCCATCATGCACAATATGATGGGGAAAGATTTTTCATAAATACCTGACGATTCCTTTTACAATGCGAATAGATGAATTTTTGGTATCTACAGGATATGCGCCTACCCGACAGAAGGCTAAACGTATCATAAAATTAGGACTGGTAAAGGTGAATGGGAAAGTAGTAACCATCCCCTCAATGGATATTACATTTGCAGCAAAGGTAGAAGTAGAGGGTAAAGGACTTGAGAATCTCCCAGAGGGATACTGGAAATTAAAAAGTTTGGATGAAGAGCTATCGATAATACACCATGACGATGAGGTCCTGGATCTGGGCAGTTCTGCCGGTGGATTTTTATTATATGCCAGTGAAAAAGCAAGAAAAGTAACTGGAATTGAAATAAGCCGAGAATTTGAAAAAGAGCTAGCAGATGTTCAGCAATCTAAACCTAATATCACTGTGAGATTCGAAAATGTCTTCCAAATCCAACCGGAAACCATTAGGCCTGTAGATGTGATTTTGAATGACCTTACTCTTGAACCCGAAATTTCAGTAACCGCTTTAAAACGATTTCTACCCCTGTTAAAGCCCGGTGGCAGGATTTTGATCGTATTAAAAGGAGTAATAGAAAAAAACAAGGCTGAAATTCTCTTGAAAGATGTTCCAGCCAGCATCTCAGCCATCATTCCGGGAAAGAAAAAAGAAATATATGTTTACCTACACACTACACTCTGATGAACGTAGTAATCCAGATTTCAGGGGATGAACAAAATTATAGAAAGGGATTAACCCTTGCTGTTGCTTCTGCCTTTCTTGGATTCACTACTATAGTTGTCATGGATTCGATTTGTACCACAGACGATGAATTTCATGAGCTAATGAAAGAAGCAAAAGAGGCTGGTGTTATATTCGATTCAAATCATACCTATGATGATGCTGAAGTTTTCGTGTTCTGATATCCATGTCAAAGTTATGTGTACGCTGTAAAGGAAATTTTCTATGTGGAAGAATTAAATGCCCCATCTTAGAGAGACATAGATTTTTACAGGCTAGAGAAGTTGTGCCCTTTCTGGCTGATCCCTCTCCTCCTTCGATTTTTGTTGGTCGGATGGGATATCCTAAGGTCTTTGCTGGACCTCTCATCTCACTGAATCGTGAAAACCCTAAAGAGATGGACAATCCCCCTTCTTGGATTAATAAAACTATAAGCGAAATAATAAATTTTAGAACCTCCCTTGTTAGGGGTACTTTCAAAACCAGTGTGTTTATGGCACCTACACCAGATAAAATGTTATCTACCATTCAGGAGATTGCTCTCTCTTTCAGCCCAGTGGATGTAGAGGCTGAATTCAGACGTCTATCCGGCAATACTATACGATTCGATGATGTTCTCATGCCCCAGGGGCTTTCTGGAGAAGTAAAAAAAATTCAAATCATTGATAATCCTGATATACCTGCAAGAGTGGACAGAATTGTTGAAGATTATGACATTAACGTTACTGGTGCACTAACTGAACTGTGGAGACATGAAATTACCACCCATGACATGCAGAGATTATTATCCGCAGGGCTTCTTGGAAGAAAAAGAGAACGAAAAATGGTTCCAACTAGGTGGTCTATCACAGCAACTCATGATATACTGGGAAAAGAGCTTATTAAAAAGATTCTCCACTACCCACAGATAGATTCCATCAAAATATTTTCTTTTGAGCATTATGGGAACCATTTTGAAATCCTACTTCTACCATCTCAATTCTTCTTTGAAATAGTAGAGATCTGGATGAAGAACAGTCTATGGAGTCCTGGACACCTGATTATTGAGGCTGACAGAGAAAGAGGGGGACGAAAAAAATCATACTCCCCTCTTGGAGGAGGGTACTATGCAGCCCGACTGCCTGTTCTTGAATACATGTATTCATCAGGCATTCAGGGAGGAGCTATCGTTATCAGAGAAATATCTCCATCCTACTGGGCCCCACTAGGAGTATGGGTGGTGGAAGAAGGAGTAAGACAGGCCATGAAAAATAGATGGGAAGAGGCCGAGGATTTGAATCGGGCCCTCACATCGATAGAGAGAAGAATAAAGACGCCCCGTACGGCATGGCTACCTTCACTCACCATGCTTGCTGAGTTCAAGGAACAGAGACGCCTTTCAGATTTCCTAAAAGGGAGTTAACTCCCTTAACACATTTGTTTCTGTTATCACTCCAACAGGTCTGTTATTTTCAACTACAACAAGCAACCTGACACGATTCTCATTCATCAGTGAAATGGCTTCCCTCAAACTAGTATCTGGAGGAACAAGCACTACTTTCCGGGCCATGTAATCAGCTGTTGGGTAATTTACTCTATTTTCTGACAATGCTTTTGCCGCTTCTCTGAGAGTAAATAAGCCTATTAACTTCCCATCTGATTCGACAGGAGCGTTTACAATTCCTGCAGCCACCATTTTCTTCGTACTTTCCAGAACTGAGTCATCAGCCTTGACTGTTATAACAGGGGATTTCATGTACTCTGATACGGTCTTTTTAGGCATAGAAACCATTTCAATAATCGAACATAACACAGAATTTTGGGTATCGTCCCTGCCAACAACCTCCCCCACTAGGACCAGTTCATTAACAGGGGTGGGACCAATACGCACAACATCCCCTATATTGATCTTTTTGATATCGCCAATAAGTCTAATATTCGCCTGGCAAACCTCAGGATGACGAAGAGTGGTGAAGTCTATTTCCTCCGGTACTAGGTCTTCGACCAGTTCTCCATTGATATACACTGGGACTGGAGCTTCTGTCTCTGCCGGAGTGATGGACATCACTTCATAGGATTTTGCGGTAGGCCTATATCCCCCCTTAGGACCCGGTACCCCCTCTACAAGTCCAAGGGCTCTTAACGCCTGCATCTGATTTCGTACTGTACCGGGATTCCTATTAATGATTTCTGCAATTTCTTCCCCTTTTATAGCTACGGGACCTTTCTGCCTTGCCAAAGTTATCAACGCAAGAAGAATATCCCTTTGAATTTGGGTCAACTCCATTTACTTCACTCTCCTCCACTTATTTACACTATTAAAGCTTACAATAATATATAAATACTTCGTTCATATTTTCATTGAGCTACATGAATTTAAACTATAAAAAAGTTCCCACCACATTAAACTCTGAAGAGCTACTGGATAAGGCCTTTAAGAGGGCGTCTAAGATATCTGCATCCAGTGAGAGGTTGCGTGCCATCACCAAGATAACAACCGCTTCTAATGTTATACAGGATTATCTAGACAAGATTATAAAGGCTCATCCTTCTTATGAGAGGATCCCACCATTCTACCGAGAACTGATCGATATTCTAGTTGGCATAAACAAAATACGACAGGCTCTAGGGTCTTTAGCATGGGCAAAAAGTCAGATATCAAGACTGACAAAAATATATATCAGAGAGTTGAAAAAAACAAAAGACATTCAAAGAGTTAGAAAGGAGGCTTACGGGAGAATATCCTCAGTTGTACATCAGATTAATCCCCATCTGGAATTCCTCAATCACACAAGGAATCAGTTAAAACAGTTACCTGCACTCATGGATATTCCAACTGTAGTAGTGGCCGGTTTCCCAAACGTGGGAAAAACCAGCCTCGTTTCAATGATATCCACCGTCCATCCAAAAATATCATCCTACCCCTTTACCACCACAGGGATTCATGTTGGGTTTTTTGAAGTGGGAGACCAACAATGCCAGATAATAGACACCCCAGGCCTTCTGGACAGACCACTTGAAAAAAGGAATCCCATAGAGCGACAGGCGATTCTATGTCTGAAATATGTAGCAGATATCATGGTATTTATTTTAGATCCTAGCACTCATTGTGGATATCCCCTTGAAGATCAGCTCCATCTCCTGCAAGAAGTGAAGAGAGAATTTCCAGTGCCCATTATAGAAGTAAACGCAAAATCAGATCTCCACAGTTTCCACGAACGCCTTAGAATATCAACCCATACTGGAGAGGGAATCGACCAGCTGATTGAAGAGATTCGGAAACGATTAAAAAGTGTTCAAAAGGATGCCCAGACCGAGACCTATTAACGCCCCAGAAATTAAAAATGGAAGACCTGGATGAGGACCTTCCTTTTTTTTTGCGAACCACATGAGGGCTGCAAACCCACTTATAGTGCCGATGATAACAAACAGTGCAGTTAAATTTATAAATCCAATGTCCATCCCTCCCAAAAAAGTGTTGGATGAGACTGTCAGCATGGATGGCATGATTATATCTCCTAATCCCAGAAAAAAAGCACCCTGTTTTTTCATATCCCCCAGATCATCCTGAAACTCAAAATCCAGATTATACGGAAACACCAGAATTACCGGCACTTTAAGTCTAACCACTATATCAGCCATGGTCACCATATGTCTGGTTTTATAAACTGAAATGAAATCATACGCTGCAAGGGCAACCAGCAAAATAGTGAGTGGTACAGGTGTAAATGAAATACCAAAAACTGCTGATATACCGATCCCTAGAATCACTCCCACACAATCAACAGTATACCATTTAGGAAACTTATACAAAATGGCTGTAAAGAATACGGCAATAGCCAGAGAAATTAAAGTTGGTAAGAAAGGTAGGAGGACATATTGAACGGATACGACTATCAAAATAAGAATAATAGCCTGAAGTATCAGTTCTGCTTTTAATTTAATTAAGAGGAGAATTATCGCCGTAAATATCATAAGTAAACCAAAATAATACACTGAATTTGCAATGTTCTCAGGATCCTCAAAAACCCGGATATTATTAACCTGGTAATACCCAGCTAAATATGAGGCAAAGAGGGGGATTATCACAAAGGAGAGCATCATGCCCGTCAGTGCTACAGCCTCGCCCCGCTTGATCGTACCATCTCCCTTATGATTACAAAATCAATATATATTATAAATACTCTTGTTGAGTTGGTGATATTAGTGGAGACCAGAGATATATTATTTTCCATTGTTATGGTTATTTCAGCCTTTACACTGACCTTCCGGTGGCTATCCATTTATCATGAGTCGGATCCGGTAATGATACTATCTGCGATAATCCTAATAGGGGCATTAGCGTCCCTCCTGATAAGCATTGAATTGAGACTCAAAAGAATTGAAACAATCATGGAAGAGCAAGCTCGATCTTTCCGGTTCAATATACGAGGAATTGAAGAGGGGATAGAGAGAAAACTTGAATCCTACACCAGAATGCTGAATGAGACAGTAAATGAGCTCTCACGACGAATGTACCGTTAGCCGTGATAAGGAAAATAACCATTCCAAAGGATCTTTTTGAAAGAATGGTGAACCATTCAAAAGAAGAGGAGCCTATTGAAGCCTGTGGCTTCCTCATAGGAGATAAAGTGGATGATGAAGCTGTTGCATCTCATATTCTGCCTGCAGACAACATTCTTTCTTCTCCGGTTTTATTCGAGATATCTCCTGAAGAGATTTATAAAGCTTGGATTACTGCCGAGAAAATGGGAAAAGATGTTGTTGGTGTATACCACTCTCACCCTCATGGCGGGCTAACACCTTCCCCCCGGGATGTTCAGTTCATGAGACATTCAGACTTTGTATGGCTCATCCTCAAGGGAAAAAGGATACGAGGATTTATCTGGGATAATGGAGTTACTGAGATACTGGTAGAAATCCTGGAGTGGAGTTAAGTATGGGCGTTGATATTGGGGACATCGTGGTAAAACATGAAATCCAGATAAAAGAACTGAATCAGAAAGTGGTGGCAATTGATGGATTTAACACCCTGTATCAGTTCATTAGCATTATTCGCCAGAGAGACGGTACGCCGTTACAGGATAGACAAGGACGGCCTACCTCACACCTTTCCGGAATTCTTTATAGAGTTACCAATCTTGTTGAGGAGGGTGTTAAACCGATTTTTGTATTTGATGGAGATCCTCCAGAATTCAAATATGCTGCTATAGCAGATCGGTCAAAACTCAGAAAAGAGATGGAAGAAAAATGGAAATCTGCTCTTGCCTCTGGTGCTGAAGATGCTTTTAAATACGCTCAAGCATCAGGCACAGTAGATGATCATGTTATTACCACCTCAAAAACACTACTCTCCTTAATGGGCATCCCCTTTGTTGATGCTCCATCAGAGGGTGAAGCACAGGCTGCATACATGACCGCAAAAGGAGACGCTCATTTCACGGCTTCTCAGGATTACGACTCTCTTCTTTTTGGAACTCCAAAGCTGGTAAGAAATCTAACCATAACAGGGAAAAGAAAGCTACCTGGAAGAAACGTGTATGTAACCGTCAGACCTCAGGTCGTCCACCTTAAAGAAACTCTCACAAACCTTGATTTAAGTCGGGAACAGCTCATTGATATCGCCCTTCTCGTCGGAACGGACTATAACAAAGGGATAAAAGGTATCGGACCGAAAAAAGCACTGGATCTGATTAAAAAATATGGGGACATCGAATCATCAGTAAAGGCAGGAAAATTACATCTTTCTCCAGAAGAGATGGAACTTCTGTTTGAAATCAGAGAGTATTTCTTGAACCCTCCGGTAACGGATGACTACGAAATCAAATGGAAAAGGCCAGAACGGGATGGCATTATCAGATTGCTGTGTGATGAATATGATTTTTCAGAAGATAGGGTTACAAAAGCCATTGACAGGCTTGAAGAGGGAATGGATGTGGGCCAGAAAACCTTAGACCAGTGGTTTGGGTGAGGTGTATGGGAAAGAGAGACCATGAAGCAGACATCAGACCTAAGGTAGCTATTATAACGATAAGCACTTCTCGAGCCACTAATGCAGGAATCGCTAGAGAGCCAGAAGAGGTTGATGATGAATCCGGAAAAGTAATAAAGGATAAACTCGTAAATAGTGGTTTTGATGTTTGCAGATATTCTTTGATACCAGATGACATCCAAAGGATACGACAGGTCATTGAGGATTTCTCAAGTATTGCTGATGTGATCATTACCACAGGAGGAACAGGTCTGACGCCCACTGATGTTACAGTGGAAGCGGTCAAAGATATGTTTGACAAAGAGATAGAGGGGTTCGGGGAGATTTTCAGATGGCTGAGCTATGAAGAGATAGGGAGTTCAGCCATTCTTTCCAGAGCTATCGCAGGGATATGGGGTGAGACAGTGGTATTTTGCTTGCCTGGCTCGAAAAAAGCTGTAACGATGGCTATGGAAAAAATTATCCTTCCAGAACTTATCCATGTGGTTTCTCATGTGAAGGGGTTGAAATGAAAAAGAAGTATCTTATGTGGGATGAAACTCTGTTTAAAGATATCTCGGTATTTGATTTAGATTACATTCCAGAAAACTACCTGTATAGAGAGAATCAAATGAAAGAGCTCGCTTTCTGCGTCAACCCAGCCATTAAAGGTGCTAGACCTGTCAATGCACTATGCCTTGGACCTCCAGGCACGGGGAAGACCACTGCCATCTACAAGCTATTCGAAGAAATAAACGAAACTACTGACAATATTATTACCGTATATATTAACTGCCAGCTTAACGATTCCAGATTTGCTGCATTTTCAGTCATCTTTAGAAAGGTATATGGATATCCACTACCCTCATCCGGAGTTCCTTTTTCGAAAGTGTATGAGAGTGTTCTTAAAAAACTGGTAAAGGAGAGAAAAGTGCTAATTGTTGCCCTCGATGATTTGAATTTCTTGTTATATGAGAGAAGTATAAACGAGATATTATATTCTCTTCTCAGAGCTCATGAAGAAGAGCCAGGTGTGAAAATTGGAGTCATTGGTGCTATGAGCGACCTCAAGTTACCATATACCCTGGATCCTCGTGTTGAATCCGTTTTTATGCCCAGAGAAATCATGTTTCCTTTGTATGAGTGGAAAGAGATCTACGATATTCTACTGGATCGAATTAAAATGGGATTTTATCCAGATACTGTTAGCGAAGAGGTCCTAGAGATGATAACCGACAAAGTAGTGGAATCAGGGGATCTCAGAATGGGTATAGATCTCCTCAAAAGGGCTGGACTATCAGCAGAACAAAGAGCATCCAGACAGATTACAGTAGAGGATGTAGAACAGGTCTATGAGGATTCAAAACGTGTTTTTCTGAAAAAAGGATTAAGAGGGCTTAACCAAGATGAACTTAAATTGCTGGATATCATTTATTCTATGCCTGCAAAAACCACTGCTGGAGAAGTTTATAAGGAGGCAAGAGAGATAATAAAAATGGGATATACCAAATTTTATGAGATGATTAACAAGCTTGATGCCATAAAACTCATAGATGTTTCTTTTTCTGGAAAAGGAGCAAAGGGCAGGACCAGATATATTTTACACAGATATGAATCAGAAATGATGCTTAAAGCTCTGAAAGAGATGGAGAAATAAAATATTAGAGATGATTTTTCTTTAAAGCATCATAATTTGTAAACATACGTTTACAGTTTGTAAAGAATAGCTTTACAATTCCCCCGAAAAAATTTAATAAAATCTCATATACTCTGCTCAAGATGAACCTCAAAGAAGCGCTCAAAGGAAAACTTACTGAAAAGGAGTTACAATTACTTCGGCGAAGTTTTGAGATCATAGGAGATATAGCTATAATAGAGATCCCACCTGAACTCGAAGACAAGAAAGATTTAATTATAGAGGCTCTGCTAACTATCCACAAAAATCTTAAAACGGTACTTCAAAAAACTGGAGAGGTATCTGGAACATACCGGGTGGCTAAATATCGTATTCTCCACGGATATGAGACCGAGACCACCTGCAAAGAGAGCGGATGTGTGTTTAAATTAGATCCAACAAAAGTATATTTTTCCTCTCGGCTTGCGACAGAGAGAGAACGAATAAGAGATCTCGTTAACGATGGAGAGGGAATTTTGTGTATGTTTGCTGGAGTTGGACCATATCCAATTGTTATAGCAAAGAAAAAAAATGTTAGAATAACGGGAATAGAATTAAATCCAAAAGCTTATGAGTATTTCCTAGAAAATATCAGACGAAATAAAGTGGAAGATAGAATCGAAGCTCTGCTGGGAGATGTGAAAGAAGTAATACCCTCTTTAGGAGAGAAGTTCGACAGAATACTGATGCCATCCCCGTTCATTGCTGAAGATTATGTGTATCTCCTCCCCCATGTGGTTGATAGAGGGACCATAGTCCATTACTACACCCTTGCTGGTGAAGAAGATGAAAAAGAGCTTCCAAATAAAGTAGAAAGAGCTCTCTCTCAGTATAGGATGAAGTCCAAAGTTCTTTTTTTCAGGCGAGTAGGGAGCTATGCTCCCAGAGTCAATAGATACGTCACAGATATAGAGATCAAGGATATAGAGCTTCAATAAAGAAATTTCCTCATTTTTTAATATCAGGAGAGAGAAGTTTTTCCCCATTCTTGTGGATAAAGCTTTTCTATATGTCTCTCCAATATATTCTTCATGGAATTTCTCATACTTGCTGTGGGTAACGAACTGTTGAGTGGAGATACTATAGATACCAACTCTCAATGGATAGCAAAAAAGCTAACCCAGAATGGCCATAAGGTCAGACGAATGGTAACTGTTGGAGATGTAAAAGAGGATATAGTTAGGGAAATCAGGAATTCTAGAGAGGATTTTATTATCGTAACCGGAGGGCTTGGAACCACCCCTGATGACCTCACACGAGAGGCTATAGCTGAGGCACTTAAAAAACCCCTAATAGAATTCCGAGAAGTAAAGAGGATGCTCAGCCAATATCGAATAGATGATGAAATCCGGGAGAGAATGAGTCTATTACCAGAAGGAAGTGAGCCAGTGCCAAATAATGAAGGTGTAGCTCCAGGATTTATCGTAGAGAACATTCTCGTCATGCCAGGAGTACCAAAAGAAATGATGGATATCTTCAATAAAGTGATAGGCCGATTCGGATCAGAAAGCTACTGGGAAGAATGGATAGAAACCCATAAGAAAGAGGTGGATATCACCCCACTCCTCGAAAAGGCAGTAAATAAATTCCCGTCTATTCGAATAGGATCCTACCCTCAAAAAACAGAAAAAAATGGAAAAGTGGAATTCAAAGTTCGAATAAAGATTTCGGGGAAAGACATTGAAATGGTAAAAGAGGTTAGAGAATTCATTGAAAGGGGTTTGTCCTCATGAAACCCTATATTTTCATCAATCTGGCATCAAGCCTAGATGGAAAGATTTCATCTACTGAGCGAAAACAACTCAAGATTTCAAACGAGGAAGACCTAAGACGTGTAGATCGTTTAAGAGCTTTTTCCGATGCAGTAATGGTTGGTATAGGCACCATACTGAGTGATGATCCCTCCCTGACAGTCAAGGACGATGGTTTACGAAAATTACGAGTTCTTATTGGTAAGGATGAGAACCCCATCAGAGTTGTGATAGACAGCCGTTGTCGAATTCCTCTGGAAGCGGATATACTGCAAGGCCCTGGTAAAAGGATTATTGTAACTTCAGATAGAGCAAACAGTCAGAGAGTGAACTCCATAAAAAAAGCTGTGGATGATGTAGAAATCTGGTGTGTCGGGAACGATACAGTAGATCTAACAAAAACAATGGAAAAATTGTATAAATCAGGGGTCAGAACTCTAATGGTGGAAGGAGGGGGAGAATTGAACTTTTCTCTTATCCAAGAAAATCTCGTGGATGAGATTCAAATCTATATTGGGAATCTGGTATTGGGTGGAAGAGATGCCCCGACCATTGTAGATGGGGTGGGTTTTACTCGCAACTTTCCTAAATTCAGGTTGTTTGAAACAAGAGAATTGGGAGAAGGTGTGTTACTTAAATGGAAAAAGATATAATCGATTTTCCATCCACCAGCGAGTCAAAAAGACTTGCAAAACAATATGGATACAACGAATTTATAGTAAGGCGTTTCCTCAACCTGTTTGAAAATGGAAAAGAGCTCATAGAGGCCATGGAATCTACCCTACCCACATACATACGAATTAATACCTTGAAAAAGAGAGAAGAGACAGTCATAAGCCTGCTAGAAGAAAGAGGATTCTCTCTTAAAGAAACACCATACTCTTATATGTATGAAGTGGTTGATGCCCCATACTCTCCAGGAGCCACTCCAGAATATCTGATGGGTTACTATTACATACAGGATGCGTCTTCTGCCATTCCCCCTCTTGCTCTAGAGCCAAATAAACAGGACGTAGTGGTGGATATGTGTGCTGCTCCAGGGGGGAAAACAACATTCCTTGCCCAGTTGATGAACAATGAGGGTGTTATCATTGCAGCAGAAATAAACAGAGAAAGGATCAACAGCCTCATACATAACATCCACAGATGTGGTGTTATAAATACACTGGTGATGAAAGTAGATGCAAAGAAACTTCCAGAAATAGGAATAATGGCTGATAAAGTGTTGCTGGACGCTCCATGCACAGGGGAGGGAATAATCCACAAAGATCCATCGAGAAAAACCAGTCGTGATTTGAAAGATTTGATTTTCTGCTCTACTATGCAGAGGGAATTAGTTGACTCGGCCCTAAAATTAGTAAAAAAAGGTGGTATAATCGTATATTCCACTTGTTCTTTAGCCCCAGAAGAGAATGAAATGGTGGTTCAATATGTAATAGATAACTATCCCGTAAGACTGGAGGAAGTCAGTTATGGCTCTCCTGCCCTCCTGAAAGCTGGTAAATATGAATTTTCCCGTCAGATGAAAAAAGCAAAAAGATTCTTTCCACACATTCACAAAACCTCTGGTTTTTTTGTGGCCAGAATACGGGTTACTGAAGAGATCCTCTGAGTGATTGGATAAGGTAGAGATATGATATGGATTGGGTGTTGTGGATTTCAGGTTTCCCGGCAGAAATATTTCAGAACCTTTGATGTGGTTGAAGTTCAGCAAACATTTTACAAGCCTCCCAGCCAGTCAACTCTGGAGAAGTGGAGAGTTGAAGCTCCTAATGATTTTGAATTTATTGTAAAAGCTTGGCAGCTTATAACCCATCCTCCTACTAGTCCCACATACCGGAAGGCTGGAATTAGCGTTGATGGAAAAGCCGGATATTTTATACCCTCTGAAACTGTATTTGATGCATGGGAAACTACAAAAGTAATAGCGAAAGTTCTTGAGAGTAAAATCATTCTGTTCCAGACTCCCTATTCCTTTAAGGATCATGAGAGCAATATCAAAAATATGCAGGATTTTTTCAATTCTCTTGAAAGAGAATTCATATTCGCGTGGGAGCCAAGGGGCTGGAGTCCTGAAAAAATAAAACTGGTATGTGAAAACCTTAATCTGATTCATGTGACAGATCCTTTTGCATCTCTACCTTCAGTCGATTCTGAGATCATGTATTTTAGACTTCATGGAAAACCACCGGGTAAAAGAATGTATAAATACACATACACCAATGAAGACTTTGAAAATCTTCGAAGGAATATTGACAAATTTTCTATCAAAGAGATATACTGTCTATTCAACAACATCACTATGTTCCAGGATGCTCAAAGATTCAGAGAGATATTCTTCAGAAACTGAGAAAATATCTAATGGAGATTGAAAGGTTTCCTTAGAATATTGTAAATCTTCAATTTACAGTTTGTCAACATTTATTGACAATATCAAACCTGATATCCGATATTGCAATGACTCTTCCAGTCACATTCACTGCATACCAGAGCCTTCCATTTATCCAGTATTTTGTGGGTTTGTTCTCTCAAATCCGAAAAGTCGATATTATCCAAGATTGATAAGTTCAACAGATTCAATGCCAGATAATCCAGCTCCCTGATATGCTCTTCTGCTCCTTCCTTGTATTTGCAAACACCATCTATCTGGAATTTGCATTCTACACAATAGTCGTCCACTCCATCAACAACAGTCACTCCTTCTAATCTCCCCTTGCTGAGCAGCTTTTTCAGTAACTCTTTCGATTCTGCATCATGTCCAGGAAAGAAATGTAGACATATAAGATGATGGCCCCTCAATTTGATAGGCATATTTCCAGAAAGACCTGTAGATATATAAAAACCTGCGGAATATATTCTCCCATTAGTATTTTTGTATGGGCTACTAAAGATGGTAAGGAGTATTAATGAAGGGATAACTTTCCGATATCAGATCTACGAAGAGGTAAAATCAATTCCCATTAAATTCACACCCGATTAAAGCATCATGTGGGTATTATCGACTCTTTCTCTATAACCTCTTTTGAACCGATTCGCTGGTCAATTCTCTCAGTGCGTTAGAGGCAACCCATCTGGCACTTTTTGAATCAAGTTCTTGGATTTCTCTGGCAATTTCAATTGCCTTTCTGTTCAAATTCAGATTCCTTTTTCCAATCTGCCTCAGTGCCCAGTTAACCGCTTTTTTAACAAAATTTCTTGGATCAGTGGCTTCTCTTTTTATTAAAGGAAAAAATCTCTCAAATTGCTCATCATCCGCTTTTTTATCACTGACTGTCAATCGAGCCATCAGCACAAAACCAGCCCTTTTAACAAATTCCCCTTCTCTAGAACTCCATTCTATTGCCTTTTGGTAAGCAAATCTAGTTTTTTCGAAGAGGTTCATACAGCATTGGTCACAGATCTCCCAATAATCAAAATCTCTTACCCAGTTTTCCATCTGTTCCTCTGTTACCATACCCGGATCATCTATCATACTGGCCAGTATTCGGGTTTCACGGATGCTATAGCTCCAGAGTTGCCGGGCGAACTCATGATTTGTCCCTATTGTTTTGGCAATTTTTCTAAGATCTGGAATAGCTACCCCATAAGAGTTTTGAGGAGTTATACCATACCTTGCCATGCTCTCGAGGGCTTCAGATCTGGACAAAACCATTAATGTTTCCAAGATGTCGTCAACATTCAACTTCATCACATCCCTCATTATTAGAGCTATCCACAAAGTAGTTTGGTATACCCCATTGTAACCCTTTTTTAGTATGTGCTTTTTTACCAATTCCATATTCTTCGGAAAAGCCAATCGTAAAGTTTAATTATCAGGTCTATTATCCCTATTCTTGGGTCTACAAACCACGCCCTCAACAAGAGTTGAGAATACGAGCAGCGGGGTGGGGTAGTCAGGAGATCCCGGCGGGCTCATAACCCGCAGATCCGTGGTTCAAATCCACGCCCCGCTATTATTTTCCACATTCTGCATCGATTTTCAGAATTTTCAAAATACCACCAAAAACTAACATGCCCTTTTCTAAGAAATTAAGAGACTAAAAAATTATACAGCTTTATCCATAAGGGCATGCTTTTATGCAGATTCCACACACTGTCACGCCTATATCTGGATTTCTGGCAAACTCGTCCAGTTTCTCAGAACATCTCTGGGCAATAAATATGTCCTCCCTTTTTAAAGGATAGTCTTCGAACTCCCCACCCTGTATTGCTCCCACCAAGCACGCCTCTATGCATTTACTGCATGTCCCACATCTGCATGCCATAGGAGTTCCAGGGGGCAAAGGCATATCAGTCAACACAGTAGAGAGTCTGATCCTTGGACCATACTTTGGAGTTACCAGTAATGCTGATTTCCCAATCCAACCCAGACCGGCTGCTCGAGCCACTGCCTTATGAGAAATACTACCCACATATCCATTTTCATTCCATAATCTATGAGACGCGGGAATAGGAAGAGCAGGAAAACCCAATTTCTCAATATACTTGGCAACTCTCAAAGCTATAATATCCAGCAATGCATTAGCTGCTTTATACTGAAAGGCATAAAGAGGAGTTGGTCCATCTGTTATAGTCTCAATGGCATTACGAGACAAAACAACTCCTATAGAGATCCCTCTTGAAAATTCAGAAAGGAGATCAGCCGGGTAAGTGGTTAACCCTTCCAGCAGGGATAGATCAGCCACTCCAAAAATATCTGCACCCCAATCATATACTTTCTTTTCCAGATCATGCAAATATCTTTTCATACCATTCTCCATCCTATCATCCATCCTATCCACCCAAATTGATTAAGACAAGATATTTATCCTTATGGTCATAGAGTTAGTGAAATTCAGTTTGAGAAAGCTATATGCTCTATACATCATTTACCTCGATTTGTTCAAGAACCTTTTCAGCGATTTTTTTACCGAGAATGGAAGGTAGTTCTTCCTTTCTCATGATGAGATCCTTTCTGGTGTAAATTCCTCTGTTGAAGAGCTTTCTTGCCCTAACTCTCCCAATACCTTTCAGCTCTGTAAGTTCCAGCAATTCCACTCTGATTCCGTGCTTAATTCGAGTGACCAAATCCTTAACGTCTCTAGCAACTGGATGATCCATCTGCTCGGCAATTCTATAGAGTGCGTTTGCAAGCCATTCGGCTGTTTCTGAGATCCTTCTCAGATCTCCTGGGCCTATTGAATATTTCGCGCAAATCATATCTTCATCTTCCTCGTTTATCCAATCATAGAGACATAAGGCTGTTTTAAATTCACTTAAAAACCATTCATATTCATGGGAGAAGGGAGAGGGATGAACTGTCAGACCATTCACTCCCCTTAGAATTTCATCGACCCAGTAATCATCCCTTCCAAGATATAGTTTTATCATGTCAGGAGTTCTACATATCAGGTGGAGAATGCCAATTTCTTCGATTTCTTTCTTTTCTTCAAGAGCAGTATGAAATATATTGCCAGATAGAGGGTCTATATACAATTTTGAGACCAGACTTCCGAGAGGAGTGGAAAAGAGTATATCTCTGCCTTCGATCATCTCCCATGCCGTTAGATCTTTTACCACCTTACCTATAACAGCAGGAGTGGATTTATTCTGGTAGAAGAAAAATGTTTGAGAAAAGAAGTTCTCAAGCTCTTCTAACCTAGATGGTTTATCTGAAACAAGAGCTAGTACATGAGCCCTCAAATTCTTCTCAACCCCAAGTTTTGAGAAGATTCTCTCAGGAGTGCCAAGAATGTATCGGTCAATAAGAGTGTCCATTTCATCTTTTCTGTTTGCTATAAGAACTGCTTCTCCGTAAGGGTCAAGGTTGGGTCTCCCTGCTCTTCCAGCCATCTGTTTATATTCCAAGCAAGGAATGGGTATACTTCCTTCATTCCCAGAATAGCGTTTATAACTTTTGATAATAACCCTTCGAGCCGGGAGATTCACTCCTGCGGCTAGAGTTGGAGTGGAGACTATAACTTTCAATTGTCCCTCCCGAAAGGTCTTTTCAATTATAGATCTCTGCTCATGAATTAGCCCTGCATGATGGAATGCTACTCCCTTTCTTACACATTCCGCTAGTTTAGCACTTGTTTCTGTTCCACTAATCTCGTTCAAGGTTTCTGAAATCTCTATTAGATCAGGAATAACTTCAAAAAGATGAGACAGTTTGACTGCTGTGCTTTCTGCCCTTTTCCTAGTAGAATCAAAAACTAGAGCCTGACCTCCTTCCTCAATAGCATCCATTACGAGGTTTTCTATTCTTCCACCAGCTCTTTTAAGGCGTTTTACAATAGTTTCTTCGCCATTTACAAACACAATTCTGTTATTGAGGAACACTCCTTCGTGAAGAGGAACTGGTCTCCACTCACTTGTCAGTATTTTTGCATTAAGCCAGTCTGCAATCTCATCTTCATTTGGAATGGTGGCAGAGAGAGCTATAATACGTATCTCAGGATTGATATCCCTGAATCTGGTTATAACCATCTCAAGGGTAGGTCCTCTGTCAGGAGAGTCCAGAAGATGAATTTCATCCACAACCAGACACGAGATTTTCTTAATCCATCCAGCCCCATTCCGAATTAAAGAATCTGCTTTTTCTGCGGTTGTAACTATGATATCGAAGTTGCCGAGCCATTCATCAGTAGATTCATAATCGCCTGTAGTTAACCCCACTTTTATTCCTATATCCGAGAATTTTTTAAAAGCTTCATACTTCTCACTGGCCAGAGCTCTTAAAGGAACTACATACAGGCATTTTCCTCCTTTCAACAATTCAGAGAGCATTGCAAATTCAGCTATCAAGGTTTTTCCACTGGCCGTAGGAACTGCAACAACAAAATTATCATCTTTGAAAATCCCCTTTTCCACAGCTTCCTTCTGTGGAGGGAAGAGCTCAACTACTCCATTCTTTTTGTAAATGTCTATGATATAGTCTGGGAGATGACCTATGTCTTCAATTCTCACCATAGAAGAAAAGTAACACGTCATTTAATAGTTTTACCATGGAGTGAAATATCTATTTTTCTCACGAAAGAATTAAAAAGGTGAAACTAATTAGAATAACTCACCTTTTAGGAGTGCAGATAATGAAAGAGAGAACGAATATAGCTATTATTGGACTGAGAGGTATTCCTGCAAAATACGGTGGAACTGAAGTATTTGTGGAAGAACTCGTAACAAGATTGAAAGACAAATTTAATTTCTATGTAATGCATGAAGATAATAAGTTCTATGAAGACTCATACTATGGTATACAGAGAGTTCATGCACCTGCAATTGAAAGCAAAAGCACCAGTATACCTACCATAAACGATTTAATAACAACAATTTATCTGTGTTTGAAACATCAGGCCAAAATAAACTTATTCTACTTCCTGGGTCCGGATAGCTCTCCTGCAGCAATTTTACCAAAACTGGCAAAAAAAAATGTATTGATAAATCCAGATGGTGTAGAATGGAAACGTTTAATAAAAAGATCTCATTTTGCTCCTTTTTATCTCCTTCCTTTTTACCTGATTACAATGGTTTACATGTATCTCATGGAATTCATGTCTTGTAAATTAGCCAATGTAGTGGTTGCGGATTCTCATGGAATAAAAAAACATCTAGAGCAAAGACACAAACCCGGAAAAATAGTATACATAGCATATGGAGCGAGAAAGTTGGTCACGCCTGCAGTGTCAAAAGAAGAAGAGACTCGAATATTAAGTAGTTACAGACTCGATCCAAAAGAATATTACCTTACAGTCGCCCGAATAGTTGCTGAAAATAACATCCACATAGAGATAGAGGGGTTTAAAAAAACTAATTCAGAAAAGAAGCTTGTGATTGTTGGAAATTTTAATGAAAAAGACCATTATTCAAGGTTTCTATTTAGATTGAAAGGAACAGATGAAAATATTATTCTCTTAAATCCAATTTATGACAAAGAGGTCCTAGGGACCCTGAGAAAGAACTGCTTTGCGTACATTCACGCATATGAGGTGGGGGGAACAAATCCATCTTTGCTTGAGCAAATGATTTTTAAAAGGCCCATACTGGCATATGATGTCCCATTTAATGAGGAAGTGCTGGAAGAGGGAGGGATTTATTTTAAGGATTCGGATGATCTGGCTATGAAAATGGATATGTTGGAAAGAGGAGAGTTCGATTTAAGGCTCATAAAGAAGACATTGGTAAAAAAAATCAGGAGGCAATATAACTGGAGAAAGGTTATTAAAGAGTATGAGAGGTTGTTCGAGGAATTTGGAAGAGGTGTATGATGAAAATTACAGAGTTCATAGTTGAAAATCTGCTAAGAAAAAACCTGATACTATACAAACTTTCATGGAAGCTGTACAACAATCTAGTCTTTAAGAAAAAAATTGAAAAGGATAGGAAAAAGTTTTTTTCTAAAATAAAGAAAATAGAACCAATTATTAGTAAAGTTGTAGATACCTCTTATAAACCTGACATAAACGTTATTAAAATTACTATTGATTGCCTAAGAAATGACCATATGTCATACAATGGATATGAAAGGGAGACTACTCCGTTTATAGACTCTTTAAAAGGATACAGAACAACAATGATTTCTCCTTCTTCATGGACTTATCCTGCTTTAGCATCTATTTTAACTGGTCTTTACCCTCATAACCATGGAGCGATATTAAACGGTAAAATAAGAAAATTTGACATTAAAGGACTAAGACCTCTAAAGAGGGGTGTAATTACTATAAACGAACTTTTGTATCTGTTGGGCTTCAATACATACTCTATTGCACCAATTGACTTGGCTATATATGCTACAAAGGGGAGATGGTGTTTACAAGAGCTCATTCCACTGAGTAACGCTGAGTTTATAATCTCGAATGTTATAGACTGGATCTCAAACAATATGAAAGAGAATAAAAACTTCTTCGCACATGTTCACTTCGGGGACTTACATGAACCAATAAACCCACCTAAGAAGTTCAGAAATTATTTTGGCAAAATTGATAAGTTACCTAACATTGAAAACTGGGCATTTCAAAAGCCAGAAACCCAGAGGGGTAGGGAATTTGAGAAATACAAAGAGAATAAAATCCTACTCTATGATAACACTCTAAGATACGTCGACCACATCTTAGAAAGATTTTATGAGTTTTTAGAGGATCAAGGATTACTGGATTCTACTGTTGTAATTATCACAACAGATCATGGGGAAGAGTTCTGGGATCATGCTGAGCTGGAAGCAAAGCATTTCTATGATGTCAGGGGTTATGCTGGTATTGGCCATGGGCACAGTGTGTTTAACGAACTAATCCAAGTACCGCTGATAATGCATGGACCAAATGTGCCTAATAGACAGGATGATAAGCTTGTGAGCGGTGTAGACATTGTACCAACTGTTTTAGATTTACTTGAGATTCAGCACCATATATTCTTGGATGGATTAAATATTTTTAAGGCTCCTACGAAACGAGTGTTGATAAGTGAAAATACGATTCATGGGTACGAGAAGAGAGCATTGATTTACAATAATTACAAATTTATATACTCCCAAGATGATGATGTTTCTTGGATTTTTAATCTTAAAAAGGATCCATATGAGCGAAATCCCATTGTAGATGAGGAGTTATCCAAAATGTTCATGAGTAAACTGCATAAACTAACTTCAGAAAAAATGATATTATGGAAAGTGTGATATATAGAGACTTGTTGTTTACTTAATTCTTTCCTGAATCAGAAAACCACGAATAAGATAAAAGATTAAAGAATAATTCACTTTAAGAAAAGTTATAAAAACTAATTAATGTTTTATACACAATAAAGAAGATTTAGGGAGGGCCATAAAGTTGAAAATTGGTATCATAGTAAATTCAATTAAAATGTGTCCTGAAAGCGTAAAAAATTATACAGAAAACTTACTCAGATCGCTATTCGTTATTGGATGCGATGATGTTGAAATAATACCAATTCACGATAGAGAAATTTTAAATTCTGATTACAATAAAACAAAAAGTAATCGATCCCTTTTTAATGAAAACATTCTTTCAAAGACTTTGTCTTTTGTACAAATGATTGCTGACGACTACTTTCGGAGTTTGAAGATTCAAAGACTTTTGATCAAAAACAAAATCGATGTTGTGCACCTACCTTATCTTGTAGGAGCTAGTGCACCATCTTTAGCTTTCAAACTATCTCCTCGATTAGTTGTTACACTTCACGGAGTTGCACCACTTGTTTTACCCCCCCATATGTATTCCGAGAAGTGGCCTCCACTTATTAAGATGTTCACTCGGACCCAAGCTCTTAAGTGGAAGCTTCAGAGCAATATTAAATCTATAATTACCGTATCAAACTCAGAAAAACAAAATATCGCCGATAAACTTGGAATACCAAAAGAAAAAATTAAGGTTATATACCATGGTGTCGATCATGAGCACTTCAAACCTTTAGACAAGTATGAGATTCGTGAAAAATTAGGTAAAAAATATGGAATAAATTTTGATTTTATCTTGCATGTGAGTTCTTATCAACCAAAAAAGAATGTAGAAGGTATAATTAAAGCATTCGCTCTCGTTAAAAATAAGTATAAAATCAAGGAGAAGTTGGTTATAATAGGGAAACAAACAGAATCGATTAAAAAGTTCAATAAAGAATTAAGGTTAGAGAGAGAGGTTATTTTTCTTGGTCATGTTCCATATTCAGAACTCCCTAGTTTCTATAACGGAGCAACTTGTTTTATTTTCCCATCTTTCCATGAGAGTTTCGGAATGCCCATTTTGGAGGCAATGGCTTGCGGCTGCCCTGTTGTTACCTCTAATATATTTTCTTGCCCAGAAGTTGCTAAAGATGCTGCTATTTTAATTAACCCTTGGGATATCCAAGAAATGGTAAAAGCCATTCTTACGGTTATATCGGATGAAAGTTTAAGAGAGAATTTAACTAAAAAAGGATTGAAAAGGACCAAGGAATTCAGCTGGGAAAAGTGCGCAAAAGAGCATTTAAAAGTTTATGAGGAGGCTTTCTATGGAGTATGACGGAGTAATGCCAACAAAATCCAATCTATCTAACTACATAATCCAAGAACATATTATGCGATATGTTTTTGCAAGCGAATACACTAAAGATAAAATAGTTTTAGATGCTGCATGTGGGTGTGGCTATGGGAGCCATTTTCTGGCTATAAGTGGTGCGAGGAAGGTTATTGCTGTTGACATAGACAGAAAAGCCCTGAAACTTGCTAAAAATCACTTCTCTCATCCGAAAGTCACTTATTTGCAAGGAGATGTGACAAGCCTTCCTTTCCCAGATAGCTATTTTGAGGTAATTACATCTTTTGAGACGATTGAGCATTTATCCAATCCAGCTGACTATATCCAGGAAATACAGAGAATTTTAAAGGACGATGGAATATTTATATGCTCAACTCCAAACACAAAATACACGAGACATCCAGCATATCATCTTCATGAATTCAGCCCTGATGAATTTTTTAACCTCCTAGATAAGAATTTTAGAGAAGTAGAGAAATATGGGCAGTATATATCCCGTTTTCAACGTTTGAACGACTTAATTAGGCAAAAAATTATAGGATTGGCTTCAGCAGTTTTACTAATACTACTTAAAAATAAAAACATTGAGTCAAAAATCAGTAAAATAATATATAGTAGACCTAGCCAAGACCCCTCACAGAGACCACAGAAAATAGATGAAATAGACGTATCCACTATGGGTAAAAATAAAGTAACACCTTTAGAAAATAAAAGAATTTTAAGAATTATGGTAGGGGTGTGTAAGAAATGAAAAATTTCAGATTAAAAATGGATGACTCTAATGCTCTATATCATTGGAATGAAAGAGTCTGCATCTACGGCACATCAATTCATTTTAATCAGAGGATAGATGGACATATTTTATGCTGTATAAAGATACCGAGTGTAACTAAAAGGATATTAGCTCAGAAATGGTAGAAATATGAGAAAAGAGTGCCCAGAAGTACATTTTCATAACATCGATGGGGGGAAACTTAAGCCCCCAGGAGAATATTTCGATGAGGTTACAAATATGATGTTATTAAAACTCCATGAAGCAAGATACACATTGACTTTAAAATTTCGAATAAGGTGATATATATGGATTCTCCAAACATAATTTTAATAATTATCGATTCTTTAAGAAAAGATTACGCAAAACCTCTTGAAGAAGAATTAAGTAAATTTGGTTTTATTTCCTATGAAAATGTTATTAGCCCTTCCCCTTGGACTGTTCCCAGTAATGCATCAATTTTTACAGGACTATATCCATTATACCATGGAGCGCATGAAACTAAACACAAAAAAGGCCAGAAAGTTAGACTTGAAAAAAACATGGATGTCTTGAGTTTAAATTTAATAGATCACAACTACAATACATATTTAATAAGTTCAAATCCTCACATTAGACCTTCGCATGGATACATCGGGTTTCAACATTTCTATGAAGAATTCTCAATTCCATCTTTCCGATTATTATCTGTTAAAGAGAGAGAGA
>MTND01000040.1 GCA_002010305.1 Archaeoglobi archaeon JdFR-42 | reverse complement strand
CCTCTCCATGAAAGCCTCACCATGGGAATTCACCAGCTTCGCTCCCAAACCCATGAAGGCATTCAACCCAGGAGCGCTAAATCCTTTGGGAACGATAGTCAGTCTAACGAATTCTACATTGGCAAGTTTTGCTCCAGCGTTAAAAGCCAGAACCTGTCCATCTCCCGTGTTATATGGACATAGCCATGTGTTGAAGGGCATTCCAGTAGGAGTCTCGTACAATCGATTGGCGTTTCCGGTGGATATTATGATGGCCCTCGTTTTGATGTAGTAAAATCCCCCCTTCCGATAGTTAAAGGCCAACAGCCCTACAGCTCTACCATCCTCTTTGATTATCTTAACAGGAACGGTTCTATTTAAAGCCTTACATCCAATCTCTCTCGCATATCTAGCGAGCTTGGGTTTCAGATGCTTTCCATCGAAGTTTATGAAATACGGACCAGGCATTCCAAATGAACGAGTTCTAAAAAATCTCCCATCCTCCCTATACAGAGGATTCCCTATCTTCTCCATTCGTCTTATAGCTTCCTCCAGTTCATCACAGAATACTTTTTTATGAATTTTCAGGTTTACAATTCCATACACGGAGTTTTTCACATACTCCAGAAATGCTTCTTCCGTATCCCAATCTCCTTCTTGATTGAGATACGCCATGAAGTGGTCCACTCCTCCGGCTATAGAGCCACTCCTCTTAACATTACCCTTTTCAACGATCAACACCGACCCGCCTCTCTCTCCCACTGCTATGGCAGCGTTCAAACCGGCGAGACCACCTCCAATCACGACAACATCCGATTCAAGCTCTTCGTACATTTCCCAACCCTCTCAAAAATATACAGAGGCATTATAGCAGTACGCAATGATAAAAAATTTTATATGCATCATATACGTACCATCAAGAAATGAAAGATGTCAAAAGGCTCAACACAACCCTTTCGCTGGAAGCCTACAGGATTCTCGAGAAATACAAGGAAGAGTACGGTTCTCAAAAAAAGACCTTAGAAGCTGCCCTCTCCCTTCTTGAAAAGGATAGATGCAGATTGAAAACGGATCATGAGCGAATATGGTTCGCCATCAGAGAAGAGTTGAATGGAGTGGCCATTGGAAAACGCCTTTTCAAGTATCTTGTTGAAAACAGAAAGGAAGAAGCTTATAAAAATCGTGTCATCGATCGGCTTGTAGAATGGATACTTAAAAAACCCATAGAAACTGAAGACTTCAGAAAAATACTGGATGCCTTGAAACTTGCCTATGAAACCACCAATATATTTGAACACATAGAAATCGTTGAAGAAGATGATAATAGGTTCAGTATAACCTTCTTTCATTCCCTAGGTATCAAGGTGAGTGAGTTTTACACTGAATATCTCCGGCATTTTTTTGAAGATAGGTGTGGAGTAGGAGTAAGGTCATTTATCCGAGATACTCATTTTACTTTTCAAATAGAAAGATCTTCGTCTATGGGATAAGGGTGTAGTTGTTAGATTGGAATGCAGAGTTTTTTGTTATGTTCAGGAAGACCTTGAAGGAGAAATCATCTCTTATCTCAAATTTGAAGAGTTTATATAGGATTTGGCTTTAAATGGGGTTTAATGGAACAATCCAACCGAAAAAGGCTACACTTGAAAAAAAGAGTGCTGTTTATATGTACTCATAACTCTGCTCGATCTCAAATAGCTGAAGGAATTCTGAAAAGCCTTTATAGTGATGTATTTGAAGTATTTAGTGGTGGTACCAATCCAACAGAATTGAATACTTACGCGATAAAAGTGATGGAAGAACTAGGGATTGATATATCTGGTCAGTACTCGAAGTCTATAGGAGAATTTAGAGGTGAAGTATTCGACTACGTTGTTACAGTATGTGACACTGCAAAAGAGACCTGTCCATTTTTCCCGGAAGGGATGATACATCTCCATTGGAGTTTTCCAGATCCATCGAAAGTGACAGGTACTGAAGAGGAAATACTGCAAGCATTCAGATGGATTAGGGATGAAATCAAAGAACATATTGAAAAATCATTCGGACAGATCTTGACTAAGAAAGATGAGAAATAATCCTCAGAACACTTTTCCCCTACTTAAGATGTTCTAGTACTTCTTAGATCTCAGTACGTAGTGAGGTATAGCCGTGTATGTGAATACCAGAGCTATATAGATATCAATAGACTTTAGCTTTTATACTTTGAGCATCTTTGCAAATAAAAAATCCAATGTAAAGAATTTAATGTTCGAATCCCCATAGTGTTAGAATCTCTTTGAGACCCTTTTCAAAATCATCTCGTCCTCCCTCATATCTGATTTTACCCAGTTCCAGTACATAGACATAATCTGATATCTCAAGGGCTTTCCTTATATTCTGCTCTACCAGAAGAATGGTCTTCCCTTCTTTTTTTATGGAATTGATAAGCTGATAGATATCTTCGCTGAGAATGGGTGAAAGTCCTGCAGTCGGTTCATCAATCAACAAAAGTACAGGATTTGTCAGCAGAGCTATACTGAATTGAAGAAGCTTCTGTTGCCCTCCACTCAAAAATCCTGCCTTCATGTTCTTTCTCTCTTCGAGCACAGGAAATTTTTCATAAATTGTTTTTATTCTTTTCCAGATCTCTTGTTTGTCTTTTCTCATCACCCACAATCCAGTCTTCAAGTTCTCCTCAACTGTAAGATGGGGGAATATCCCGTGTTCTTGGGATATATATGCGATTCCACGTTCAATCATACTGTGTGGCTCTTTGCCTGTTATATCTTCTCCTCTAAATATGACATTTCCACTGAAAGGTTTTAGATATCCATACACGGTTTTCAGGAGAGTAGACTTGCCTGAGCCATTGGGTCCTAGAACAGTAGTAACATTACCTTTTTTAACCTCTAAAGATACTTCAGATAAAACATTGATATCAGTGTAATATCCTGAATGGAGTTTTTCCACTTTCAACATTGTTACACCCCCAGATATACTCGTATTATCTCCTTATCTCTCCGAATCTCTTCTGGGTCTCCCTCTGCTATCTTTTTACCCTCATTCATCACAATCATTCGGTCACACAGCCCGAAAATAGTGTGCATATCGTGACTGACGATGAGAAAACTTTTACCCTCTTCCCTCAATTTGTTTATAAGCTCGACAATTTTTGAAACTATAGAATGATGCACTCCTGCGAAAGGTTCATCCATCAGGAGTAGAACTGGCTCCATCACCATAACTCTTGCAATTTCAAGAAGCTTCTGCTGTCCTCCTGATAGATTCCCTGCAAGCTCATCTTTCAGATGAGAGAGACCAACGAAGTTTAACCACTCAAGAGCTTCTTTATGCTTTTTCTCTTTGCTGGCTTCGATAACAGGGACAAACATATTCTCCAGTACAGTTAAACTCCTGAAAAGTCTCGTAATCTGAAATGTTCTCCCTATGCCCATCAAAGCTATTTCATGGGCTTTCAATTTAGAGAAAGAGTGTCCCTTAAAGTACATTTCCCCTTCATCAAATTCAATTAATTTACTGATCAAGTTAAGGGTGGTGGTTTTTCCACTTCCGTTTGGACCGATAATACCAACTATTTCGCTCTCATCTACAGAAAAACTCACGTGATCTACAGCAATTACTCCTTCAAACCGTTTGACTAGATCTTCAACCTGTAACAGTGTCATTTATGATCCCCCCGTAAACGTTTCGGATATGATAGGATTTTTTCAAGGACACCGTATACACCTGCTGGAAATACTCTGAGAATAACTATAAGAGCTATTCCTAAGAGTATGAGTCTGTACTCTTCTATGAATCTAAGATATTCTCCAAGTAGAATCACTACATAAGCCCCTAGAGCTGGACCTATTATAGTGCCGCCACCTCCTATGCCCCACATGAGAATCAGGCGAAGGAGATGGTCAAGGAAAAATATACTTGCTCCCACACTCCCCATGTAAGTTGTATATAGACCACCAGCCACCCCGGCAAAGAATGAGCCTATGACACTTGCCATGACTTTGTATTTGACCACATCCACTCCGAGAACTTTCGCCCCTTCTTCGTTATCTTTAATGGCCCTCATTCTCATACCAATCTCTGATCTTCCAATCAGTTTAAGGGAAACAATTGTAGCAATAAGAACGAACAGGCTAATATAGAAAACGATGATCCTGTTTGTTGATAAAACTGGAATTCCATGAATTCCTAGTTCCCCACCTGTAATGGAAGCAAACTGCCTAGCCAGAGCATAGGAAAGTATGAGTATAGCGAAGGTTACAAGAGTGAGAAGGAGATACCTAAAGCGCAAGCAGAGGATTCCAATTCCCAGTCCAAGAAGAGCACCCACGACTCCACCAATTATTATGGCCAGTACAGGAGGAATATTCAGATACACTATGGACCAAGCTCCAAAGAAAGCACCCCAGCCCCATATAGCTGTATGGCCTGCAGTCAACTGTCCAGTGTATCCCACTATGATATCCATACTTGCGGCAAGAATGGCAAAAATGTGAATGAGGATAAAAACTCGTATTAGATAGGAGTCCCCTGTTACAACCGGATATACGGCGTAAATAAGCAAGATCAGTATAGCTAATATCAAGACGGAATGATTCCACATCTTCTTCATATTACCCTCTCTTTCTGACCAAACAGTCCTCTTGGCCGAATCACCAGTACAAGAATAACAACTACGGTCATGCTGACGAATCTGAACCACCCTCCAAGATAGCTTGCACCGATAGTATCAGCGATTCCAAGAATAAAGGCTGCAGGAATAACACCCCATATACTGCCTAATCCAGCTAGAATTGAAACCGTAATGGCTATCATATTCATCTGGGACATGAGGATGGGTGAAAGGAAAAGAGTGGAAGCTATGTTTATCCCTCCGAAAGCAGTTATCGCAGAGGATATGAAAACGCTAAAAAGGTGCATTCGACCTGCGTTAATACCAAGGGACGCAGCGATGTGTTCATTATCTATTGTAGCCCTGATACCTAGCCCAATCCATGTTTTTGATATCAGAACCCACATAAGAGCGATGGCAATTAAGCTCGAGATAGAGACAAACATTTTCTGGATGCTAATTTCTGTCCCTGATACGATAACTACCCCAGGGAAAAATGTTGGAAATGGGAGCCCCCACGGTCCATAGAGAACGACTATGAGTCTTTCCAGCATGAGTAGTAATGCGAGTGTGATTATGATCGCAGTAATGTGTTGTTCACGGATAGGTAAAAGCGCATATCTGTAAAACAGAGTCATAAATAATCCAACAGCAACAACACTGAGAAAAGCTGCTGGAACAAGAGAAAGATTAAGATGAGTAAGACCTGTGTAAGTCAGATAACCCCCGAGTATCAAAAGAGCCCCATGTGCAAAATTAAACACACCAGTTGTAGTGTAAAAAAAAGAGAGGCCAATGGTTGCAATTGCAAACACTGACCCAATAAAGACTCCGTTGATTATCAGTGATATGTCCATTGGACCACTCTCGTAGGATTTATGGTCTTGGTATTGTTATCCATGGTGCAGGTTTCCAGTCGTCAGGATTCCCAATAGGCTGTGGCCAGACAACCACAATTTTCGGAGTTCCATCAACCTTCTGCCACTGTCCGACCAGACCTCCCAACGGAGAATCAACTTTGTATGGAGGTCCAAGCCAAGCCATATGGTCGTGGTTCTTCTTGCTGAATTTCACCTTGCCTCTCAGAACGTTGAATTCGTTCTCTTCCATTACCTGAACCAGTTTATCTGCATCGGTGGTTCCTGCTTTTTCTATTGCCTGGAAAATAACCTGCAGAGCTTCATAGGTGTCTGCTGCCTGGTTTATACCCTCTACACCATATTTGCTGACATATTTCTCTGTCCATGGCACGACTTCATCTGTTACAGGATATTTTATAACAGGAGCTGCAAAACCGGTTGTCTCGAATTCTGCTCTTCCCTCTGTCTTTTCCCAGGCTTCAGGACTTGCTATTGGGTTATTTACTCCCAGCAGTATGGCATCTATTTTCTGTTCAGTGTAGAGTCTTGTGACGAGGTATCCGTTATCAGATGAGAACACAGGGAATATAACATCTGCTCCCCATGCTTCCATTTCTTTCATCTCTGGTATATCTGTGACTCCCAGAGGAATAAGCCAGGATTTTACTTCGAAACCTTTAGATTCAAGTCTTTTTGTTTCTATTGCAGTAAGACCTCTAGCCCATAGGACATCCTCAGTCAAGAATGCTACTTTCTTAACTCCATATTTTGGAGCAAGATAGTCCATTATGAAGTTAGTAAGCTGATTCCCAAGGATTGTGGCATTTGTTGTAGCTCTGAAAACGTACTTGTATTTCTCGTAATCTTCTTCAACAAGCTTTGAAAGCTTGGGAGTCTGAGCAGTTCCAATCACAAGAGGGACTTTGTTTTCAGCCGCAACTTCAGCAACAACCATAGAAACTTCACTTCTAAAGATTCCTGCAAGTGCAACCACTCCGTCCTGGAGAATTGCTCTTTCAGCTACAAGCTTTCCTGTTTCGGGCTTATCTTCAGTATCATAGACTATTATTTCTACCGGTCTGCCAAGCAGTCCTCCTTTTGCGTTAATATCTTCCTCTGCCATCTCGGCCGCCTTCGCCATAGCATTCCCCGCTCTTGCTGGAGCTCCAGTCATTGGTGCGAGAACCCCAATCTTTATTGGTTCTTTAGCCTCCTCTTTTTTCTCAGCACAACCAAGGGTTAGTGCAGATATTATCAGTATCGCTGCAATCAATACCAAAACAATCATTTGCTTCCTTTTTCCAGGTCTGTTTTCCATTTGTCAAACACCTCCTTTTTAATATACCTCTATGTGCTTAAATATGCCTCACATCTCTCTACTCAATAACGGTTTAAATTGTCATCAATTTTAAAGTAAATTCGCTATAAATATTTTTTGAACTTTTACTGGAGATGATATTTCATAAAGATTTGATAGAGAGGCCTAGAATTTCAGATATTGGGTACAGGTATATGAGCTAAGTATGGCAGATTAACCTCAAATTGCTTTAACCCGTTTTTTACTGGCGGGAGGCCTCTCTTTTACTAAAATTCTACTCCCGCATTTGGTACATTGGATATATGGGCTCTCGAAGTCCACATCCACAGGAGTTTTGCAATTTATACACCTATAGGAGTTCATGATCTCACCTGTTACTTTCCTGTTGCTCTCTGTACTGCCTGAGTTACAGTCTTACTCATAGGAGTAGAAGGATAATAGCATCCTCCAGCAAATTTATAACCACATTTTGTACATTCCCATATTCCGGTACCAGCTCTTCTAACGGTTTTATGCCCACATCTACTGCACACATGCTCCTGCTTCATCTTTTCTTCAATGCTTGCAACCAATTTTCTTACTTTAACACCGTACCTAGGTCCAAATCTCCCAGCAGATTTTACTTTTTTTGTTCTCATCAGACATCCCTCAACATTTCTCTGATACCTCGGGCTTTCTCAACAGATAGGTCAACTAGTTCATAAAGTTTTTCCTCACTCAGAAGGAATGCCCCACTTTTTTGCATTGAAACTAAATTGTCATCACTATCGCTTGTTATTGTTACCCTATTGGGGGTGAGCTTCTCTTCATCAGAAGAGGGATCCACCAGTATTGCTTCATCCAGCACAAGAGAAGTTACTGAAACAGGAATATTCCTTACTGGAAGTATTTCATCGTCTCCATATCCGAATTTTTCACTAGGAATTGTCGTGTTCATGAGGGCTGCTATTGCAGCCAATGATGAAGCATCAAGAAGATTACCATCATCATCCAGTGCATGTATATCAATAAAGATGATCCAGACGTTCTCTCCCTCGGTGATACATAACTTTTCTAGGTCTATGGCCCCACTCTCTCTGATCCCTCTGTCTACAACTCTTGCCAGCTCTATAGAGTTTTCATCCGGCGGTCCTGGCTCAAAAGTAGGAGATGCAAGGGGAACAAGTTCTGCGTTGGTTATGATGACTCCTTTATCTGGAGTATCTGGGAAAGGTTCTCCAGGTTGCATTTTTATTCCAACAACCACTTCTGTATCCCCAAGTTTCACCATGGCAGAACCTTCTGCCCTAGGAATAATACCTGGAATAATCTCGATACTCCTGAATTCATCAAATTTACGTCCGTCTACCCGTTCATTATTTTTCAGTTTCCTGTAAACGAAATCTTTTTTAATATCAGCAATAATCTCATTCGACAAAGTCTTCACCTCTGCACCTCTTAAATAAAGCTTCTTTCTGGAGTCTATAGATTTCTAGACATCCTTTTTTTGCAAGTTTAATGGCCTCTTTTAACTCATCCTTCGTAATCTGACCATCCATCTGCAATAGAGTTATACCCTCAATTTTTCCGTCTCTGATAAACATGGCTATTGGAATGTCAGCTTGGCCGTAGTTATCTTCATCTTTGAAAAGATCAAGAACAATATGGTCATCTACTTTTCCCACAGCCACAGCAGTAACCATTCCTTTCATTGGAACACCAGCATCAGCCAGAGCAACAGAAGCGGCATTAAGCCCCGCAACTCTCGTTCCAGCATCTGCTTGCAACACTTCTATGAAAATATCAATTGATGATCTGGGAAACAGCTCTTTGATCACCACAGGTTCAAAGGCCTCTCTACTCACCTTGGATATTTCCACACTTCTCCTATCAGGACCTGGCCTTTTTCTCTCCTCTACTGAGAAAGGGGCCATATTGTACCGGTAACGGATAACTGCTTTGTTCGGATCCTGGAGATGTCTTGGATGGAGGGCTCTTGGCCCATAAACGGCTGCGATAATCTTGTTATTCCCCATCTCCAGGTAGCAGGATCCGTCCGATCTTTTAAGAACCCCTGCCTCTATTTTTATTGGCCTCAATTCATCAATTTTACGCCCATCTATTCTTTTACCATTTACTATAAATTTTTGATTTTCTTCCATACTATACTCCTCTTTTAAGTTTTTTAATATGACTGGTGATTCTCTCAGTTAGTCCATCAGTATGGGCCTCTTTTTCGATGATCTGAATACAATCTGTTGCAAAATTAATCATTGTTTCTGGACCATCTACCCATATTCTTCCATTTTGACCTACAATTATCTTAACACCCAGTTCTTTTTTGAGAAGGGATACCATGGACCCCTTTCGCCCAATCACCCGCGGAACTCTTGTGTGAAGTATCTCTATCAAGCGACCACGATGTAGAATCCTTGCGCTTCTATCTTTCATCGAAAGATATACCCTCATCATGGGATCGATATTAACGACCTTAGCTGCTATCACATCCCCAGTATCCATAATCTCCTTAGGTTGCTTTCCTGTTATGGCTTTTGGGTATTCAGACACTGGAAGAAATGCCTCATAGGGTGAGTTTATATCCACCACCCATCCATTGGATTGCACATCTTCAATGATACCTATGATAAGATTACCAACTTCTGGAATATATTTTCCCTTTAGAGGAATAACCCTATTACTTTTTTCATCCAACAACCCGAAAATTTTGGCGTAAACCTTTCCGTTTTCAATATATGTTCCTGAACCTGCATTTCTTGGATTGGTACTTACGAGATCTCCAGGAAGTACTATTTTCCTTTCCGGCGATATTGTCTCTTTCATTAGGATAACCTCTTGATTATCTTTGTCTGGGCTTCCCCACGTGATATCCGGTTTACCATATCATAAAGCTCATCCTGCATTCCTGCAGGGATTTTTATGATACATATCCACGAGCCATCGTTCTGCCATTCATCACGTACCATATTTCCAAAAGAGTGGAGTTCTCCATACGCTTTGGGAGCATAAAGGGGAGGTATTTTTATTGCAACTTCGATTTCTTCAAATTTCAAGGGTATTATAGGCCTTAAAACCTTGATTATCCCAGGTATCTGTTCATCAACACTCTTAAACACATCGATATGCACTTTGGCCTCTTCAAGCGCTCTCTCAATTCTTTCAGGAGGGTGTGGGGTGTTTGTCTGAGGATTTATTGCGTTTCTGTGTATAAAATATACGATTTGCTTTTTCTTTGCTTCCTGCATCTCTCTCCTTTGTTGTGCTGTAATCTGAATGTCCCCTTCCAGAATGATTGTTTTTACAACTGTTTCAAAGTCATCGGTGTTAAAAGCCTTAAGCAACCCTTCCTTGGAGGCTCGGTCTCCTTTTTTTGAATCTGAGAATATCTCTTCTACAGCTACCAACTCGTCCATAGAGACCTCTTTACCTTCCTTTACTTCCATCGCCTTATATGGATCTACAAGAATTTCAAATTCCATTCCTTCTTTTTTCAATCGAGCTATTACAGCCTCTTCAAGGCTGACCATCTGTTATTTCACCTTCGCCAGTTCCTGTTTTATTGTCTCATTTGCAGTATCAACGTATTTTTGAAGCTCTTCATCCTCGATAGCTCTGAACTTCCTGTCTTCTAAGTAAACGACACCCAGCTCTATCCCATCGGGGGTTAGTTCGCTTTCAATTGCCTTCCCCAGACCAATCATGGCAAGGTTGATCCCTTCTTCCATCGATATATCTTCTCGATAGTTTGACTCGAAATAGTCCATAACCACGTTTCTTCCAGAACCTATACTGGTTGCTTTATACTCCAGCAATGCACCACTTGGATCTGTCTCAAAAAGTCTAGGAGATTCGTCCACTCCTGCTATAAGAAGAGAGGTACCAAAAGGTCTTACTCCACCATACTGGGTGTAGGTCTGTTTGAAATCACAGATTTTTTTAGCAAGTTCTTTAGTTGTTATGGCTTCATTGTACCATAATTTATTAACCTGAGCCTCTATCCTGGCTTTGTCTATCAGTACTCTTGCATCAGAGACAAGACCTGAGGTGGCAGCTCCAATATGTTCGTCTATTTTATAGATTTTCTCGACTGTTTCAAGTTCAAGTAGTTTGCTGGCAACTCGTCTATCTGCGAGAAGTAATACTCCTTCTTGTGTTTTAACGCCTATGGCTGTCGCTCCTCTCTTTACAGCTTCTCGTGCGTATTCTACCTGAAACAGCCTTCCATCAGGACTGAAAACTGTTATTGCTCTATCGTATCCCATCTGGGGAAGTTGCATATTCTATCATCCTCCATTTGTTTCCATATATTTTTTAGCTTTTTTCAAAGTACCAGTAACGCCAAGTATTACCGGTAACACATCCATTCCGCTGATTTTGTGTAAGGTCGAAAGTGTTATTTTAACCTTTTCTGTGAACGTATGAGCGCATTTCACTATTCCGTATGTGCCATCAAAATACTCCAGCCACATCTGGGATTCTGCAGCTCCAGTATCGCCGTATAATGTTAGGAAATTTCTCCATAACGCTCTTGCAACGTCTTTTTTATCAACCCACTCTGGACTTATGAATTTAAATACAATATATCTTTTTCTATATCTGAAGCTTGGTGGGGCATTTTTCATCTCCAGTCCTCCAGGATAACCCCATCTATAACATAAGAAGGGTCAAATTTCTTGCGTATAAGGTTTGCAGGATTAATGGTGAGACCTTCCATTGCCATTTTTTCATCGATACCATACAGTGAAGATAAATCCACCACTTGACGAAATGGTCTAAGCTCCATAGGATTTATAGCTCCAGAGGTCAGGAGAAAAGGCGTGTTAAATTTTCGGATAACCTTTACAGTCTCTCTGGTTTTTTCAATCTCTCTCACTCGCTTTAAACCCGTATTTACAATCAATTTACGAATAGAAATGGAGATAAATATCCTTTTTTTAGAAGCCATTTTAAGGGTGACATAATCGAGGTCCCTGTTGTTATGATCTAGGATCAGGTCTACCCTCCGGTCCTCAACAGCCGCTCTGTTAACCTCAAGAGGGCCTTTTACACCAACAATTTTCTCTCCATCAACTCTATTGAGCTTTTCTTTTAACTCACGGGGAGTTGTAGCTTCAATAACCGTGCCAGGATACACTTTCAGAGTCTGTACTTCTTCCGTTGTCGGTTGAGAAGAAAAGCATATAATACCCTTGAACCCAAGCTCAAAAGGAATTTGAAATCCATAATCGATCTCAACCTGACAATCAATTGGGTTCATGTTTCATCCACTCTATGATTTCCTGCGTTACTGCTTTCCTGTTGGAAGGATAGGTAATGAATTTGACGGTTACCTGTATACCATCTCCTTTGGAGATTAGTTTCAGTTTTTTCTCAGTGAGGGATTTTTGTTTATCAAATTTTAAACGCAGATTATTCTCGTCATCAAGTCTCAATTCCAGTTCCTCTACTATTCTATTTCTGTCTTCTTCAGACAATCTTCCAACTATAGATTTCCATAGTTTTTCAGCCTTTTTTCTGTTAGATATCTCACAGGTTAAGATGGTTATTTCATTCCCAAAATGGCCTTCTGTTCTCTCTTCTGAGACTTCAACATAAAACCCAGTAAAATTATAAAGGGATTGTTTAACTTTCTTTTTGCTTTCAGTTGTGTATACGTGGGCTCTTATTGATATCCTGTTGATCACTTCCCTCTCCTTTGATGGGCCCGAATACTAGGTCTAATTTTCTCTGCTCCTCTGCCTTTTTTCATGAGGCCTCTAGAGCGCCTCCCTGCAGACGTCAATCCTCTGAATACCCTTCCTTTCTGTTGTGCAATCCCAGAAAGTTTATCATCCTTCAAGATTGAGCTGTGAGCTCTATCCACTAATATAACTTCGAACCACTTATATCTCCCGTCTTCACCGACCCAGTATGAATTCAGCACTTCCATATTTGGATATTTTCTTGCTGCTCTCTCTTCAGCTATCCATTGCAAACTCTTTTTTGGAGTAATTCTCTTAACACCCATGTGGGCACTTCTTCGGCCTTTCCTGAATCTCGACTTCCTTCGACCTCCTCGCCGAACTTTGGCTCTGACCACTATTATTCCTGGTTTAGCCTTATATCCCAGAGAACGGGCCCTGTCCAGTCTAGTTGGTCTATTGATTCTAACCACGGAACCTTCTCTTCTCCACTGCCGGAGTCTATCCCACATTAGGTCACTCACGTAGCTGTTTTCCGGCTTTTTCCACGCCTCTCTTATATATTTGTACATCGATGCAGACATCTGAACACCCTTGACTGGTGAAACTCGTATTCTGATATATATATCTTATTATGTGAAGAATCTCATGAGGAGTTTTCCAATCCCAAATTTAATTTTTGTCATAAGGCTGATCTCTTTTATAATTATATCGCCATTGCTATAAAGGGAGATGAAGGTAGATCCTGGATTCTGAGAGTTCATCAGATTTTTAAAATTCTCTTCGGATATATATAGATTCATAGTGGGTTTTGACCCTGGACCTTCCGAATATTCGATTATCTGGCCTTTTCTCGTCTCAAGGTTAAATGATATAGTTTCAGGAATACTATTCGATGTGCCATTTTCCTTTGTGATGAATATATTAATCCGTTCATTATTGAGCATAGTTTTAACGATCCATGGAGACACATCAGAGTTGTTATTATATGCATTTACTAGCTTATCAATGTCAATTGAAGTTTGTTCCTGAGATGTTCTCCGTGAATCTTCTTCCTTCTTTTTTATTTCGCCAATCAATTTTTCTTTAAGTCTCTCTATTTCTTTATAAAATTTATCATCATGATCTTCAAAGGGTTTAGTGCCATTCAGTATCATAATCGAGTATAGTTTAGCATGAACTAACTCATGAATAATAAGATCATACAGTTTGTAGCCACTTGATTCGGTATTATCTATGGTGGAAGTTCTCAGATCGTCTTTGCAGAAGAATTTTATTTTAACCACTTGGACTCCATTTTTCACTGTATCGGTTGTGTATGTATATCCTGTATTATTTTCAAATATGTTCACTGCCTCTTTTTCAAGATCAGTTTTTGATTTCTCTGGATATATATCATCAACGTCATTACTATATTCCTCTTTAAATTCTTCCTCATCAACAAGATATATTTCGATTGGAACCTTTTTGTTGGTATTAGTTTTGTTCTTTATTTGCTTATCGACATCGTCCATGACACCACTCTCAAGTACTGTGTTAATCGCGTCTGTAAAGTCATCATACAAGTCATCGGGCATTATATTTTTATCACATCCGTTGGTTTCAGGAATATTGTTATCTACAGAAATAGAGTCATAGGCCGAGATAATCTGTATAAAAAGGCCCAGAAGTAGTCCAGCGATAATAATTTGTTTACGCATTACAAACTTCAATAATTTTTTTATTTTATATGTAGTTTTCTCTCCTTTTATCATCTTTTTTATTTGCAAGCAGAGCCTTTCCAAGCTCTCTCGACAATTAAACTTCGTTTTCAACGAATTTTAGTCTCTTTTTTGTTCAATATGAACTCTCTTTATATAAACTTTGCAAGAGATAAACCCCTCCATGTAAGACTTTCAGGATATCCCCTCTCTTCAGGATATCAGTTTTTCACCAATTCTTTATAGATTGAGATATAACAATTCTAAATATTGTTCTTGAGTTTATTTTTCCCCTGATTGGCAAAACATATTCTCAAAAAATTAAGCGAAAAGTTTTTAAAAGAGATGAGCCACTCTGCAAACCAGTGATATTATGGGAAAAACTGGAAGTGTAACGTGGATTAAAATAAAAGGAAGAAAAGGTCAAACTAGACTTGTTCCAGAGAAGAGGCAGAGATACAAAAAGCCAGGTCCTAATCAGAAATATACTTCCAGGGGAAAGAAAAGGCGGAGGATAGCAAGATCACCCAAGTCAATTGTGGGTGTAAAAGAGTGATTACTCTCCAAGGTAGTTTTATCTCTCTATTGTCTGTATTTTAATTGTCAATAATCGTGTTATTCGTTAAAAAATAAGAACTTTAACAACAATTTTATAAGAGTTGATTAAACTCGAGAATGATGGTAGCCCATACGATATTGATAATATCGGCCCTTGCAATAACCTTTATCGCAATTTTGATGTATTATGTGATCAGGGCTTTTGCCTCTGTCGGATTTACTTTTAGTGAGACACTGGTAGTAGTCTTTGGTTCTCTCGTTGCCTTTTTTTATCTCCCTGATATTCATTTAATCACGTACAACAACATGAATCTAATGGCTAATATAGCAGGTTTTTTAATCCCGTTTTTATTATCCATCAGACTGATTGTGACCAAAAGAGCACCGCTTATCAGATCTTTAGTTGGAATAGCTATTGTTGGATACCTAGTTCAAACCAATTCTGAGGTGAGTTTAGAGGGCGTGCTAGTGAGCAACATACCCGCTATCGTTCTCGTATCTTCTCTATATTCTCTTGCTTCTACTAGGAAATATGACGAAAAAGGACCAATTGCGTATATCTCTGGGAGTATGGGTGTTATAATTGGAGCGGACATCCTTAACCTGACAAAAATCAGCCAAACTGTCCCTCATGAGTTCTCATTGATTTTTGGAGGGGCTGGAGTTTTTGATGCTATATATCTGGTAGGCCTGTTTGCAATTCTTGTAGATATAATATTCAGCCTTGCTTACCGGTTGTATGACGATTTAGGAGTTGATGATGTGGGTAGTATGAACAGATCAGAAAAAAAGTTGTTGAACATAATTCAGAATGAAATTCCTGTGGAACAACGACCGTTTAAAGTGATCGGAGAACAAATTAATTTATCTGAGAAGCAGGTACTTCAGACTATTGAACGTCTGATTGACAAAGGTATAATCCGGAGGATCGGACCGATAATAAATCCCCGGGCTATTGGATATGTGAGTACTCTGGTTGCCATGAAGGTTGAGCCGGAAGATTTAGATAGTGTGGCAGAGAGTATAGGGTTGTTCCCTGAAGTTACACACAATTATGCAAGGGATGGTGGATACAATTTGTGGTTTACTATAACCGCAAAAGATGAAAAAAGAGTGCAAGAAATCCTTAAGAAAATTGAAGACGTAACTGGATATAAACCATATAACCTGCCAGCGAAGAGGGTGTTTAAAATTGGAGTCAAATTCGAATTTAGATGAAATGGACTGGAAACTGATACGATTGATCCAGGACTGGTTTCCCATAGAGGGACGGCCATATCTGGAAATCGGGAAAAGACTTGGAATCAATGAAGATGAAGTAATGGAGCGATTACGAAGATTAATATCACTGGGAGTGATCAGGAGGTTAAGTGCATCCATTAAACACAGGAAGGCTGGATTTGGAGCTAATGGGATGGTTGTATGGAATGTTGAGGATGATAGGGTTGAAGAAATCGGTAGGAAAATTGCAGAGTTCCCAGAGGTCACCCACTGTTATGAACGCCCAAGATTAGAAGACTGGAATTACAATATATATGCCATGATCCATGGAAGAACAAGAGATGAAGTAATTGAGAAGATAGAAGAGATTTCCAAGACGATAGGGGAGAAAGAATATCGTGTTGTGTGGAGTGTGAAAGAGTATAAAAAGACTCATTTCAGAGTCAGGTAAAGGGTGTATGAAATACCTTCCAATTTTTCTGGACTTCAGTAACAAACTGGTGGTTATTTTTGGAGCAGGATCAGTGGGTAAAAGAAAAATGCTTTATTTTATGGGTAAGGCTAAAATAAGGATTATTAGTGAATCCATACCCTCTGATTTTAAACAAATGGCAAATCATAGAGTTGAGATCATTGTTGCCACTATCAATGAACATAATTTCCATAGATTCCTTCAGGATGCATTTCTGGTTATTCCAGCCACAAATGATCCTTCGTTAAATGAAAAAATAGCTAAAGAAGCTCAACGAATGGGGAAGCTTGTGAACCTCACCACATCTGCGGGGGAAGTCCTCCTCCCTTCCCTGATATCAAAGGACAATTTCTCTATAGCCATTTCTACTCATGGTATGAGTCCTGGTCTCTCAAAATTATTAAGGATTAAATTAGAGGAATGTATCCCGAAGAATTTTGATTTAATGGTAAAACTTATTACAGAGCTAAGAAATTACATTAAAATGGAGATATCAGATCAGAAAGAAAGAGAAAAACTCCTATGGGAGATTATGAATGATGCTCATATGTGGGAGTTGCTTGACCAATCTTATGAAGAAGCTGAAAGATATGCTTTTAAGAGGTTGAAAAATGGAGATCGCAAATCTGGTAATTTCCCATAAGCGGGCTAGTGTTGAAGAAATCCAGAAGGCCTGGCATGGTGATTACAGATCTCTTATTGAGCAGGTTCTCTCGAATCCTGGTATAAAAGAGTGTGCTGTCTTAAATACATGTAACCGTGTCGAACTGTACGTTGTGGGTACCCAATGTAAAGAGTTTCTATATTCTTTTGCTAAACGCATGAATGTATGTGAACGAATAATTGAAATCCACGAAAATTCGAAATGTTTGGAGCATCTTCTCAGAGTCGCTTCTGGCCTTGAATCTATGATGGTAGGGGAGGATCAGATTCTGGGTCAGGTAAAAGAGTTTTACTGTCTTGCCAAGGAAATGGGAGGAGTTGGAGAAATACTGGATATAGTTTTTAAAAAAGCCATTAATGTAGGTAAGAAAGTACGTAATCGAACTTCCATAAATAAGGGGGCAGTTTCGATAGGATCTGCGGCTGTACAGCTTGCAGAAAACAGGTTAGGCTCTTTTAAGGATAAAAAAGTGCTGATTGTGGGAGCAGGTGAGATGGGAACCCTTGTGGCAAGGGCACTAGCTCATAAGAACGCCGATGTAATTCTGGTGGCAAACAGAACCTTTGAAAGAGCAAAGTTTCTTGCCAATAAGATTGATGGTATAGCAGTACCCTTCGAGGAACTTGGCAAGTATATGGTTGGTTGTGATGTTGTGATTTCTGCCACTGCAGCACCACACCCGGTCATTACAAAATCTCTGGTGGAAGGTGTGATGAAACTGAGAAATCAACCGTTATATCTTATAGACATAGCACTTCCGCGGGATATTGAAGAGGGTGTTGAGGATATAGACGATGTGGTCGTTGTGACTATAGATGGTTTGAGAGAGATCAGCAGGAAAAATCTAGAGAGGAGGTTGAAAGAGGCAAAAAAAGCAGAAGCTATTATTGCTGAAGAGTTAAACCATCTTAGTCAGTTGCTCAAAGAAAGAGAAGTTAATGATCTCATAAGTAGAATTTATGGTTCTGCTGAAACTATAAAGGATCACGAAATCGTAGAACTGTTTCATAAACTGAAAGCGAGGTACGGAGTAGATGAAGAGGTGCTTCCAGTCCTTGAGGATTTTGCTTCGTCTCTAATAAAAAAACTCTTTCACAGGCCTACTGTGGTGTTACGAAATGCAGCTCGAAATGAATCGAAAGATTTAATAAAAGCGGTAGAAAAGCTCTTTGTAACTGGTGAAACTCATGATGTTTCCGAAAAGAAGGATGAGGAGGTTAAGACTGGAGAGAATCAGGCCGTTAATTCGTGAAACAACTCTTTCTGTTAATGACCTTATAATGCCCTTTTTTGTGGATGAGACTATAAAAAAACCTGTAGAGATATCATCAATGCCAGGCCAGTACAGATATCCAGTTGAACAGATTTCTGATGAAGTGGGTAATTGTCTTGAAACTGGCTTAAAGGCGTTCATCCTTTTTGGCATTCCTTCCTCAAAGGATGATATCGGTTCTTCAGCTTTTGATGAGGATGGTGTAATTCAAAGGGCAGTGAAATCTATAAAAGCTGACCATCCAGACGCTGTAGTGATTACAGATGTGTGTTTGTGTGAGTACACCTCTCATGGCCATTGTGGCATAGTAGAAAATGAATCTGTGCTCAATGACCCTACTCTGGAAATACTAGGAAAAACTGCAGTAAGCCATGCAAGAGCTGGAGCTGATATTGTTGCCCCTTCTGGTATGATGGATGGAATGGTTGAGGCCATAAGAACATCCCTCGATGAAGAGGGTTATGAGAATGTGTTGATAATGTCTTATGCAGCAAAATATGCTTCGGCGTTTTACGGCCCCTTCAGAGATGCAGCAGACTCAGGGTTCTCATTCGGAGATAGAATGGGGTATCAGATGGATCCCCCCAATTCCGACGAGGCATTGCGTGAGGTGGAGCTAGATATCATTGAAGGAGCAGACATTATTATGGTTAAACCTGCTCTAAGCTATCTAGATATCATCATCAAAGTTAAATCTGAATTCGGTATGCCGACAGCAGCATACAACGTTAGTGGAGAGTATGCAATGGTAAAGGCAGCAGCTATACAGGGATGGCTGAAAGAAGAGGAAATAGTTAATGAGATGTTGATCTCCATTAAAAGAGCTGGAGCTGATCTTATACTCACGTACTTTGCTAAAGATGTGGCGAGGCGATTGCATGAATATGGAGAAATCTGAGAAATTATATCGGAAGGCCAGGAATCTACTTCCGGGTGGTGTTAGCAGTCCTGTCAGGGCGATAAAGCCTTACCCCTTTTATACAGTTAGAGCAGAAGGCTCAAAACTTTATGATGTCGATGGGAATGAGTATATTGACTATTGTATGGGATACGGCCCTCTGATACTTGGACACAGAAATCCTACTATTCAGCAGGCCATAGCCGAGCAGATGGAAAAAGGATGGTTGTATGGCACTCCCACTCCATCTGAACTGGATATGGCTCAAATGATAGCTGATGCGTTTGAAAGTATTGAGATGGTCAGGTTTGTGAATTCTGGCTCGGAAGCTACTATGTCAGCCCTTAGGATTGCAAGGGGGTTTACAGGTAAGGAGAAGGTTATTAAAATTGAAGGAGGATTCCATGGCGCCCATGATGCTGTGCTTGTAAAGGCTGGGTCTGGAGCTACAACACACGGGGTGCCCAACTCTATGGGTGTGCCTGTAGATTTTGTGAAAAACACACTCCAGGTACCCTATAACGATGTTGAGGCATTGATCGAGTTGATTGAGAAAAACAGAGATAATGTTGCCTGTCTTATAATGGAGCCAGTGATGGGAAACTCAGGCCTTATTTTACCTAAGGATGGATATCTCAAAGAAGTGAGACGCGTCACAGAAGAGAATGATGTACTGCTGATTTTTGACGAAGTTATAACTGGTTTTAGGGTATCCTATGGAGGTGCCCAGGATTACTATGGGGTGCACAGCGATTTAACCACTCTTGGAAAGATAGCAGGGGGAGGACTCCCTTTTGGTATTGTAGGTGGAAAAGAGGAGATAATGGAGCATTTATCTCCGTCTGGGAAGGTGTATCAGGCCGGGACTTTTAATGGAAATCCGTTAGTACTGGCAGCTGGACTCGCCACTCTTCGCTTTCTGAGAAATAATGATGTCTATGGGTACCTGGAACAGTGTGGAAAGGAATTAAACAAGGGGATAAATGATACAATTCATGATCTGAAATTGGAATATAATCTCTCGTCACTGGGCTCTATGTTTTGCCTCTTTTTTGGTGAAACACCGGGTAATTATGAGGAAGCGTTGCAATGTGATAAAGATCGATTTCTTCAGTTCTTCTACGAACTCTTGAAAGAAGGGATATTTTTCCCCCCCTCCCAGTATGAAACCTGCTTTATAAGCTACGCTCATGAAACAGAAGATATTCAGAAAACCATTGAGGCCGTACATGTATGTCTGAAAAGATTGTGATAGGAACAAGGGGCAGTAAACTCGCATTAGCCCAGACAAAGATGGTGGCAGATCTTCTCTCAAAAGATGGTGTCGAATATGAAATAAAGATTGTAAAAACAAGTGGTGATCGATTTACTGAAAAACCTCTTACCGAATTCGGTGGGATGGGTGCCTTTGTAAGAGAAATCGATAAACTTCTTGTAAAAGGAGTAATTGATGTAGCAGTCCATAGCCTTAAAGATGTTCCAACGAAGGGAATAGAGGGTACAGTGATTGCAGCAGTACTGCCAAGAGAGAGCCCATTCGATGTTCTAGTATCAAGGAAAGGAAATCTGGATGAACTGCCCTCAGGAGCTGTTATTGGCACTTCAAGCATGAGAAGGAGAGCACAGCTCAAACGATACCGAAAGGATGTCATTGTGGAAAATCTGAGGGGAAATGTTGATACACGCTTGAGGAAACTTCGGGAAGGTATGTATGATGCCATCATTCTTGCTGAAGCTGGAATCAAACGACTTGGAATTTCTGCTGATTACAAACCTCTGAACCTGAAAGATTTCGTTCCATCAGCCAATCAGGGAATAGTAGCCATTGCTACTAGGAAAGGAGAAGAGTATCTGGTGAGAGATTATAATCATGAGACGACATATGTGGAAGGAATGGTAGAAAGAGAGATAATCCGGGTTCTTGGGGCAGGATGTATAGTCCCTGTAGGAGTACATGCCCGTTATACCGGTTCGATTATTGAAGTTATTGCCGAGATCCTTTCTTCTAATGGGGAAGAGACAGTAAGGGTTGAGAAATCAATACCTTTTGATGACTGGATCAAAGAAGCCAGAAAAATTGGTAATATGTTAGTGGAAAAAGGAGGAGGAGATTTGATTGAAAAAGCGGTTCGGTAAGGTTTTCCTGGTCGGAGCTGGACCAGGAGACCCAGAATTAATGACCGTAAAAGCCAGGAGAGTTCTTGAGGAAGCTGATGTGATTCTATATGATAGTCTTGTCGGAGAGCAGATTATAGAGATGCTCATGGAAATGGAAGCTGAATTAATTGATGTTGGTAAGAGGGGGGGATTTCACAGATATTCTCAAGATGAGATAAATCAGATGATTGTTGGGTACGCAAAAGAAGGAAAAACAGTAGTCAGATTGAAAGGCGGTGATCCCTATCTGTTTGGAAGAGGTGGAGAAGAGGCTGAAGTAATCGCTGAAGAGGGAATTGAGGTCGAAGTGGTACCGGGGATAACCTCTGCCATTGCAGTACCTGCTAGTGCTGGGATTCCTGTGACTCACAGAGATTTTGCCTCTTCTGTAACATTTATCACAGGTCATGAGGCAGATGAGAAAGAGAAGACATCGATTAACTGGAAAGCGTTAGCTGAACTTGGAGGAACTTTGGTCATCTTGATGGGTGTAAAAAAACTTGCAGACAACATCACTCGCCTTTTAGGATATGGTATGAGCCCAGAAACACCTGTAGCAATAATCGAGAAAGGAACGACACCTTTCCAAAAAGTTACAGTTGGTAAGCTGAAGAATATAGTAGATATGGCGGAAAAGAATAAAGTAAGACCTCCTGCAATTGTGGTTATTGGAAGGGTTGTCACACTCCATGAAAAACTTTTTTATAAAAAATAATATCTAGCCATAATAACCTAAAAATCTTGAATTAACAAAAAATTTATTAACGGGCTGTGGTGTATCTTGCATGAAGGGACAAAGTTGGGAGGTGATGTCATGGATGATGGAGTGATCTTTGTTGGAAATAAGCCTCTGATGAACTACGTAATGGCTACTATGGCGAAATTCAGCAATGGAATTGGGGAGGTGACACTAAAAGCACGAGGAAGAGCGATTTCCAGAGCAGTCGATGTTGCAGAGTTGATCAGACGGAGAGTACTTCCGGAGATCCAACTTAAAAAAATCGACATTACTACAGAAGAGCTTACAGATGAAAATGGACGAGACATCAATGTTTCTGGAATTGAAATTGTTTTGGCTAAACCATAAAGATTTTTTAATGTAACTTTCTTTTTTATCCTGTATGGCTCTTTTATCGGTTTTACTGGCTGAAAGTTCTCTTGAAACAGTACCCGAAGAGTTGTGGAATGCACCAGAGATAGTAAAAGATGCTAAAAAGCGAAATAAGCATCCTTCAAAAATTTTACTGGACTCATCCAGACACCATCGGGCAATGAGGTACCTTGAAAACAGAGAGAAAAGAGGGAGACCTGATGTAATTCATTCTACCCTGTTACTTCTTTTGGATTCGCTGGCTTCACGTAACAATTTTCTGGAAGTGTATATCCATACACTTCAGGACCTTATGATCTACGTTAATCCGATTACTAGATTACCGAGAAATTACAATCGGTTTGTAGGACTAATGGAGGACCTGTTATGTAAAAAGGAGATTGTCAGCGAAGATACAACTCTGTTAAAGCTCTTAAACTGTTCTGTTGAGGATATTTTAAGCGATCCTGTCATTGTTATGACTTCAACAGGTTATGGAACCATTAAAGATATGCAAAGGATTTTTCGAAAAAATATAGAGAATAACGTAAAAACATGGGTCATTATAGGTGGATTTCCCCATGGAGAATTTAAAAGGGATTTTCATGGTTTCCCCATCTCTTTAGGGAGTACAAGTCTATCTGCCTTATACACAGCTTCAAAAGTATTATGTGTTTTCGAGGAGATGACCTTATAATGAGAATATCAGATATGGTGGAAAGGGAGATTGTGGAAATTTTTAAAAATGCTCCCTATGAAGATGAAAGAGTAGTGGTGGGCCCTGGAGATGATGATTGTGCTATAGTCAATATTGGTGGGAATTACCTTGCCATAACGACTGACATGGTTCATGAAACTACAGATTTTCCAACGGGGATGACGCCAGAAGAAATTGGATTTATGGCCATAGCTGTAAATTTAAGCGATCTTGCCTCCTGTGGAGCAGACCCAGCTTTTTGCCTTCTATCTGCTGGATTGCCCGGAGAACTGGAAAAGGAGATCCTTGAGAGAATTGTCGATGGTGTACTCGAATGTTTGCAAAGGTATAGAGTTGCTCTTATCGGGGGAGATGTAGACTACCATGAGGAACTAACTCTGTCTGCTACGGGTATAGGTATTTTTCCTGAAGGGAGATTTCTTACCCGAAAAGGAGCAGAAGTGGGGGATTATGTATACGTTACTGGACCTCTTGGAGCTGCAGAGTACATTCTTGAAAGATTACGAAATAACGAAACCAGAGAAGAGATAAACAATATAGAACTTCTGTTCAAACCTACGCCAAAGATACAGGAAGGAAGAGATATCCTTGCCTCTGGGGTAGGAAAATGTATGACTGATATAAGTGATAGTCTTGCAGTATCTTTGTACGATCTTTCGAGGGCTAGTAATGTGGGATTTGAGATCTATAAAGATCGTCTGCCCATTTTCGAAGAGGCTGTCTCATTTTACGGGAAAGAGAGGGCTATTGAGCTTTCACTTTATGGTGGGGGAGATTTTCAACTCCTTTTTACTTCAGAAAGAAGAGATCTGAGATACCCTTGTATTGGAAAAGTGGTGGCTGAAGGGATATATTTGGTTGATGAATGTGGTGGTAGAGAACAAATCATAGAAAAAGGCTATTCCCATTTTCGATGAATTATCGGCCGCTAATTAATATCCGTAATCAAAAGATTTATTTAGATTGCTGGATTGTAAAGCCTTGCTCGACCGTGGGGTGGAACATTGGAGCTGACTGAGATTGAAGAAAAATGGCAGAGAGAATGGATAAAGCAGAGAGTGTTTGAAGCAGACCCTGATGGGAGAAAAAAATTCTTCATCACGATACCCTATCCATATTTAAACGGGAACCTCCATGCAGGTCATACTAGGACCTTCACAATTGGAGATGTCATAGCCAGATTTAAACGAATGAAAGGTTTTAACGTTCTGTTTCCCATGGGATTCCATGTAACTGGTACTCCCATCATCGGGCTCGCAGAACTGATCGCTAAAAAGGATCCTCAGACCATGGAGGTCTATTCTAGATACCATGATGTTCCTCTGGACATCCTCACTACTCTGACAACTCCTGAGCGCATAGTGGAGTATTTTAGTAAAGAGGCTGAAGAAGCCATGAAAGCCATTGGTTTTTCCATCGACTGGAGAAGGAAATTTACCACCACCGATGATACTTATAAAAAATTTATTGAATGGCAGTTCAGAAGGCTTAAAGAGAAAAATCTAGTGGTAAAAGGCTCTCATCCGGTCAGGTACTGTCCTCATGACCAGAATCCAGTAGAAGATCATGACATTCTTGTGGGTGATGAGGCAACTATTGTGGATTATACGGTAATTAAGTTTAAGTTGGACGGTGTCATTTTTCCATGTGCCACTCTACGACCAGAAACTGTTTTTGGTGTTACCAACATATGGCTGAACCCGGAAGGTAGATATTTTCTGGTAAATGTGGATGACGAACAGTGGGTAGTCAGTGTAGAGGCTGAGGAAAAACTAAGATTTACTGATAAGAATGTTGAGATTATAAGAGAAGTTGATTCAAGTGAATTCTTTGGAAAATACGTCTTGAATCCCGTTACAGGTGACAAAGTTCCAGTGTTGCCAGCCACTTTCGTGGATGGTGATAGTGCGACTGGTGTGGTGATGAGTGTTCCTGCCCATGCGCCTTATGATTATGTTGCCTTGAAAGAGCTGGAAAAAAATGACGAAATACTGGTCCGTTATGGAATTGACAGAAGCATTATTGAATCCATTAAACCCATCGTGTTAATCGAAATTGAGGGTTTCAAAATTCCAGCAGAAGATGTGGTAGTACGAGAGAAAATTAAAAGCCAGATAGACCATGAGAAACTGGAACGAGTTACAAAACTGATATACAAAAAAGAATTCCATAAAGGCGTGTTGAATCAGACAACTGGAAAATATGCAGGAAAAAAGGTTTCAGAGGTAAAAGATCTACTGGTTAGCGAATTAATGGAAAAAAAGATTGCAGATGTTTTTTACGAATTCAGTGTAAAGCCAGTAATTTGTAGGTGTGGGACCAAATGTGTGGTTCGGGTAGTAAAAGATCAGTGGTTTTTGAATTATTCCAATCCAGAATGGAAACAGAAAGTTATGAAATGCCTTGAGAATATGGATATAATTCCCGAGGCTTACAGGATTGAATTCGAAAATAAAATAGATTGGTTGAAAGATAAAGCATGTGCCCGAAGGAAAGGTCTTGGAACAAAGCTTCCATGGGATCCAGAGTGGTTGATCGAATCTTTGGCTGATTCAACCATCTACATGGCCTATTATGTTCTCGCCTCTTACATTAACTCAGGACTAATAATAGCTGATAATCTAAATGATGAATTTTTTGATTATGTGTTTTATGGACTCGGAGACGGAAAGAAAACTGCAGAAAAGTCTGGGATATCTGAAGACTTACTGAACCTAATTAGAGAAGAATTCGAATACTGGTATCCTGTAGATCTAAGATCATCAGGCAAAGATCTAGTGGCCAATCATCTGCTGTTTTTCTTGTTTCATCATGTTGCTCTGTTCCCTCCAGAAAAGTGGCCTAAAGCAATAGCAGTCAATGGCTATGTTTCACTTGAAGGGAAAAAGATGAGCAAATCTAAAGGACCATTACTCACCATGAAAAGAGCTGTAAAAAAATATGGAGCGGATGCAACCAGATTGTACATTCTCAGCAAAGCATCACACCTACAGGATGTGGATTGGAGGAAAAAAGAGGTCGAAAATATTGTAAATCATCTCTATAGGTTTATACAACTTGCTGAAGAGATGTTTACAGGCAGTGGCCCTGAAAGCACAGTAGATACATGGATGATGAGCCGTTTAAATTTCAGGATAAAAGAAGTAACTCTCGCCCTTGAAAAACTCGAGACTAGAGATGCTATACATACAGCCTTTTATGAGCTAATGAATGATGTGAGATGGTATATGAAACGTGGGGGGAAAAAACTCCTCAAAGATATCCTCCATATATGGGTTAGACTTATTGCACCTTTCACCCCCCATATCGCTGAAGAGGTGTTCTCTTGGTTTGAAGAGGGACTTGTTTCTACAGCATCATTCCCTGAATGGGATGAGAGTCTGATCAGCAAGGAAGTAGAAATACAGGAAAACTACTTGATCTCAGTGATGGATGATATCCGTGAGGTGGTTAGTTTAATTAAAAAAGAGGATATCGGTGGCATATGGATATACGTCGCACCTGAGTGGAAGAAAAAGGTTGTTGAATCTTCAAGAGAATGGAAAGATCCCAGAGAAGCAATGAAAGCCATTTTTAAAGATAAATTCATGAGAGAGAAGGGAAAGGAAGTATCACAACTTATAACTGAAGTGTATGAGGGAAAAGTAAATATGGATTTTGCTCTTTTGGACGAGTTTACATTGCTAAATAGAGAGCGAAAATTCCTCGAAAATGAATTTAAATGTAAGGTGATAGTTGAAAGGGCGGAATCACCCAAATATGACCCTCAAAATAGGAGTAAAAGAGCGTCGCCGGGTAAACCGGCGATATATGTGGAGTAATCTACACAGACAGAATTGACAGGAAGGAATTCATAATCCCCTGAATCAAATCCTGTTGAGTCACCAGCCCAACCACTTCTCCATCTTTTGTTACATATACCTGTTTAATATTCTTTTCCAACATCAGTCGTGTAGCCTCGTACAGGCTGGCATCCTCTTCGATTGTAATCAAGGGGGAGCTCATAACCTCTGAAACTTTTACTTTATCGGGATTAAGTTTCCTGGCTACCACTTTTCTAAGGATGCTCCCCTCTGTAATTATTCCAACGGGCAAACTATCTCTGGTAACAAGCAAACATTTTCTGCCCTCACTTGCCATTTTTTCAGCAGCCTCACAAACACTGGCCTTCTCATCAATCGAAGTGACCTTTTTATGCTCTACATCTCTTACTTTCAAAGTAATAGGCATCTTCCATCACCGGAGATTATTATCTTTTATTTAATATTTAATTTTTTTGAAAGCCCTCCTGATAACACGTCCTTTTACATCGAAAGTAGAAAGTCTAAATTTTGTGGTAATAGTGCACTTTCTCATTTCCAAGATATGAGTCTTATATATCAAGGTTTTATATGTAATGGTTCTACATATAACTAATGAGTCAACTCTCCGACATCAACAATAAGTCAACATAATCCGAAAAGTTAAGATATAAGTAAAGCCTCCTACAGTTGATGTCGGTCCTTGTAATATCGATCGGTGGTTCTATACTTATACCAGATTTTAATGTGGAAAGGATTAAGCAATATGCAGAGGTAATAAATACCATCGCCAGAGATAATAAAGTCTTCGTCGTTGTAGGTGGAGGCTGGATATCTAGAGAGTATATAACCGCAGCAAGACGTCTCGGAGCGAAAGAAGCCATCTGCGATCTTATTGGAATAGAAATAACGCATGTTAACGCAAGGTTATTGATAAGTGCTCTTGGAGATAATGCCTATCAGGAAGTAGCTCTTGACTTTAAAGAAGCAATGAATGCTTCTAAAGGAAATAATATCGTGGTTCTTGGGGGTATGTTTCCCGGTCAGACTACTGACGCTATAGCAGCTCTTCTGGCCGAATATGTGAATGCAGACTTGCTCATAAATGCTACTTCCGTTGATGGAGTGTACACTTCAGATCCGAAAAAAGATAAAAACGCAAGGATGATTCATCGAATGACTCCTGAGGAGTTATGTGAAATCGTAATGAAAGAGGTCATGTCTGCAGGTATAAGTTCCGTTCTTGATCCGGTTGCAGCGAAAATAATAGAAAGAAGTGGTATACGAACTGTTGTAATAAACGGGAAAGATCCAGAGAATATCTCCAAAGCTGCAAGAGGAGAGGGAGTTGGAACTGTAATTTCTCCAGATTAGTGGTTTACAAATTATGGTATGTATAAGGTAATTCATGACATTATTATAGATATAGCTCCAAAAAGTTTATATTGTAAAGAGAATAGAGATATATAAAGGTGAGGAAATGATTGCGCAGTATGGTTATAAAGACGGCTCTGGAACGTATTACATTAGTATAGATACCGATAAATGTAACGGGTGTGGAGAGTGTGTCACAGCATGTCCGGCTGGTGTTTTTGAAGTTGGAGAAGATGAAGCCGACCCTTTTCGAGAGGAACCGGTTGCTAAAGTGAAAGAAGAACACAGAAAAAAGCTCAGGTTTAGTTGTGCTCCATGCAAACCAACTGGTGGATGGAAGACTTTACCCTGTATAGAATCCTGTTCGACAGATGCCATTTCTCATTCTTGGTAATTTTTATGTCGGAAGAGAGTTGGGAGAAAGCTTTCACAATTGAGAAAGAAAGAATGAAAGAATTCGTAGATATGTATGAATCCATGGGTTACGAGGTGAAGATAGAAGAAACAGAAGGCTGTGGGATGGATGATGGTGGCAATTGCAGTGTATGTTACTTGAGCGGTGATTACGTAACTATATATATTCGCAGAAAGGATCTGTCAGGAGAAGATGAGGATCTATTTGATTAAAAAGGATAGTAGACTTTGTTATTGAGGACGGGTATAAGGGCCATAATTACCGCTATTTTTGTAATATCCCTCCTACTTAATTTATTTCTTGTCAAAAATCCAACTGCTCCGGTAGTTTTACCGAGATTCTCTATTCCTGATATCTCGGCCATGATTTCACCAACCTCTCTACCCTTTTTGACTTTCTGGACGACCATAGCAGGGTATTCAAATCCGGGCCCACATCCTATGGAGGTCCTGCTCCCATCAAAAATAGCACAAAACTGGAGATCCAGATAACCGGTAGTGGTGTGGGGGAATGGTACTAATCCTGCTTCTATCCCAATAGAGAAGTCTATTTCCTCTGAGTATGCGTTTTTAGCCCTGTTGACCGCTCCTAATATGACTTCGTCACCTACTGGTTGAGATGAGACCTTCGAATCCACTTTCACGCCCTCAACCAGTATATCATCAAAAAACAGGGAAAAAGCATCTTTAACTGCATGAATCTTAACAGGATTCAAAGAACCCACTCTCAATCGCATAATAGAACACCATATCGATCTATCTCTCCATTTTTTATCCTTGTTGCAGAAATTGGTTTTCCATCTTGGGAGAAGACGAAATCCACCTTGACCACTGTTATAGGTCTCAGCCCTTTTTGAACACGAATCTGATTTATTTCCTCACCCACAGGATATGTTTCAGGAGAAACAACCAGATAATCAAAGTCTTCTTCAAGAGTGGTTCCATATGGAGTTCTTAGTTTTATTATAGGCAAATCTAGACCATATTTCAATTTAATGTATTGTCTGACATTTTCTGCTCTGAGGTGAAATGGAAGCACAGACCTCAACCTCTTTCTGGCCATTTCATCAGAGGTAACCCCAATAAGTGTGTTCTCTCCTCCTAGCTCTATAGCCTTATCAATAAGGGCTTTGTGACCTTCATGGAGGGGTTCAAAGGTACCGCCCAGAGCCACTTTCATACAGATCACCACTGAATTTCAGTGTTGTATTTAAAAAAGTGTCGTTTTTCTACCATCAAACGCACTCGTTTGATCTGCAATGAGGTATCTCTTGTTGTCAATACTTCCCTTTGACATGTATTTATGCCTTTATTCAATTTTACTACTAAAGACGGACAGATACCAGTAAAACAGAATTCATATCAGCCTCATTTATTCGTTTACTCCTCTTTAAATACTTTTGAAGTATCCTCTTCTATTGAAGGGATAGTTAAATAAATAATAATATGGAAAATATAAATACTACTGAAAGATAGTTCTCCTATCAAGGTCTCAGAATAGTAAGTGATTATAACTCATGTTAGACAATGTGAAGAAATTTGACAGAACAGTTCTACCGTATACATTTTAATGCTTCATGTTTTCTTGAAGAAATTATCAGGTTTTTCAAAATCTTTTTTAAAGATTCGACTTCCCCTGATTTACCACTGATGGGTGCTACCACATCCGGCCACTGTCTCCAAGGGGGCAAAAGACCCATACACTCAATTATGTAGTCGATAGCTTGGTCAGGATCACGTATCTTATCCATTTTGTTTATAGCCAGTATCACTGGAAAGTCAAACACATGAAAGTAATGAAAAAGCTCCACATCCACTGGTATCTCTCCTTTTCTTGTACACCTTTTAGCTATGTCTATAAATCCAGGAGCATCTATCACATGAATAACAGCTGTTATTGAGGTGGATCTCTTTTCAATGTACTCAAGGACTCCTACACCAATCCGCCTTATGTCCTTCCCTCTCAACCCATGCATGTAACCATATCCAGGAAGATCTGTAAAAATGAATCCTTTACATTTAAAATGAAATGGTTTTAGAGTAACTCCTGGTTTTTTCCCTATCTTGACTTTTACTCCAAATATCTGCCTGAATAGGGTGGATTTCCCAACATTAGAACGTCCGACAAAAACAAATTCATTACGCCGGTTCACGGCCAGAGACCATAATATGCGTTGAGAGCTATCACAATGACTGTCACTACAAGTCCAAGAATAATGATGCTTTTGGGACTTACTTTAATCGCAGAATCTTCTACTTCATAATACCTCATTATTCCAGCTGAGGACATTAAAGGAGACTGACTTTTTTTCCCTTTTGCCATACAAATATCCAGTCGTCGAATCTATTATTTTAAGTTTACTATCTCATTGTCGAAAGGATTATAGGCTTGGCAGTATATAAGAAATTGTTAGTAGAATTGATGTAGAATGAGGTCTCTTCTGAAATAAGAGGCTTACATAACGATAAGAGATAACCCTATTTTTGTCGTTCTCTACAGCCATATTTAACTCTTAGATTCTGGTAAGATTTAAATCAGAGGTGCGGATTAGTTTCCACTATGATTCTTGTGGAGGGAGTATATCTAGATCTAGATCTTAACCTCTTTAGGGGAAGGATAGTAAAAAAAGGAAAGAGAGTGATTTTTGAAGAAGATGATACAGTCGACCCTAAGCATCTTATCCTCCCTCTTCTATTCAATGCTCATGTGCATCTTGGCGATTCCATTTTTAAAGATCCTCCGTATATACCTCTTAAAAAGCTAGTATCCCCACCTGATGGGTTGAAACATAGAATTTTAAGCACATCACAAGAAAAGGCCAAAATAAAGGCTATTTCCAGGACCCTTCAGTATATGCTTTCAGCAGGTACAGGTTATGGGGTAGAGTTCAGGGAAGAAGGATTAAAAGGAGTGGATATTCTATTAAGGGCCATAAACGCTGCTGATTTAGCCCCTAAATTGATCATTCTATCCAGACCAGGTGATATCGAGGAGGGAGAAAAGCTTATTGAGGTTTCTGATGGATTTGGCATGAGCAGTGTTAGGGATCACAGCTATAAGTTTCTTGAAGATCTCAGAGAAATAGTTAGAAAAAACAATGGAATTTTTGCCATTCATGCCGGGGAATTAGACGATAGAGATGTAGATGATGCACTGGCATTAGAACCTGATCTATTGATACATATGCTTTCGGCAACCAGACGTCAGTTGCGTATGGTAGAAGATCTTGAGATTCCTATTTGTCTATGTTTAAGGTCTAACGCTGCCTATGGAAATCTTGACACCACCAATGCGGAATTTTTTAGAAATTATAAACATATCGTATTAGGTACAGATAATGTTATGATAAACTCTCCCAACATTTTCAGAGAAATGGAATTTGCATCCAAACATTTTTTTAAAAATGATAAAGCAGTGATAAGAGGAATTTTTAATGGATATCGCATATTTAAAAAGAAGGTGGACTCATTTCTGGTAATGGATCTTAAGACAAACAATATGGATTTTTCATCCGACCCTATACGTTCTTTTGTCAGAAGGAGTGAAGCAAGCGATATAACAGGGATTATCAGGAATGGATCATGGATTTTTTACCGGAAGAAAGGTTTTTAAGCAATGAGTTGGTTCAGTAGGTCGCCGGCTGAGGTGTGTATGATGATCGCTAGAGATATAATGAATGAGGATGTTATAACTGTCTCCATACCTGGTTCTAGAGATGAGGTTCTGGATGTTTTGAAAGAGCACGGGATCTCTGGGGTTCCAGTTTTGAAAGATGGAACTCTTGTAGGGATTATAACAAGGAAAGACATATTAAATAATCCAGAGGAAGAGCAGATTGCCCTGTTAATGACCAGAAATCCTATTGTTGTAGATCCAAATGTAGATATCACTGAGGTGGTGGAGGTTCTTATCAAATCCAATATCCGGAGAATTCCTGTGGTAGAGGATTCCAAGTTAGTTGGGATAATAACAGTCGCTGATGTTGTGAAGGCTATGGCGGAAATGGACATAGATAAAAGAGCAGGGGATTTCATATCTGAATATACTTGTCCGGTATGGGAAGAGACCCCTTTAAATGTCATAGTGGAAATTATGAGGCTTGGTAGGTCAGAAGCCCTCCCCGTACTTGACTCTAGGGGAAAACTGTCTGGAATTATTGATGAAAAAGGCATTATCAACCTCATCTCTCTGGAAGATCTGGTTGAAAAATCTGATTATTCTCAGGCTGGGGGAGATGATGAATGGACATGGGAAGGGTTAAGGGACTACACCAGAAAATATTTTGAAGTCACAGTTATACGGCTTCCAGATGAACCTGTGAAAAATGTAATGAGTGAGGCTGTGTCGGTGTATCCCCAGGTGAGTGTAGTAGAATGTGCAAAAAAAATGGTTAAAACCAAAATAGATTACCTCGCTGTTATAACTCCAGAAGAGAATCTCCTTGGTCTTCTATTTGATCGAAACCTCATTAGAGCTATTTTGTAAGAGGTGTCTCTGGGTTGGATCTTCCTAACGATGAAATTAGAAATCTCGAAAAAGAGTATGGGGTTCCTCGAGAGAGTCACATTGATATTGTGATGGATGATAGTGAGTGTGAACTGGTACGAATGTCTGCCAGAAAAGGAAGGAATCACGATGTTACTGTATTTATATTCAAAGGAAATAGGCTCATTCTTATAAAAAAACATTCATATCCTGATGGAGTCTACAGAGCCCCCAGTGGTGGGATAAATGAGGGAGAAAGTGTTTTGGATGGAATTAACCGTGAAATATTTGAAGAAACTGGAACGATAATAAGTCTTAAGAGATATCTGCTCAGGGTATATGCACGATTTATTTGCGGTGATGAGGTTATACCATGGGTATCTCACGTTTTTCAAGCCAGGTATGTGGAAGGAGATATGATTCCCCGGGATAAAAAAGAAATTGCAGGAATCAAACTAGCCACTATTGAGGAAATGCAATCGACAATACGAAATGCCATGCTAGCAGATGGTAGAGCAGGATTTAAATATCGGGTTTTTCTTACTGATGAAGTTGTTAAGGAAATGTACATGAGGAGCAATCCTTCAACATCAAATCGAAGAGATTAAAAGTATGAGGTAAAATTGAATGGAGGTGTTAAGACATGGTGCAGTTTGATAAAGTTGGAGAAAAGGATGTCACAAGGGCAATAGTGTCTGAGTTTACCCGTGATTTTGAGAGATATGCTGGTTCTGATGTGATAATAGTCGGTGGTGGACCCAGTGGATTGATGGCTGCAAAAGAACTTGCGGAAAATGGAATTCAGGTCCTCATAATTGAGAGAAATAATTATCTGGGTGGAGGTTTCTGGATAGGCGGTTACTTGATGAATAAAGTCACTGTTAGAGGGCCGGGAAATGAAGTTCTTGATGAGTTAGAGATTCCCTATTCTGAGTATGTTCCCGGTCTTTATGTGGCAGATGGTCCACATGCCTGTTCCAAACTTATTGCTGCAGCATGTGATGCTGGAGCAAAGATCCTGAACATGACAAAATTCGATGATGTTGTTTTAAGAGAGGACAACAGGGTATCAGGAGTAGTGGTAAACTGGACTCCGGTATCAGCTTTACCGAGAGAAATAACCTGTGTAGACCCTATTGCATTGGAGGCAAGACTGGTAATGGATGCCTCTGGGCATGATGCTGTAGTGGTAAGTAAACTTGAGGAAAGAGGAATGATAAAAACTCCAGGTTATGGTGCAATGTGGGTCGAAAAATCTGAGGATCTTATTGTGGAGCATACTGGAGAGGCCCATCCAGGTCTGATAGTTATGGGAATGGCCGTCTCTACCACCTATGGATTGCCCAGAATGGGACCGACTTTTGGTGCGATGTTGCTTTCGGGCAAAAGGGCTGCAGAAGTTGCAATTGAAAAACTGAAGGAGTGAATTAGGTAATCATCTGGACTAATGAACACACACATATACCTATATGGGCCTGAAAGTGAGACTATTGATCTCAGAGAGATTAGGGAATATCTTCTGGAGAAATTCCCGTTTCAAATTAAGATCAGAGATAATATTTTTTCCTCGTCTCCAGAACATACTGAGTTTCTGGCCAAAGAGTTGGCCAAATGCAGAGTAAGGGATATATGTAAGAAGATATCTGATTTTGAACCTCTATATGGTGAAATTGAATTTGAGAAAAGGGTTTTAACTGGAAAGTCTAGAGTCTTAGGAGTTCTTTATGATGGTCTGGATCTGTCAGCTCTTATAAGGAAAATAATACCGACTGAAGAGTTGCATGTATCTAACCTTCATCTCGTGTTTACTGATCGACTGATAGCAACATTGCAGGACAGATATCATGCTAGAATAGTAATTCTGGGGATTCCTGTAGTAATATCGATTACAGGAATGATTGAGGCTCCAGCCAAACCGAAAGAATATTATATCGCAAAACAGAAGCTGGCTCCCTTTGGTATCCCTCCTGAAACAATTAAAGACCAATTTAAGGGGCGATTTATTGATTATGAGGATGAACGATTGACAGAAATTGCTAAAGGTTATGTTATGCAAGGGATTGTGTATCATTTTACCCATGAAGCTTTTTGTGAAAATAAAGATTGTAGGCTATATAATGCCCATTGGCAGGAAGATATGATACACGCTCAAACTTCAGATCCCGAGTTCTGTGAAAGACATAAAAAGATAATTGAAAAAATAGCTACAGGAAGGTATGAGGGTAATTAAGTATGGAGTTTTATGAAGGGGATTTCAGGAGTCGTTAGTTCAATCGTGTGACTGAACTGCTATATTCTCTGATTTCAGACATATTGTGATAAATTTTAAATATAATTCTGTGCTAACCACACGCAAATTATGAAGTTAAAATTAAAAGGAATAATTTCTGTGTTATGGATTTTCTTTGTTATGTATCCTAACCCTTACCTTTTAGTAGTAAGCGTTGAACGGTTGAATAATCCACCTATTGAAAAAAGCCCTGTAAATGTGTCTATATTACCATCTGATCCAGAGGAGATTGAAAGATTTGTTATTGAATTCGTGAGGTATGAATATGATTTTAGGGTTTATGGAGTTCCATGGTATCTTCCACATCCGGAGGAAGTTATAAAGAACGGCAAGGGGGATTGTAAGAGCAGAGCAATTCTGTTAGCCTCTATTTTGAATGAGAAAAACATACCATTCTCTTTTGAGATCTCCCCAATCCATTTTTGGGTTGACTATGAAGGAAAAGAACAGACAGATTTTGTTAAAAAGTTTGAAAATCAATCTGCTGCGATATATGTCGATGGTAAATGGAAGTTTCCAGAATATGTTGATCTGCACACATATATGGATGTCTGGAAAACTGTCCTCTGGGATTCGATGCCCTTTGTCAGAAAGGTATTATTGATTTCTGGCATTGTCTCTATATGGTTTTATCCCTACATGGATAGGTTAAAGAAAATTAAATAATTTTCAAAATTATGACCATAAATATTAAATAACGAAATACCATAGTTCTAGTTATGATCGGCGTCTCGGAAGTATTGATGCTTGCTATTGTTTTTTTGCTTGGACTGGTGTTGATCCTCATCTTGGTATGGGTGTATCGTGATGCCGTAACCAGATACCCCTATGGAAGCGTGAAGCCATTACTATGGCTCTTGGTAGTTTTTTTCACCCATATATTGGGACTTATTCTTTACATTCTATTAAGGCCAGAAGTAATTGAGAAAGGCTCGGAGAAGGCTTAGTCCCCCGTTGTTAATTTAGCATTAATATAGCATATAGAAATACTCTCCTTTATTCGATATTTGGTATTGCTGTTCATTTAAACTCCATCGAATTAGTAGGAGTTACCAGGAAATTAATGGAATATAAACTCAGAAGACTCTATTTTTAAACCCCAATTATTATAAGCGGGAATATACTTAAAGTCTTTTATGGACAGTCTTGCCTTCGAACTTACCGAGTTGCTGGCTCTGTTGATGATTGCCACCGCTGTCGCCGTTCTCGTTAAATATATTCGACTTCCCTACACCATTGCTCTGGTTTTAGTTGGACTCTTTGTCGGAATGGTCAGGTTATTACCCGAAGTTCCTCTGACAGAGGAAATCATTTTCTACCTTATCCTCCCTCCCCTTCTATTTGAAGGCGCCTTAAACATGGACATTCAGCACATAAAGAATAATTTCAGGCCCATATCTCTCCTCGCTATTGCTGGAGTACTCATTTCTACCTTAACGGTGGGATATTTAATGTCATATCTGATTGCAATTCCTCTTGCCATTGCCTTACTATTTGGTGCCATGATAACTCCTACTGATCCGGTGTCTGTCCTAGCAGCTTTCAAGGCTCTTGGAGTTCCCAAGCGACTATCTACCATTGTGGAAGGAGAGAGCATACTCAACGATGGAACAGGTGTGGTACTCTTTGGCATATTATTCGAAATGGTTAGAGGATCTGGATTGGATTTGATTGATGGTGCTATAACTTTTCTGGTTGTCGTTATTGGTGGTGCAGCAATAGGATTCATTCTCGGATATGTGGGCTATAAGATTCTAGGTTACATTGATGATCATCTGATAGAAGTGACCATTACTCTTATACTCGCCTTTTCTGTCTTTATAATTGCTGAGACTCTCAAAGTTTCAGGAGTTATTGCAGTTGTAATGGCAGGGCTAATAATAGGAAATTATGGGAAATACCTTTCCATGTCACCTACTACAAGAGTCACTCTCATCACTTTTTGGGGTTTTTTAGTATTTATTGTGAATTCAATCGTGTTTCTCCTCATAGGATTGGACATCCATTTAGATAAGCTGATCGTGTACTGGAAACCTATTGTTATGGCTGTGGTAGTGGTACTGATAGAGAGAGCCTTATCAGTGTATCCTCTCGTCAATCTTTCCAATATAAAGTCAAAGCTTAAAATCCCTTTTCAATGGCAGCATGTGATTTTCTGGGGAGGGCTGCATGGAACCATCCCGGTAGCTCTAGCTCTTGGATTGGGGGATGTACCTTATCGTGATTTACTGGCCAGTATGACATTTGGTGTAGTACTTTTCTCTCTCGTTGTTCAGGGATTGAGTATGGAATTTTTCATTAAACGATCTTCTCTTGTAAGGAAAGAGGAAAAACAGCTTGAATACGAAGAGTTGATGGGAAAAGCAATCGCAGTAAAAGCAGCTAGGAAAGAACTTGAAAAAATGGTAGAAGAGGGATTGATTGCTCATGTGATAGCTGAAGAGTTGAATGTCCAGTTTGAAAAAGAAACAGAGGAACTTTCCAAAAAAATTGCTGCATTGATTGGAGAGGACGGGTTGTTGAGAAAAGAAATGGATATGATAGCTAGAAGAAGGATTCTTCAGGCTGAAAAAAGTGCGTTGAATGATGCAGTTGTGAAAGGCTTGATATCTGAGGAAGTGGCAAGAAAGATAATAGAGAGGATAGACGTTGAGCTGGCAGAGGAACTGTAAGTTTTGTATTCATATGTTTGCTTCTACCTGTTCTTGATAATTTTTATATCTGAGATTGATTGAAAGATAACGCCGTAATTCGAATGAGGTCAGTTAAGCTCTACTCTGATCCTTTTTCAAATATCTCTTCAAAAAATTTTGAGTAACTTTTAGCCGTATGGTTGTTTTCTCTGGGTCAGTTCCTAGATAGATTCAGTTCATTGCACTAAAATAAGATCTTTTTAGACCTTTTAGGTTCAATCATAGTCTACGGTTTGAGAAGTTCCCATATGCATTTGGATATTAAATTCAATCGTCATCGAAAATAAATAGTTCATCAATTGTTGTGTTTAAGGCTTTGGCTATTTTGTACGCTAACTTAAGAGAAGGATTGTATTTTCCTTTTTCTACAAAGAGGATTGTCTCTCTTCTAACTCCAACCTTTTTTGCAAGCTCTTCCTGGGTCAAATTGTATCTTGCTCTAAATTCCTTGATTCTGGTTCTCATTCGAAAGGCCTCTTTCAAAATCTTATCTCTAATCCAAAGTCTTTATGCTGTAGTATCTGTAGAAGATTGAATACAGAAACAGTAAAGCAATGGTAGAATAAGCTAGTGTAAATCCTATTTCTGTAAATTCCTTAAGTGCTACTAGAACCACGCCAATTATCGCAATAGATATTCCAAAAATCTGGAGTGTTCTTCTAGAAGCTTTTTCACTTATCCTATGAATTCTTTCATCCTCGAGTACTTCTGTAACTCTGGTCTTGCCAAGATATAGCAATACCATTCCTAAAATTACTGTGGCCACTGGCAATACAGCATTTCCGATAGATATAGACCATCCAATCGTCGCTCCCATAGCCGCTGTTATCATCATCCCATATAATGCAAATTGTTTTCGATTCATTTTTCCTGACCTCATGTTATATCGTTATAACTTTATGTTATGTATATATAACATTTAATACATAAAGCTTTCGATTTTGAGTAGTTTTATAGAGAAGGTAAGATATAGTAGAAAGATCACTTTCCAGGGGTTAGAGTAACTCCTGGATGGTAGATTTGCCATGGATGTGATAGGGCGGACAATTATGCCTAATTTGGGTAAGGAAAGAGGAAAAACAAGAAAAAGGTTATAGGTTTTAAAGTCAGTAGCTGTAAACAGGAATGTGGTATAGATGGGGACAGACTAAGTGAATTTGAGAGGGGGATAAAAAAGACATAAAGGCAAAGATTTTTGGTCGAAAACATCTAGCTCATATTGTAGCGACCCCCGCCATCTTTGCTTTCACTGGATTGAGAATTTCATTTGTGTTTCTCGTCAGAGGACATACCTATTTTTGGGCGATAACACAGGTCTCTTTTGGCTTGTTCTCCATCTTGCATTGAGAGCTTATTTGGTTGTTATGCTGATAAATGTGAAAGAATAAAAAGAGATCCTTACCCGATATTTACTTCAGTCTCTTTCACAGATATATTTGCAATTTCTCATTATGTCCATGACGAGGCAAGAAGTTACTTGGGTCTTAGAATGGTTTTTTAACCATTTTTGCAGTTTTCCGCCTAAAAACTGACCGGAGAAAAATGCACCTACCAATAATGGAAACGATATAAATGCCCAACCTATGCCTGAAAGTGTTCTAAAGGCAACTACAACTGGAACTGTAAGATGAATGGAAAGAAACCACTCTCTGGACAACTTTCTAACATTGGCTTTCCAATGACCGAAAGGTAGATCCAGAATAAGTATGAAAGTTGCTAATTCCCATAGATCCATCTAATTTTGTCAGGAATTTATTATTTAAAAGTTATTCTATATGAGTTAGTCCTTTTACCATATAGATGTTACGATCGTATAAAATAATAAACTCTTTTTTAAGTTTTTAGAGACCACTTATGAAATATGGAATTACCTGATGGTTCCCTATACAGAGCTCTTTATACATTATACTTTCTGAGATCTTTATTACACCTAAATGGAAAAAATGATTAACTCATGGGAATTAGATACTACACTGATGATGAATAATCTCCAAAATGAACTTGAGAACATTCTTAAAGACAATGTAAGTGGTTCATCAGCAATAATAAAAAATGTCCTGAGTTATCTGAAAAATATTGCAGATGATAGGAATCTTTTGAGATATGCCATAAGTGAAATTCTCAAGGTTCATGGAGATATGGTAATCTTGGCTAAGACTTTAAAAGAAATTAACAGCGCTCAGAAAGAGGTTGAAAAACTTATAGAAAGGAAAATAACGGAGATATCTATCAAATCAGCCGCTACATCGAAACATCTGGCAGAGTATCTTCAAAAGGGAGATAAAATAACCATACTCAGCAGAAGCCATATTGTTGAGAATGGGTTGATCGAGGCAAAGAAAAAACTGGGATGTGTTTATGTTCTCGAATCAAGACCCATGTTGGAGGGAATCCATACAGCAAAATTTCTGAAAAGTCATGGTATAAAGGTTAAAGTTATGGTAGATGCAGCCATGGGTTATGCAGTTAAAAGAAGTAGCAAAGTAATAATGGGGGCTGATGGGATTTACAGGGATGGAATTGTGAATAAAATAGGCTCTTTCCCTCTCAGCTTAATGGCAAAATATTATGGGAATGATGTGATTATAGTCGCTCCTACAATTAAACTCATTGATAGAAAAGCCCCTCAAATCACTTCTATGAAGGACCCCAAAGAAGTATCAAAAGAAGTTAAAGCCGAAAATTATTATTTTGAATTCGTTCCTGCAAATCTTATATCTGGTGTTATCACTGAAAGTGGTTTTGTAAAGTGGAGTTCGTTGTTCGCATCCGAATAAAAGTGGTATCTAAAGAATTAAAGATCTAGGAGGGTGTTGAAAGTATTCAGAAACATATAAAGGCATATGACTTCAATGATTTCTACTACTGCTTTTGGTGAGAAATATGCCATAAGACGAGAAAATGTCTCTTCCCTCACTCTCCCTCTGTTCAGGACTGCCTCTTCAGCGAATATGAGGGCTGCTTGCTCTTTGTCTCCAAGTTTTGTCTCTCCCTCGTCTGATTCAACGCTGAATTTAGCCACTTCCTCTACCATCTCATCTCCATAAATCTTCTTTAATCTTCGTATATGTCCGATTGAACATGGATTGCACTGATTTAAAAGAGAGACCTTTACAGCCAACATCTCTTTTATGCCCATATTAATAGCACCATCCTGCATGATCTCATCTCTGAGTGGAAGAAACTTTGCAAGAACGTCAGGTGTTATGGCAAAGATCCTGTATGTGGGGGTTATTTCTCTTTCTCTGAACCTATCTTTGAGTATCTCCAGTATGTCCTCTCTGATTTCCTCATCTGTTGGTGGCAGAATTCTGGACATGAAGTCAGCTCATCTAGGATATTTAAATATCTTTCCTTGCTGTTGGATTTACAGACTTCTCTGTCGTATACCATCTCTGAAAAAATAGAAAGCTTTTTGTCTTAAAAAAAACAAGGCCAGAACCATGGTATCTCTCTTGAGAGAACTTGCTACACCTCTTTCAGGCGAGAGTTTTAAGTTGATGTTCCTCGGAAGTGGGGAGCTTGGAAAAGAGATGATCCTTGAAGCTCATCGTCTGGGTCTGGAAACCATAGCAGTGGATAGATACCCCGATGCTCCTGGAATGCAGGTGGCTCACAAGAACTATACAATGAACATGATGGATGAATCTGCATTATGGAATGTGGTTTACAGGGAAAAACCTGATGTAATAGTTCCAGAAATAGAGGCTATAAATACTGATATGTTATTTGAATTCGAGAAAGAGGGATTCTTCGTAGTTCCAAACGCAAAAGCCACCTGGATTGCCATGAACAGAGAAAGAATGAGAGAGCTGATAACATCGACAGGAGTTAACACCAGCAAGTATGCGTATGCCACGACTGAAGATGAATTGCTGGATGCCTGCGAGTCCATTGGATATCCGTGTGTTTCAAAGGCCATCATGTCTAGCAGTGGGAAGGGATCGTATTTTATCCAAGGTCCTGAAGATGTTCCTAAAGCTTTTGAAGAGGCAAGGACAAAAGCAAGGGTTCCGGCCAAAAAAATAATTGTAGAGGAATTCGTAGATTTTGATGTGGAGATTACTGCTCTTTCTGTGAGACATCTTGATCAGGATGGTAATGAAACGAAAACTTTTGTCAGACCCATAGGCCATTATCAGATCCAAGGAGATTATCACAGTAGCTGGCATCCTTGGGCAGAGGGTCAAGAAGAACTGGAAGAGCAAATTTATGAATATTCGGAGAAGATAATGACTGCTCTCGGTGGATATGGCATTTTTGCCCATGAAATGTTTGTCAGTCTAAAAGATGGGAAGATTTATGCCAATGAGACTGCATGCAGGCCTCATGATACTGGATTGGTCACCATATACTCAATGCCTGTAGGGTATTCTGAATTTGCCCTTCATGTAAAAGCCATTTCAGGTATCCCAATCTTCTCAGATACTCCAGGGAGGGTTATACATCCGGTCAGGCCTTCTGCTTCTCATGTGATACTATCTCATGGCGAAGGTTGGTATCCGAAATATCACATAAAATATAGAACTGGAGACAGCACCATACTATTTTTTGGAAAACCAGAGTCATATAAAAACAGACGTATGGGGGTCGTCCTGTCAGCAGGAAAATCCATTGAGGATGCAATGGTAAAAGCAGAGAAAGCCGCTCACATGGTCGAAGTGGAGGTTGGGGGTAGTAGGTACAGACAAGAGATGTGGGATAAACATGTTACTCGTGAGTGAACAGTGCGTTGGCTGTTCCCAGTGCTCGTTTGTGTGCAAAAAGGAGGCCATTGAAGTAGAAGGTAAAGCTAAAATCCTCCATGATCTATGCAATGAATGCAAGCGCTGTATTATGTACTGCCCTCTTGATGCTATTAAGGTTGTGGATAGATGAGAGCAGGAGTAATCGGGAGCGGAATTGGCGGACTACTGGCAGCTGGGTTTCTTGCGGAGAAGGGTTATAAGGTTGAGATATTCGAGAAGTTACCCTTTGTAGGGGGTAGATTTACCAATATAGAGTATAAAGGATTTCAATTGACCACCGGAGCACTGCACATGTTGCCTCATGGGAACAGAGGACCTCTTGCTATGGCCTTAAGAGAACTGGGAATTGATGTAGAGATAGTTGATTCAACTCCCGTTGCCACAGCCCAGTATGGCGGAGAAATTTTTGAAGTGGTCACGGGTAGATTCCCAATCGCATCTATACTAAAATTTAACTGGGAAATTCTCAGACATAAATTGTTCAATGTTGAACGCTCTCTGGCAGATGTTTCGGAAAAGCTTGATCCTTTTTCCAAGGCCTTTACGAGGGCTTTTTGTGGATGGTCTCTGAGTGTTTTGCCTGAAGACATACCTTTTCCAAAAATGAAGCGTATTTATGACAGTATAAGGAAATACCGTGGACCAGGAATTCCTATTGGAGGATGCAAGAGTATTATCGATGGTCTTATGGACTATCTTGAGTCTAATGAAGTGATAATATCTACCAAAAATCCAGTGAAAGGTATTGAAATCAGGAATAAAGTTGCTCGGGCTATTTTTGTTAAAGGAGAAAAAAAAGAGTTTGATCTGATAATATCGGACATCGGACATCCTGAGACTGCAGAATTAACTGGAGATGAGAGCTATATTAATAAGGTCAGTGATCTACAGTCTTCAGGTGGAATAAAGATTTCTGTGAGTGTAAAAGAACCAGTGTTGGGTCATACGGGTGTGATGTTTACTCTGGATACAAAAAGAATTGCTGGAGTGAATGAGGTTACTCAAGCCGATCCCGAACTCGCCCCCTCTGGCCGTCATCTTGTAATGACCCATCAGCCGCTGGTAACTAAGAATATTAAATATGAGATACGTCTTGGCCTTAAAGACCTGAAAAAGATTATTGGGCATAGAAATTATGAAATAATAGCCATCCAAAGTTATCGAGAGAGATGGCCGGTGAATCGCGTTATGGCGGGGCATGATATCGGAAATAATACTCCTTTCGAAAATCTATATGTAGTGGGTGATGGAGCCAAAGGGGATGGAATTGAAGTGGAAGGTATTGCTATGGGTGTGAAAAAGGTGATCGATGAGTTATGAATGCTATCGAAGTTAGAAATCTTGTAAAGCGATATGGAAATTTTCTAGCTCTAAATGATGTAACTTTTAATGTGAAGAAAGGCGAGTCTTTTGCATTACTTGGGCCAAATGGGGCAGGAAAGACTACTTTTGTCAGGATTTTAAGTGGACAGGTAAAGCCCACCTCAGGAGAGGTCAGGGTTTTTGGAGAGAATACAAGAGAATTCTCAAAAAATGTAAAAAAAAGACTGGGTGTAATATCTCATAATACGTTTCTGTATGATGATCTATCTGCATGGGAAAATCTTGGATTTTATGGCAAGCTATATGGTGTCGAATCTCTGGATAAAAAAATTAAAGAGATTCTTAGTAAAATGAATCTGTATGAACGGGCAGACGATCTGGTAAGAAATTTTTCCAGGGGTATGAAACAGAGACTTGCTATAGCCCGTGCTCTTTTACATTCCCCAGATCTCGTAATACTGGATGAACCCACAGCAGGTCTGGACATACAGAGCAGAATGGAACTTTTCAGGCTTATTGATGCCATTAAAGCCGAAAATCGAACTATTGTATTTACCACTCATAATCTCGAAGAGGTATATAGGGTTTGTGATGTAGTAGCCATAATGAATAAAGGACAGGTGCTGGAAATCACTGAAGTTAAAGAATCTCTCGACCTGAAAGAGTATTATCTTTCTCTGGTGGAAGGCTCATGATGCAGGATATTTTTGAAATAGCTTTCAAAGATCTTAAGATCGAATTCAGGACGAAAAATACCATTACTTTCATGATTCTATTCGGACTAATTACTTCCATGATGTTCAGTATCTCTGTACCTTTAAGTGCGGTTAGAGATGTCGCCCCTGGTTTATTATGGCTAGTCTTTCTTTTTGTTGGACTTCTCGGGTTTTCACGGGCTTTTTTAAGAGAATTGGAGATGGGTACCCTTGATGGTCTTAAAATCGCACCTGTATCTCCAGCAGATATACTCCTTGGAAAAATTATCTACAATCTTGTTCTGGTATTGATTATTGAGTTAATTGTTTTTCCGCTGTTTATTGGGCTGTTTGATCTCAGAGTAGAGAATCTTTTTCTGGCTTTTGGAGTGATTACCCTTGGTAATGTGGGCTTTGTGGTGGTTTCATCATCTCTATCTCCTCTGGTATTAAAGGCCAAATCCAGAGAATTACTCATTCCTATCATCTTGTTTCCCGTGATTTATCCAATAATTTCATCTACCATCAGTGCCCTCTCTACTGCAATAAAAGGTGGTGGGTTAATGGATACCTCACAGGAAATTGTACTCATATTATCATTTACGATTATCATGCTCACGGTCTCTTTGCTAACTTTTGACCACGCCCTCGAAGATTAAAGCTTATATAGGTATAGCGGAGATATATGACCGATAGAGGCTAAAAAAGGAGGGAGTGAAGATTACCAATAAAAAACCAGGAATTTTCATGTTAGTTTCTATTATTGGATTTGTTCTGGCCATATTTGCAGCTTATCGGGCCCTCTTAGTACTAGGACCTGAGAGAACTTTAGGAGATAGTTACCGTATTTTCTTTTTCCACACTCCAGCGGCCATTATCTCTTTTCTTGGATTCACTTTCACTCTCATTTTCAGCATTTTGTATCTGGCTAAGCGAAATGTGGTATATGATTATGTGTCTTCCTCTTCTGCAAAGCTCGGACTTGTTTTCATAACTTCAGCTCTATTCATGGGTTCCATATGGTCAAAACTCGCGTGGGGTGCTTACTGGAACTGGGATCCAAGACAGACCACAGTGTTGATCCTCTGGTTTGTGTATGCTGCATATTTTGCCCTTAGATCTGCAATAGAAGAATTTGAAGCAAAAGCCAGATCGTCAGCAATTCTTGCTATTTTCGGCTATGTAGCAGTTCCGTTATCTTATCTTTCCACAAGGATCTGGTATTCCCTGCATCCGGTAGTGATAAGAACTTCGGGAATACAGCTTGAACCGAATATGATACAGGTCTTCGTCACCATGATAATTGCCTTGACCCTCATCTTTGGGAGTCTGTTATGGATAGATGTGCAAATAAAAAAATTAGAATCTCGGATCCAGGAGGTGGTGTAAATGGAAATTTTGACAGGTGTTTTCCTTGCAGTTTTGATTTTTATGATCATAATGCTTGGCCTTCACATTGATATGGTGTTGAAGCTAAAGAAGGCGATGAGGTTATTAGAACGTTCAGGCTATGGAAAAGAAATTGAGAAAAGGAGATGAATCCTTTGGATAATAAAAAGGTTCTCATAGGTATTGCTATAATCGTAATTGTACTGGTAATTGCCTATTCCAGCCTTTCTCAGTTTTTGAGCCCTTATAAGTATGTATGGGAAGTGAAGGAAGATAGCAAGTATAGTAGTGAACCCGTGTATGTGGCCGGTCTCATCGTAGATGGCAGCTTCAGGCAAGTGTCAGATAATCCGAAAGTATATGAGTTTGACTTAACTGATGGTAAGATGAATATGCATGTGGTGTACGAGGGAGATTTGCCAGCTGCTTTTGATCCATCACAGGGGTGTGTTGTGTATGGGACAATCGGTCCTGATGGCACGTTTAAAGCGGTAAAACTTCTGGCTAAATGCCCCAGTAAATATCAGGAAAAAATACGGGAAAGGGCTGGTGAATGACTGTAGGGGATATATTTTTAATCCTCTCTTTCCTTCTCACCGTACTTTCGATTTTATTAATAAGGACTGGAAAGAATATCAGATTTGCGAAAAAACTTCTGGTAGGTGTGTTTATTCTTTTGACCATTGATGTACTGCTTCTTACTTACTATTTTCTTTCTTCAGATTTCAGATATTTTTATGTGTATTCTTACTCCAGTCATGAGTTGCCATTAGTCTATAAATTTTCAGCTGTATGGGCTGGTCAGGAAGGGACATATTTATTATGGGCTTGGATAATTTCAATAAGTATTTTCGTACTTCGTCGAGGAATTTCCAGAAAGAGATACCGGGATGTAATAACAATCACAACTGTTGTAAATGCGTTTTTTATCTTTCTCACTGTCCTTATGTCTCCCTATAAAACCATTTATGAGATAGAACCATCGTTACCTGGAACTTTTATACCTCCAGATGGCAGGGGGCTAAATCCCCTTTTACAGGATCCGTGGATGGCCATTCACCCCCCTATAATTTTCATCGGATATGCCCTTGTTACAATAACTTTTGCAGGCTCGCTGCTATACTTGTGGACCAACGATTCCAGATATGAAGTAATAGGCAGGTCGTGGGCTAAGGGTTCTTGGTTATTTTTGACTCTAGGAATTGCGGTTGGAGGATACTGGAGTTACAAGGTTCTGGGATGGGGAGGTTTCTGGGCATGGGATCCGGTTGAAACCTCATCTTTAATCCCTTGGTTAACTCTTACGGCCTATCTTCATGGATCTTACCAGTTTAGAACTAAACAAGCTCTTCGATTATATACACCGTCTGTGGGTATAATTACTTTTATTCTGGTGGTTTATGCAACATTTATAACTAGGAGCGGCCTCTGGCAGTCTGTCCATGCTTTTTCAGAAACTACCACAGGATTATTTCTTGCAGGATTTCTAATTTTTGGTCTAGTGATGCTTGTATTTTCTGTATATTATCATGACCGGCACTATAAAATGGAAGAAGACGAAAGTCAAGATCATGAAAGAACAATTCTCTTTATAACAGTGGTTATCCTCTCAATTCTTGCTTTTATATCTTTCTGGGGGCTAACTTTTCCCCTTATTTCTCAGGCTGTCAGGAACCAGCAAATAGCAGTAGATCCTGAGTTTTTTAATCTGTGGAGCTACCCATTTGTTCTGATTCTTCTGGGAGTTCTTGGTTTTTGTTTTGCATTCAATAAACGAAATATAAAGCTTCTGATCCAGATTTCTCTGATTTTTACAATCTTGACTTTAGTTCTGCTTTTCATAACTCCCGGTAAAGATTATATGCTTGTTGAGCCTGACAAGTCTTTTTTTGTTAAAAGTTCTGGATTAACCAGGGCTTTCGCCAGTTTATCGCTACTGTCTCTGGTTCCGCCTGTAATATATGCTCTTATCGGAATAGGCTTTGCAATCCGAAGGGATTTGAAGAAATTATCGAATCCAAAAAACTCACTCAGAATATGGGGTAAACATATAATCCACATTTCAATAATTTTCATACTCGCTGGAGCCGTTGTTTCGACCTCCTTTGAGAGAGAACAGGTGGTAACTTTTGAAATAGAGGAACAGGGAATCATTAAAATGGTTGATGAAATTGGAATCAAGTTATATAGATTTGATGTTCATCAAGATAGGCAGGGTTTCTGGAAACAGGCTGTCTTTGTCGGGATATATTCTGGCGGAACGAAACTGAGCGAAGGGGTAGCCGTTTTCAGAGATTCTCCATATGGTACTGTTACAGACGTGTACATTGACAGAGGGATTTCTAAAGATATATATGTGATCTTTCAGGGTGTAGTTCAAAATCCCAGTAATCCTTCTGAAATATTGATTCCATTGAAAATCAAGATTATCCCGTGGGTTATGCCATTGTGGGTGGGAATTTTTTTAATGGCTTCTGGGATGATTTGCACTCTTATAGATGATTTACGATTGAAACGTAAGAGAGAAAAAATGAGGCGAATGAAAATAGAATCTCGAATTTAGAGAAGGTCTAAAGGCTCTATGAAAAAGAGTTAGAGGATAGTTAAATTTCGAGTCTTTTAGGATTTCAGGACAGATCGATGATCTCAAAGCTCGCGTTAACTTGGTATGTATCATACTGATATTAAATCAATACATATATATAATTCTCATTAAGTGAAACCTTTTATGCACAGGATCAGGATCAGAAAACTACAGGAATCGCTGAGAAATAAAAATCTTGATGGGGCTCTTCTGCTGTATTATAAGGATGTATATTATTTCACGGGAACGGTTCAGTTATCTTCTCTACTAATAACTCTCGATAATGCATTTCTTTTCGTCCTTAAAGATAGGAACAGGGCACTTCAGGAAACAGATCTTCAGGTTATTCCTGTTAAAAGCTTTAGAGAAGTACTGGATTATATTAAAGATCTGAAAATTAAAAAAATCGGCTTGGAAGAGGACATACTTCCTGTGCAGGTGTTCAGAAGAATGACCAAAACAACGGATTGTGAGAGTGTTAACATCACTCCAGAGATATTGCAAATACGAGCTGTGAAAGATGAAGAAGAAATAGAAAATATGAGATTAGCAGCAAAACAGAGCAAAAAAGCCTTAGAGATTGTCCCGGAGATTGTTAAAGAGGGTATGACAGAACTGGAACTATCAGCAGCTCTCGAGTATGTGATGCGAATTAGCGGACATGAAGGGAATCTTAGAATGAGAGATTGGAACAGTAACATCCTGAATGTGTTTGTATTGTCATCAGGAAGCATGATTCCAGGAAGACTTAATACGGTTGTGGATGGGAGAGGGCTAAGTATTCCAGGTGGTCTAGGAGCCAGTCGAAAAAAACTCAGAAAGGGGGATGTCATCTGGATAGACATAAGTGGCCATTACAATGGGTATGTTACAGATGAAACTAGATGTTATGTTCTTGGGAGGGCTGATGAGTCGGTTTACCAGGCTTATGAGTTCATCAAAGAGGTATATCTTCAACTTAAGGATGAATTAAAAGATGGCAATCATAGTGATGAGATTTACTATGGGGTTGTTAAACTTGCGGAAAAGCGTGGATATAAAAAGAACTTCATGGGAATGCCTCCAAATCAGGTAAAATTTGTAGGACATGGTATAGGCTTGGAGCTGGATGAAATTCCAGTCATATCGGGATACAAAGCTAAATTAAAAGAAAATATGACCATTTCTGTTGAGCCAAAGCTTGTATTTCCAGATGCATCAGGAATTGGTCTTGAGTCAACTTTTCTCGTCACAAAGAAAGGTGGCAAGGAAATAACAGATACACCCATAGACCTAATCGAGATATAGTAGATAGCTGTACGTGGATCAAAGTTCATTAGTTCTTCGCATCTATGTATTTCAAATCTATAGAAAACAAAAACACAATGTTTAAATACCGTTATGCATCACCGTTCATTTCGGTGATGGGATGGATGGGTTAGCAAGAGATAGCAGAGGAATATCCTCAGCAACCCTTTTGTTAGTGGTAATTATAGTCCTGATGGGTATTGTAGGTGTAGTGTGGTATTATCAGGCCCAGATTCAGGCAGGCCAGAGAGTTGTTACTATTTCAACCACAACCAGTCTGTATGATACTGGCCTTCTTGAAACTGCCATTGCTCCTGCTTTCAAGGAAAGAACAGGTATTGAATTGCATTTCATTCCTAAAGGGACCGGAGCTGCCATTCAGGATGCAAAAAACGGTGCAGCTGATGCCATACTTGTTCATGCAAGGAGTAAGGAACTGAAGTTCATGGAAGAAGGCTATGGTGTTAACAGGAAGATCGTTGCTTACAATTTTTTCGTTATAGTTGGTCCACAAGATGATCCCGCAGGGATCCAAGGTATGGATCCTATTGGAGCATTGCAAAGGATTGCAGAGTATGGACAACAGGGAAAAGTCATCTGGGTGTCGAGAGATGATGGATCCGGAACAAACACCAAGGAAATTAATTTGTGGAAAGCTGCTGGATTTAATTATGAAGACATTAAAAATGAGCCTTGGTTCAGGAATACTGGAGCTGGAATGGGTCAAACTCTTAATTATGCCAGTAATCAGAGAGCTTATACTTTGTCAGATACCGGAACATACCTAAAATTTAAGAAAGATGGGTTAATCGATCTTGTAACCGTAGTGGATAAAGGTGAAGAGTTGATTAATATATATGCTATTATAATAGTAAATCCAGAAAAATATAATAAGGATTTTGAAGGGGCCATGGAGTTAGAAAAGTGGCTTGTATCTGAGGAAGGCCAAAAGATAATAGGGGACTATGGGAAGGATACTTATGGCGTTCCACTGTACTTCCCTGTAGTGAAAGTTCTGGAACAGAAGGATGGTGATATTTACAACTGGATCGTCAAGTATGGATTTATTGAAGACAATGGGAAATTGACAGAATCCCCTCAAAAATTCAGATATAAAGCAGATATATCATTTTTCGAGGAGGAGAAGTAAGAAATGGGTCTTATCATCCAAGGAGTTTTAGGAGCTTTCCACCTTATTTTTTCTGGAAATCCCGATATTATTGAGATAAGCCTCAGATCTGTTAAAGTATCTGGAATTGCCACTCTTATAGCTTTTGTATTTGGTTTACCCATAGGGCTTGTCATAGGGTTGTACGATTTCAAAGGAAAGCACATTGTGAGGGGTCTATTCAATGGATTGCTCGGCATTCCTACTGTTGTTCTAGGTCTCATATTGTATTTGATTCTTGTTCCTCTGGGTCCCTTTGGCTCTCTTAAACTTATCTACACTGAAATGGGGATCAGTCTTGGTCAGGCCATCTTGGTTCTACCAATAGTGATCAGTCTTGTGGCAGGATCTGTGAGTCTGATAAGAAGTGAAATACGTGAACTTGCCATAACTCTTGGTGCTGGAGAACTTGAGGCTTCCATAGCAGTTATCAGAGAAGCTATCGGAGGAGTAATTCTTTCCATCGTTGCAGCATTTAACAGAGCTGTAGCTGAACTGGGAGTTGCTCTGATGATTGGAGGGAACATCTTTGTTAAAGGAAGCGCTCTTAACACGAGAGTTCTCACCACCTCGATACAGATGTATACTGCAAGAGGCGAAATCGATCTTGCAATAGCTCTCGGTGTTATTCTTCTCTTCATAGTATTCGGAGTTAGCATGATTTCAAACGTTATACAGAGTAGATTGACATGACTCTAATTGAACTGAAAGGTATATCGAAGCAATACGGGTCTCAGGTTGTCCTTGAGGATATCAATATAGAAATAAAAAAGAATGAAATTATGGTGATAATGGGACATAGTGGCGCTGGAAAGACCACTCTTCTCAGAATAATGGCTCTTTTAGAGCCACCCTCAAAGGGAGTTTATAAATATAAAGGAAATCCAGTTAAAATCAACGGATTTTTCAGGAAAAAGGTGACTATGGTATTCCAGTCGCCAGTGATGTTCAGAGGTAGTGTATATGATAATATTGCTTATGGGTTAAAGCTAAGAGGGATTGAGAAAAAAGAAATTAGAGATAAGGTGAGGAATGTTCTATCTCTTGTTGAACTTGAGGGGACTGAAAAAGCAACCGCAAGAAAACTTTCTGGGGGCGAGCAGCAAAGAGTAGCCCTTGCTCGAGCTCTGGTACTTGAGCCAGAGCTTCTGTTGATGGATGAGCCTACAACCAATCTCGATCCGACAAATGTAGCTCTGATCGAGAGAGTTATAATGGAACTGGCTAGAAAAAATAACACTACTGTGGTGATTGCCACCCATAACCTGTTTCAGGCGAAGAGACTCGCCGATAGGGTAGCGCACTTATATTCCGGAAAGCTTGTAGAGATTGGAGATGCAGACAAAATATTTGAAAATCCTGGAGTTGAAATCACGCAGAAATTCATTACTGGGGAACTCAGATCAGAGTGAATTTATTAGCGAGTGCTGACAAATTGTAAAGTTACGCTTAACAAAAATGAAAAATATAATAAGTATTGTTTTATCATAACAGTTTTAGTTAGAAAAGAAAAATTAAGTATATTGCGGGGGTTTTTCAGTTATGCATGATTTTGAGAAGAAAACCAAAGTATGGCTTGAGTATAAGGATCAATCTCTTCTTGGAAAAGGGGGGTACGCTCTGCTTTCTGAAGTCCATAAGTTAGGCTCTCTGAAAAAAGCAGCCGAAGCTTGTGGCTTTTCATATCGTTATGCTTGGAATTACATCAAAAAGTTGGAGAAATCCCTTGGAGCAAAGGTAGTGGAAAGTTACAGAGGGGGAGATAAAGGGGGAGAAACCAAATTGACTGCTTTAGGATTGAAGTTACTTGAAGAGTACAGGAGAATCGAGGATTTTATCCAGAGAGCTATGTCTGATGATACAGGTTGGGAAAGTCTTGGGTTGATCAGTGCAAGAAATTATCTATCTGGGGTTGTAGAGCAGATAGATCGTGGAGATGTGTGTTCAAAAGTTGTTGTGAATGTGGAAGTACCTGTTAAGATTACATCGGTAATCACTACAGAGGCTCTGAATCATCTTGGTTTAAAAAAAGGAGACAGGGTGAAAGCTGTTATAAAGTCAACAGAAATAATGATCGGAAAACAATAGATGCAGGTGAGATATTGAGAATAGTTTCCCTTGTTCCTGTAGCGCCTACCGAGCCTTTATATGTTATTGAGAAATCATACAAATCCTTAAAAGCCCTCGAGACTAATGGTTTTACCCATAGTGTCTACTATATTATTGACGTAGATGGTTCAGAAACCAATGATAAAAAGCTAAATGAGTTAATGGCAAAGGGAGTAAAGATAATATCAAGAAAGCCAAGGGGTAAGAGGGCTGGAGCGATAAATGATGCACTGGATAACATAGGTGAGTGTGATTATATTGCTATTTTTGATGTGGATTCCCGTCCTGAAAAGAATTTTTTGAAGGCGTGTCTCAGGGCTATGGAGGGAGAAAATGTTTTTATAGTCTCGTCTCCAAGAGCCGTTAGTAATGGTTCTGAAAAATGGTTGACCAGAATTGTAGCCCTCGAATATGAAGTTATCGGATACTTATATAAAAAATTCTCGGGAGGTTTCCTTCAGTTTAACGGATTGATAGGCCTGATCAGATTTGATTTGCTAAAAAAGTTTAGGCTGAATGAGGAAAGAATATGCGAGGATGTTGATTTTACTACACGAATGTATCTCCAGGGATACCGGGCAGAGCTAACTTCAGAAACCCTCATAAGGGAACAGGCTCCTGTAAACATCTTCGATCTAATCTCACAGAGGGTGAGGTGGTATAGCGGAGCTCTTGAAGCCATCAGATATTGTTGGAAGTTTTTTAAAGGACCAATGCCTATAAGAACAAAAATCCAGTGGATCGCTGCAATGGTATTGCCGTTCATTATTATCGTATTTTTCCCCTTAAATCTCTTATCCCCGATTCTAACGTTTAAAAAAACAAGAAAACTTGGTGAAGCATTGAAGCTTACCTGCGGTCTCGCTATTCACACAATTATTTTGCAGGTATCAGCCTTAGTAGCCATCTTCAATCTGGTTTCAGGGAAAAAAATAGTCTGGAAACCACCTGAGAGAAGCAAGGCGTAGAGCCTAATAAATAGAAATAAGAGGTATTACTCTGGTAGAATGACTGTAGTGATCTTTATAGTTAATAGTGGTTGTTAGTATAAGCCTCTTTTTTTGGCGGCTATGATTTCTCTCTGAAAGTTCCGAAAATTATATGTTATCTGAATCGGGAGTTGACCCACATGGACGATATCGAAAAGATTCGAGAGAAAAAAATGAAGGAGATGATGGAAAAAATGACGAAAAAAGAACCTGTACTGGATAAGCCTGTAGAGGTTAACGAAGAAAATTTCAGAGAAGTCCTCTCAAATAACTCTCTTGTTGTGATGGATTGCTGGGCACCATGGTGTGCACCCTGCAGGATGATAGCACCTATTATTGATGAACTGGCAAAAGAGTATGCTGGAAAAGTTGTGTTTGCCAAACTGAATACTGATGAGAATCCAAAGGTGGCAGCTCAATTTTATATTACCGCAATTCCTACTTTGCTAATCTTCAAAGATGGAAAGCTTGTAGATCAGATGGTAGGGGCACACCCAAAACAGAATATTGTAGCGAAAATTAATCAGTATATGTAAGCGAAATCTAAGAAGATCGTGTTTCACTGGTTTATTACAGTTTAATGGTAATATATTCACTCATTTTTTATTTCCTCTTTTTACCTGTATGCCTGATAATTACCAGAAGTGTTATAGCTGAAATCGCGATAATGGCAGTCATTCCTGGCGATTCCTCTTTTGGAGTAGAGCCACTATCTCCTGGATTTGTTCCAGCTCTTAATTCTTCTATGTTTGAAAACAGGTCTCCATCTGAGTCCAGTTGCATCAATTCTGGTGTTAAGCTTTTTCCGGATTCATAAAAATCTTTTCCAAAGGGATTCAATCCACCATATCCTGAAGATTGTACATGGCATGTAGTACAGACCTTAACCTCATCAGGAAAGTCAACAAAAGTTTTCATATACATCGGTCTGCCTGAAGTCACAGATATTAGAGAAATAAACAAAATAAAATAAAAAAGAAATTTAATCTCTCTCTTCATACTGCTTCACCTTACATACAGCTTCTATGGCATTTGCATGTGCCATAACTTTCGTTTTTCTTGACTTTTTCCACTTTCATGCTTGACCTCCTATCATATTTCGATATATCGATGAACGTTATCTTTAATAAGTTTTCCGCTTTAAATGTAAGCGACGTTATGTGTGGATGAATTTATAAGCTTATTGAATTTACAAAATATTGTCAACTTTGTTGACAAGTAGTAAACGAAGTTTACCATATTGTCAACTTTGTTGACAAGTAGTAAACGAAGTTTACCATAATGTTTAATAGAGGAAATACAAGAAGAAGGTACATGAAAATTAATGGTGTGGATGTAGAATTTTTGAAAGGCGTAGTTGAGGCGGTTAAAGAAAATCCTAATCTGGGTAAAACAATATGGAGAGCTACCAGTGTGTGGAAAGATGGATTTAAGTGTGAGGCGAGAATCAGAGGTTTCCGGGTGCAAATGGATGAACCAGCGGATCTTGGAGGAACAAATACAGCCCCCAATATGGTAGAAATGGTTCTTGGAGCGTATGGATGCTGTCTCATTGTGGGATACGTTATGAATGCAGCTGTAAGAGGAATTGAAATACAGAAACTGGAAATTGATGTAGAAGGAGATATAGATCTTCCTGGGTTTTTGGGTCTTGAAAATCCAGATGAAGTATGGCCCGGATTTACGGAGGTTAGGGCCAGAGTGTTTTTAAAAACTAAACAGCCCATACCGAAAGAAGAGCTTAGACAGCTTCACGAAGCAGTAACCAAAACGTCACCGGTTGGTAGTATTCTCGGTAGGAATGTTAAGGTTGAAACAGTGCTTGTTGAGCGCAGATTTCCAGACTAATATTCATTTCTGATGGATTTTTTATTTTTTATCTTATTGAATTCGTAAAGATTAAGATTTTTGAAATTCTGGCAAGGATTCCCAGATCCTATTCAGAAATTCGCGAGCAAAAAGTGTAATATCTGGGTCTTGAATGTACACCCCACGATCATATGTATACTTTTTTGGTCCTGAGCCAGAAATGGGCATAAAAATAACACCCTGCCTATCGAATGTTAGGATTCTGGCCATCACGTCATTGAGATTTTTTATTTCAGCCCATTCCTGAATTTTACGACGTATATCAGTTGAAACTTCTTTAAGAGGGGCCATAACTCTTATACTGACACCTCTTTCGTGAGCCCTCATATACTCACTTTCGTGAAGATATACCATCCGTACCATGCTCTCACCAGTAACCATAGCCATGATTTCTGATGTAACTCCTTCAATCCTCTCCCTTAAAAAGTCCATTAGAGCTTTTCTGCCGGACAGTTCTATGGAGATATGTTGCACTGGGCTCTCCCGGTAGCCATGTTCTTGCAAGGTAGCGAGAAGTTTATCCCTAAGAAGCAATTTTGAGTAGAATTCCACCTCAAAATTTCTTAAAAGTACTGAAGTCGCAACTTCGACTGGTAATGGAACGTATCGTTTTGTTTTTGAAGGACTCAGTGCTACAACACCTTTTTTTACAAGGTTGGACATAATAGCGTGAATCCTAGGGGGTGAGACATTCATTTTTTTACCCAGGTCTGACAGAGTTATATCGGGATTTTTTAGAAGAATCAGGTATGCTCGTGCTTCGGATTTACTTAATCCAAATTCCTGCAGGTAGTCAACAATAGGATCTGCCATCAATTCAGCATTCTTACTGGATATATAAATAGCTAATGAGGTAGATAACTTCGAGTGATACCAAAAGTTGTCAATAGGAAAAGTTTATAAGTGATGCTTCATTATTATCATAAGGATAGCATGAAGCTCTTCAGGCGTAAAAATCCCGGTGTCCAACAAGTGATAGAAGTGGAAAAGGATGAAGTCTCACAAGCGTTAGCTGAAGTGGTCTCCGAAGTAGAGAAAAAAGAGAAAAAGTTAGGGTGGAAAGAGCGCAGGAAAGAAAAGAAGAAAGAAAAGAAGGAAAAGCTTAAAATTAGACGAAAAGGTATTGAAGTAGAGCCCTACGATCCGGAAAAACATGGAGAACTGGCTATAGCACCAGAAGTGGAAGGGTATAAAGAAGTAGAACGATACTGGCTGGAGAAACCCTATGCTTTTGCATCTATTCTGTTCAACGAAGATGAAAATGACTATCTCTATCAGGTTAATGAACCCACTCTGAACCCTTTTGAAATGGAAGTAAGAAATGAAATTGAAGAAAAGCTCCGTGACGTCCTGATTCTTGAAGAAGTAAATCCATTTGTGGATAAAGAGGAACAGTTAATTGAAGCTGTAAACCAGATGATAAAGGATTTTAGGATTAAGATTGATCCTGTGACCTATTACAAGATTATATATTACATGGTGAGGGATTTCATCCATTATGGAAAACTCACTCCTCTCATGAAAGATCCGTTGATTGAAGATATATCATGTAATGGGTATGGCATTCCTGTGTATGTATTCCACCGGAATTATATGAATGTCTCCACTAACATAGTTTTTGAAGAAGAGGAATTGAACTCCTATGTGATAAGTCTTGCACAGAAATCTGGCAAGCACATTTCCATTGCTGAGCCAATGGTTGATGCAAGTTTACCGGATGGTTCAAGGATCCAGATGACTCTTGGAAAAGAAGTGACCAGTCACGGGTCCACCTTCACTATCAGGAAGTTCAGAGATGAGCCCATTACACCGATTCATCTCATCAAGTGGGGCACATTTTCTTCTGAAGAAATGGCATATCTCTGGATATGCATCGAAAACAGTAAAAGCCTGATTTTTGCTGGTGGCACAGCGAGTGGTAAAACAACTTCAATGAATGCTATCTCCCTCTTCATTCCAAAAAAGGCAAAGATAGTTTCTATTGAAGATACCCGAGAACTTATGCTCCCTCATGAAAATTGGATACCAGCTGTGACACGAGACGCGTTCCAAGGTGAGATAGGTAAGATTGATATGTATGACCTTTTAAGGGCAGCTCTCAGACAACGTCCTGAATATATTCTTGTAGGAGAGGTGAGGGGAAAGGAAGCTTTAACCCTTTTCCAGGCAATGGCAACAGGGCATACCACATATTCGACATTGCATGCGGATTCAGTTAGCGGTGTAATCCATCGACTTGAGAATCCACCAATAAATGTACCAAGGCCCATGATTGAGGCTCTGGATATCATAAGCATTCAGGCTCAAACTTATACAGGTGGAAAAAGAGTAAGGAGAAACATCGAACTGACAGAAATTGTTGATCTAGACCCTCATACCAAAATGCTCAGAACCTCTACTGTTTTTGCTTGGGATTCTGTGAAGGATGAACATAAAATGGTAGGTAATTCTAAAGCTCTTGAAGATATCAAGACTCACAGAGGATGGACGACAAAAGAGCTTGAGTTTGAGATGGATAGGAGAAGAAAGATTTTAGAGTTCTTAGCTGAAAAAGACATTATGGATTATAAGAGAGTTAGTGGGGTGGTTCACGCTTATCAGAATAAACCAGATAAAGTTCTGAAACAGCTGGGGATAGAATGATTTCGAAGCCTACATCCCTTTCAAACTTGGCATTATCTCTTTTTGGGGAAAAAATAAGGAAAAAGAGGCATAAATACTATGATCTGTCTCAAAAACTGAAACAAGCCCACATACCTATGCCTCCGGAAATGTATGTAGCTACTGCAAAGTTGTATTCTATAGTTTTTGCTGTGGTTGGAGCTTTGATTGGCCTCCTCCTATCTTTGTTAATTGTGTACCTAATTGGCCTCCCTGAAGGGATTACTAACATAACTCTAGGACCGAAATGGTGGTGGATTCTTGATTACAAAGAGGAATTTGCCATTGCCTTTACTACTATCGTAATGGCTCTCATTTTTTATGTGTTGATCAATTTTCTTTTCATGGTTTATCCATCTTCTCGAGCTAGTGATAGAAAAACAAAAATCGATCGCAATTTACCATATGCCGTGACTTTCATGTATGCACTCAGTAAAGGTGGCATGAATCTCCTCCAGATTTTCAAATCTCTTGCCAATCAGAAACAGGTGTATGGTGAGATATCTGAGGAAATTGCCACAGTGTTACGGGATATGGAATTGCTTGGTACAGATTTAAGAACGGCTTTATCCAATATAGCTACCATATCTCCATCTGTTAACTTTCAGGAATTTATTCATGGTCTAATCACTATAATAGATAGTGGAGGGGATGTCACCCGATATCTATCTGATAAAGCAGAATATTATTTCGACAGAGCATTAGTAGAACAAAAAGGTTTTCTTGAAACTCTGGCCCTTATGGCAGAATCGTATGTAACAGCATTTGTGGCCGGACCCCTTTTCCTGATTGTTATTCAGACCATAATGTTGATAATGGGCTCTGGAAATCCTGTAAGCCTTGCAGCCATAATATACATCATGATCCCCATTGGTTCTATCATGTTCATGTTCGTAATAAAGATCATGACTCCGGGGGTAGAAGGAAGAGCCCCTATTATGAAAACTGAGTTTGATGTGATTGCTGGTCTTAAGAAGATCCCAGAGGAATACGAAAGTGCCGTTAAACAATTGAGAAAAAAGATAAAATCCTATGAAATGAGGCAGGCTTTAAAAAATCCTATAAAACCCATAAGGGAAGATCCCTTGAAAGTGTTTTTCATATCCGTGCCGGCTGGACTTGTTTTCCTCTTTTTTGGATTACGCCTTCATCCGTTTACTGGAGATCTCAATATGTGGGTCACCCAAGTAGATGATTATTTTTTCATGACTCTGGTTGTTATATTCTTACCCTTTGCTATTTTCCATGAGCTTAAACAAAGACAGGAAAAAAAGGTGATGAAACTCATTCCTGATTTTTTAAACAAGCTTGCTAGCACTAATGAAACAGGAATGACTCTTTATCAATCCATTGGTTTACTTGCAAAAACCGATACATCACCGCTGAGGCCCCATGTCGAGAAAATCTGGAAAGATATTGACTGGGGACAAACTCTCACTGATGCTTTTATTCGATTTGCCAATAGATTAAAAGTGTATGCCCTTTCAAGGACAGTTACTCTGATCATAGAGGCTATGAAATCAAGCGGCAACGTGACGGAAGTTCTAATGATTTCTGCCAAAGATGCTACTAATGCAGAGATAATGAGGAAAGAAAGGTCCACCAACATGCTCATATATGTTATGATCATATATATTTCCTTCTTTGTATTCATTGGAATTGTGTATATCCTTTCGTCTTCATTTCTATCTGTAATTGCTGAAAGTTCAAAGTCATTCTCGACAATGGGTAACGTTGGCGGTCTTTCAGGACTTGCAACTTTTGATTATGAGTATTACAAGAGAATATTTATGCATGCAGCCGTATTGCAGGGCTTTTCATCTGGTCTGGTGGCAGGTGTTATGGGTGAGGGCAGTGTTCCAGCCGGCTTTAAACACTCGGTTATAATGCTGACCATTGGCTATCTGTTGTTTACTCTGTTCATCTAAGCCCACTGGTATAAATATCAAATATTGGTTCGAATTCCATAATTACAGATAAATGTTAAATATATTGGAGATTGGATTTCCGAATATGGAAATTCAGATAGTGTCTGGTTTTTTTGGTTCTGGGAAAACGACATTCATCTTGAATTTTCTTAAAAAGACGGAAAAAAAAGTAGCAGTTCTGGTTAACGAGTTTGGAGAGCTGTCAATAGATGGAGATATAATAAAAACTGAAAATGATCTTGAAGTTGTGGAACTACCAAGCGGTTGTATATGCTGTTCTCTAAGGGGATCACTGCCTGTGACAATAGATCAGATTTATGAGTCATACATGCCAGACATCCTACTTATAGAACCCTCTGGAATCGCCACTCCGTCAAACATTCTTGTTGCCATACGGGATGCAAAAAATTCTGGTGATTTTACAGTTAAACCAGTGATAGGTATTGTTGACGCCAGTAATTTTATGGATTATTTGGTTGAATTTGGTAACTTTTTCCGGGATCAAATTGAGACATCAGATGTGATTCTTATAAATAAATCTGACCTTGTTGGTGAAATGACACTTGATATGATAACGGCAAAGATCAATGAGATAAATCCAACAGCAGTTATAATCAGAACATCTTACTGCAAATTCATTCCGGATGTAGAAGGAAAAAGAGATATCTTAGATGTAGAAAGTAAGGATTATATTCTGGATCTGGTATCAGTTTCGATAACTCCTGGAAAAGCGATTTCTGAAAAGGGTTTAAAAGAATTTGTCCAAGATCTTGCTGAAGGAAAATATGGGGTAGTGATAAGAGCTAAAGGGTTTATAATGTCTGATGTATATTATACTTTTCAGGTTTCAGGAGGGAACTGGACGTTTGAAAAGTGTAAAAAGCAAGTATCTCCGAAAGCTGTCATCATCGGCACAGATTTGAAAGTAAAAGCCATAACAAAATTTTTTGAGGGATAGTTTTTAGGTTATTTTTTGGATTGTTTTTAGATTATAGATCCTTCATTAATTCTCCTTCTTACCGGTTGTTTTTCTTAGTTAAGATGACATTCAGAGCCCGCAGCACATCTCGGTATGATGCCCCCCAATGTACTACATAGCCATTTTTCCATTTTCCAGTATTTTCCTTTTTACAGCATCGGGTGATGAAGAGTTCCTCATCAGGTGCCTTTTGTCTGGGACACATATTGAAATGAATCATCTTGCCATCAAAAGTTTCTTCAACGACCATTCTAGAGATATCACACCCGATAAGAGCTATACGAGAGTGGGTTATTGGCCTGTCAGCAAATCCGACAGCTTTACCATGTAATTCCGTTGGAACATCCATCCTACAGGGGAAAATTATTGCATCGACATCTTTCTTTGAAGCCTTTTCGGCCAGTGCAAGTAAGTTAATTTTTTCATTTTTGATTTCAACCGGTTCTGAACTATTTATAAGGCCTGAAGATATAAGTTCTTTAACCATCCGGGCAAGTTTCCCGTCGGGAAAAACATCTATCACTTTGAGAGTTAAGATTTCGGGATACGCGTCGAAACATACAAAATTAACATGGTTATCTTTCCCCTTTACTACTATCCCTCTTTTCCCTGAGACCTTGCTCTGTCTTATTGCGAATGGGATTAGTTCAGGAGGGTTCATAACATCGATGTCAGTGTCAACCACTACCTGAGTCTCTTCTGGATGGGTGATAATTTTAAAACCAGAAATATGCTTCATCATAGAGTTTCCTGATGTATATATCTGGATAATACCCGCTTTAGAGTTATTTTTAAGGTTTTTTGCATCGGGACTCAGTATAATATATTTTGATATGCCATATACTCTCACATTATCGATAATTTTTTCTAGGGCGTTCTCTGAAAATTCGCCTGTATATTCAGTGACACCAACGAATTTGCAATGCTCAGGCAATATCATGGGAGAAAATTAATTAAAGGAATATATAACTATTTGTCGGGCAATAAGCGACATCTCTAGAATCCAAATATACTCTCCGAATTGAAATCAAACAGTAGCTCCCTCTCCTCTCCATGAATCAAATACATCCTCTTGTTGTTAGTTACTTTCCCCACTCCTTC
>MTND01000032.1 GCA_002010305.1 Archaeoglobi archaeon JdFR-42 | reverse complement strand
ACACCAACACCAACCCCTGCACCAGCACCTAAAGAGACGCCCAAACCTACACCTGTTGCCACTCCAAAACCTGGAGTACCTCCAGGAAAGACGGAGGTTGTGATAGGGGTACTGGGACCAATGGCTTTGCCTGATGCAATAGCAGAAAGAAGAGCTGCATCTCTAGCCGTTGAAGAGATAAACAAGCAGGGTGGAATACTTGGGTTGCCGGTTAAACTAGTTGTAGGTGATACTAAACTAAATCCAACCCAAGCAACATCTGAATTTAGAAGACTTGCAACAGAAGAGAAGGCAGATATGATCACTGGTGGATTCTCAAGCGGTGTCATGATTGCCACTATGGAAACTATGAGTGAGACAAAAACCATCTTTCTGGGAGAAGCATCATCTCCTGCCCTTTCCCAGAAAGTGGCAGAGAATTATGATAAATACAAGTACTGGTTCAGAATTACTCCCACCAATGGTACCACCATGGCGTGGGATCTGATTGGTTTGCTTGATTTTCTAAATCAACAAGAAAAACTGGAAATTAAGAAGATATATATCATCAGAGACGAGCACATCTGGACTGATCCTGTGATGAACGTTCTGCGTCCGGCTTTTGAAAAACGAGGTATCGAGATAGTCAAAGATGTAAAGATTCCCAGGGGTTACACAGATTACGAGATCCTTCTTCTGGAAGCCCAGTCGGTGGATGCGGATATGGTGATGCCTATTTTGGCCATAACCGGTACGGGAGACGCGCTGGTCAAACAATGGGCCGATCTCAAGCTCCCTGTATTGCTTGTAGGACATGATTTCGCTCCAATCCNCCCGGACTTTTATGAAAGGACGGGGGGAGCAGCCAATTATATGGTGTTCATTGCTGACGGAGGTGTAGTTCCTACTGTACCAACTACTCCAAAAGGAAAAGCCTTTGCAGAATCTTATAAAGCCAGATATGGATTCTACCCTGAATCACATACAGCAAATGGAGCTTATGATGCCGTTTACCTCTACAAGATGGCTGTGGAAGATGCTGCTAAAAATGGAGAGAAAAATCCATTTGATCCGGATGTGGTGGTTAAATACCTAGAAAAATACAATAGAGATAATCCAGCCGTATTAACAAGAAAAATTGCTTTCGCCAGTAACCACGACCTTATATGGGGTGATGAGTTTATACGATACTGGCCTTCTCAGTGGCAGGATGGGAAACAAGTCATTATCTGGCCTACTAACGTTGCAAACGGAGAGTTCAAACTACCACCCTGGATAGAACGATAGAGTATAAATTTTTTATTTTTTTTTATAATTTTTAAAAATAAAGTTAGAGCAAGGAACTGGAGATTATACGTACTTTAAACACCCCAATACTTATAAACATAGGGAAAATATAATATCAACTAACCATGATGTATGACTTTCCTCCTTATAGACCGCCCAGTGAATCTGAGAGCATTCTCATACGAGTTGTTAGAGGGTGTCACTGGAATCGATGTACCTTTTGTGGAATGTACAAAACTACAAAATTTGAACCAAGACCCCTTGAAGATATTAAAAAAGATATTCTGAAAGCCAGGATCATCTTCGAAGATAGGGATACAGCTTTTCTTGGTGACTCAGACAGCCTTATACACCCCGACCTCGGAGAAATAATCCGGTTTTTATACAATGCATTTCCATCCCTTAAACGAGTGACTTCCTACGCTAGAGCCAGTACCATCCACAGGATGGATGAAGACCGGTTAGTACAATTGAGAGATTCAGGACTAACAAGACTCCACATCGGTCTAGAATCCGGTGATGAATTAACGCTGAAATCAATAAGAAAAGGTGCTTCAATCGATGAGATGATTGCCGGTGGAGTAAAAGCTAGAAAACTGGGATTCGAAGTGTCAGAGTATGTTCTTTCTGGAATCGGTGGGATGGAAAGATGGCAGGAACACGCTATAGCAACTGCTGATGCCCTCAATATAATTAAACCGGATTTTATCAGAGTGAGAACCATTACAATAATACCAGGGACTCCGTTACACATCAAAATGAAAAAAGGAGAGTACAAACCTCCTGATCCAGTGACCAGATTGAAGGAAACTCATCTTCTTCTTTCTCGACTTAAGATAAACACGATATTTCTCTCAGACCATGTTTCCAACTACCTATGGGACAATACAACTCCAGTATATCTTGGAATTTACGGCCATCTCCCGGATGAAAAATCTCGGATGCTTGAAAAACTGGAAGAGACCATTTCAATAGCAGAACAGCTTTCGAGAGAGGGGCGTCTGAGAGACAGCAATGATCTTATGAAAGAGGGAGTTATTGTGCTTTAACTCTTACCAGCTAACTTAATGATTGATGCTTAGTTTTTTATAAGATAAATTCTCAACATTTAATGGGGATAGATATGACTTCCGTCGAAAAACCATGGTTTAAATTTTACGATGAAGGAGTTCCTTATTCAATAGAATATCCAGAAATAGGCCTTAGAACTTTTCTAGAGGATGCATCCCATCGATTACCAGAGAAACCTGCAATTTACTTTTTTGGTCTTTCCATCACCTATTCAGAACTTAATCAACTGGCAGATAGACTTGCTTCAGCCCTTGAATCGATTGGCGTTTCTAAAGGAGATCCAATCCTTATTAATTTACCTAATCTTCCACAGTACGTGATAGCCTACTATGCAGTCCATAAACTGGGTGGAGTTGTAGTCCAGAGCAGTCCCTTATATACTGCTCATGAAATTGAGTATCTGGTGAAAGATTCTGGAGCAAAAACTGCCATAACCCTGGATATTCTATATGATAGATTGAAAGCATTGATGGGTGTTGAGCTTGAATCGGTGATTTTAACAAAAATCCAGGATTTTCTTCCCAAACCATTGAATATACTGTACCCTTTAATTCAGCGATTAAAAGGTGAAAAAGCTAAAATTCAGGAAGAAAAAGGAATCCATTTCATGAAGAAAGTGCTCAGATCCACTCCAGAACACGTCATCCCAGAGATAAAACCTGATGACCTAGCAGTTTTACAGTATACAGGCGGAACTACTGGAAAGCCGAAAGGTGCTATGTTAAGCCAGAAAAATCTTGTAGCCAATACCATTCAAACTGCAAGCTGGATCAATGACCTGACTGAAAAAGATGTTTTTCTATCTGCCATACCCTTTTTCCATGTTTATGGTATGACTACCAGCCTGAACGTGCCGGTATATAAAGGAAGCTCCATGATTCTACTTCCAGATCCGAGAGACATAAACAGGATTATCTCATCCATCCATAAGTACAGAGTTACCATTTTCTGTGGAGTCCCCACTATGTATAACGCAATAATCCATCACCCTAAAGTGAAAAAATTCGATATAACCTCTGTGAAGGCCTGCATCAGCGGTTCAGCCCCTCTTCCCTTCGAAGTCAAGAGGGAGTTCGAAAACTTGACGGGAGGAAAACTCGTTGAGGGCTACGGTCTTACCGAGACCAGTCCTGTTACTCATTGCAACCCCATTTATGGTCTGGTTAAGCCCTGTATTGGCATCCCGTTCCCCGATACTGATGCTGCTATAATGGATGAGGAGGGTAATCTGTTACCCGTTGGAGAGGAAGGAGAGCTCGTGGTGAAAGGTCCTCAGGTAATGCTCGGATACTGGAATATGGATGAAGAAACGGAAGAAGTATTCGAAGGTGAGTGGCTCAGAACAGGAGATATAGCCAAAATGGATGAAGACGGATATTTCTACATAGTGGATAGAAAAAAGGATATCATAATCTGCTCTGGATACAACGTGTATCCCCGAGAAGTGGAAGAGGTTCTTCACGAACATCCTGCTGTCCTTGAGGCTGCAGTATTTGGAATACCCGATGAATATAGAGGAGAGAGTGTGAAAGCGTGTGTAGTGTTAAAAGAGCCCGCTGACCCAGAAGAGATAAGGGAATTCTGCAAGAAAAATCTCGCACCTTACAAAGTACCCAGAGAGATAGAAATCAGGGAGGAGTTACCCAAATCCCATGTGGGGAAAGTGCTGAGAAGAGTTCTTAAAGAGGAGGCAGGAAAATAATAATAGAGTCAGTTAATAATACCCATTTCAGTAAGCCTTTCTGGTAGATAGGTAGAAGTAACAAAGTCCAGACCATATTTAGCAAGAGATTGCTGTTCAGATTTTTTCTTGAGCTGAAGCTGGAGATTGACTTCACTCTTCCAGAACTCTGACTCAAATCGAGGATCGTCAAGAATGCTATTCAGAGCGTGAATATCTCTGTCTGTTAATTTATCACTGGGTAGCTCATAATTTATGATGTCACTCGGTCGGATCCCAACAAACTGAGCTTCTGGAGTGGCCAGATATTCTGAGAGATGGGCAGATTTTATGGAACCATAAGCCACAGAGGCAAAGATTCTATAGCTCCAAGGGTCTCCGTCTGTAAATACCACCACCGGAAGTTTGAGTTCTTCGTTTAATCGTTTTAACAACCTTCTGGTACTTCTGGCTGGTTGCCCCTTCAAATGGACTATTATGGCATTGAAGTCTTCATCAAAGCCATTTTCTACTAGTCTATCCCTCATACCACCAGTCTCAATGGCAATTACAAAAGCAGCATCATGATCCAGAAATTCCACTCTGTCTACATTAGTAGGTATCTGATAGCCTGACTCCCCTACATCATCCTGACAGTGGATTTCCTTCACACCTCTCCTGGTTTCTTCTCTAATTCTCAAAGGACCTATAACAGATGCCCCATCTTCCTCTGGCCTTATGTGAAAATACTCTCTCTGAAGTTCCGTGAGAATCTCAAGATCCTCAACAAGACGATCACTTTCAGCCTGATCATGGAACTTCGCAAGTCCCCAGTTTTCAGAAATATAATACAGTTCTCTAAGAGTGGATGATTTCTGTTCTCTTAATTGGTATTTCAGAAAATCAATTACAAAAGTGGTTTTCAATAGCTGATACGCTCCTTTAACTGTCTTGGCAGATCTTGTAGAGGTTCTATTACCATATACCCACACCCTAGAACTATCTCTGAATTCAATGTTCCGTTTTGTACGTGTAGATATGTCTAGTTCTGGTATTTCTCCCTTCTGTAGTTGTCTATAGAGAATTTCTACGATGCCAAGAAGCCTGGTCAGACTTTCTTTATCCATATCCATCATTTTTCATTTACCCCCCATTAAAATCTCCGCCAAGGGTTAAAACCCTTGCACCTTCCACCAGATCCTCATCAATACCTTCAATCAAGGGTTTTTCTTTTTTGGGAGATTCAGTAACGTAACTCAGTACAATTTTCTCTCCAGGTCTGATCTTAACATTCCAAGATATACTTCTGACTCCATCCACTTCGACAACTTTTCCATTCTCAGTCTCTTCAACAGCTCCTTCACATGTATCATAGAGAGTGATCTGCTGGATGGACGTGCCAAAATTTTCCACCAGTATTTTGACGGCATAAATTCCATTCTTTTCAACAACATATTTGTGGACATACAGTTTCCCCATTATTCTGGCCACAACTCGATTAAGATCTGGTTCCTCTTTTTCAAGGATTTCCGATACTTTTTTTACAATAAGGGGAAGAATTTTTGCGATTATTTCTTCTTTTTCTTTTCTTTTTTCAAATTTGCGTTTCTTCGAAAGATACTCCCGTAACTTCCGACCTGCGTCTTGAAGGGCCAATCTCACCTCACTCAGAATCTCCTCAACACTTGCAACAGCTTCTTTAGATTCTGATGTGAAGGGTATGTTGGTTGAGGCAACATGGACCAGCACCACAACGGGACCCATGGGTAGCTCTCCCTGAGATTGCTGGAGATCATAGCTTTTCCAGTTTATGCTTTCTACTGCCCGGGTCAGAACACATCCAGACTGCTGATAAAGGAGTGGGACTCTATTGGCATACCTGAGCAATATTGCTTTTCCATCCCGTGAAAGAGAACCACCATAACCCAGACCTACTTCAACAAGAAATGGATTCCCACCATATACCTTAGGTTTCCTGGACACAGTAGTAATAAATTCGACGTTATATTCCTTGAGGATTCCTTTCTTGATCAATTCTTCTCCTATCGGAGATAGACAATCAGTAGGAGGTGGGAGAAGAGAGACTCCTTTAAAAGCCTCAATCAGGTTTTCTGCCTGAAATCTAGTTATATCATTTGGGATATTTCCGGGATCCACTCCTGCTCGGATACAGATTTCTTCCGCCGTTTTCTTTCCAACTCTAACAAAATTTTCCACTAAAAAGGATACAAGGGTTTTCTCTTCAGAGTTCATGGCCATGCGTATTAACTGTCCTACCCCAATTCCATGGGGATGTGGTTTTATTTCGATAGCTTTTGGTGGAAGTTGTTCTGTAACCCGTTCAAACACATGCACTTCCCCATCAGGGTCTACAAAGGTTATCCTTGCATGGGGATTAACCACAGAAGTGGCTTTTAGATACTCATATACCGACTGGCGACGATTTTTCCAGTAGCTCCCTACTAGTTCCATCTCAATTCTTGTACCTCTAGGCCTATCCCAGTCTGTTTCCTTCTCTTCAATAATCTCTGGCTCATTAGATTTTATATTAATCTGCACTTTAAAAAAACTGGCTTTCCGAAGTGGAGATGTTCTAGAGATTATGGTGGTTGGCTTCCCGGTCGTAAGCTGAGAGTACAATACTGCAGCAGAGATTCCGATTCCTTGTTGTCCCCGGCTCTGCCTTAAACTATGAAACCTGGAGCCATACAACAGTTTAGCAAATACTCTTGGTATCTGTTCTTTAACAATTCCAGGGCCATTATCCTCGATAGCTATTTTATAGATGTCCTTTCTCAATCTGGTTATTTTGACAAATACATCTGGAAGGATTTCCGCTTCTTCGCAAGCATCAAGAGCATTATCTACAGCCTCTTTTACAGCCGTCAAAAGGCTTTTTGCTGGATTATCAAACCCAAGAACTTGCTTGTTTTTTTCAAAAAATTCAGCAATACTGATGGCTTTCTGTTTTAAAGCCAGCTGTTCAGCTACGGTATCACTCATATTACAGTTCTGCTCCTACTACTGTATGGGTTGCAGTAACCCCCTTAACCTCCCTTATAGCATCTACCACCTTGTTTAAATGGGAGAGACCATCGACTTCTATTATAGCCACAAAATCATATTCACCAAATACGTGATAAATCTCTCTAACTCCCTCCATATCTCGTATATTCCTGTATACTTCCTTTTCAGTTCCTGGAACTACATTGATCATGGTTACTCCAACAACCATCCTGACACCAGATTGCATTATGGTTCTATTTGTATAAAATTTTTTTGAATAGAAATAAAATAATCCACTCTTCAGTGAAACTCCTCCCGAATCGGCCCCAAAATATATATTTACTTCCAATCTACCGATATCTGATGAATCCACCCAAAGAGAACTGGGAAAAATATTCCGCATCACTGAATGAGAGTAGAGATTTCCATTCCGCGCTGTATAAGGCTAGTACAAATCCAACCAGGATTAGAATTCTAAGATCTTTGATTGAAGGAGCGAAAAACGAGAAAGAACTAGAAAAAGAATTAGATGTCCCTACTCATATTCTGAGATACCATCTGGAGGTCCTCGAACAATATTTTTGTATATACCGGCTCGAAAATGGAAAATATGAGCTAACAAAAGAAGGAGAGTGGGTAAAATATAACAAAAAATGATGTGCACTCTTGCTATGATTAATTCATTACTTTTACTAAGAAGGTATATATAACATTGATGGATTTTTGTCATCCAAAATATTTTTTATCTGATTAGGTTTAACTAATGCCGGTGTTCAGATGACCAAACTGTACAGAGAGATCTCTGAAATTGTTGGGAAAGATAAAAAATCTATAAACGGTATTACGGATGAGTTGAAAAAGAGAGGAATTCACACCCACCGGCTGATTGTTACCGGATATCTTCGAGCTCTTAGAGATATGGGTCTTCTGGAAGAAAATAACTCTCCTCCATCAAAACTGTATTTTAGAAAACCCTACGAGCAACTGTTTTTTGAACATTTCAATAAGGCGTGCAAAGATATGGATGAAAAATCCACTTTTCTCGCTCTTATAACATTGATAAACCATCATTTCCACAGGAAATGCACAATTGGGGATTTGAAATCTGCAGGAATTTCCAGTGAGACTGTCAGAAAACTGGTAGACCAGGGATACATTACAGAAAACGGAGGTACTTATGAACTTGAGAAACGAGATGTAGACTTGATGGATAACGTTTTGAAAGTCACAGACCGGATTCTGAAAAACATTCTCCCATACCACTAAAGTAAACAAAAATAGTAAAAAATTGGAGTTATTCAGTGTGCTTGTCCGCTACATCTAGAGCCTGATCAATTACATCCACTGCAAAGTCGATTTCATCTTTTGTGATAGTCAATGGAGGTGCCATGATCAGGGTGGATATCATCTGGACTAAATATACTCCCTTCGAAAATGCCTCTTTTGCCACCATTGCTGGCACAGTTGGCTCTCCAGTAAGTTTGGTTTCTCTAGTGGCCATGGGTTCCTTGGTTTCTCTATTTCTAACCAGTTCAATTCCGCAAAACAGACCCTTGCCTCTTACATCTCCAACCGATTTATGATCCTCTCCAATCTCTTTTAGCCTTTTTAACAGATAGTCTCCCATTTTAGCTGCGTTCTCAACGAGTCTATCCTCTTCATAAACAGATATGGTTGCAAGAGCTGCAGCACACGCCAAGGAATGACCTGCATATGTATGGCCATGCATGAAGATGTTATCTTCAAAGAATTCTGCAATATCGCTGGAAAAGATCGTGGCTCCAAGTGGAACATAGGAACTTGTTAATCCTTTTGCCATTGTCATTATGTCTGGTACAACATCCCAATGTTCGATGGCAAACATCTTTCCGGTTCTACCAAATCCTGTCATAACTTCGTCATCAATAAGAAGGACCTCATATTTGTCGCATATCTCCCTTAAATAAGGCATATAATCATCTGGAGGCACGAGAATACCATTAGAGCCAATAATGGGCTCAATAAGGATTGCTGCAACAGTACTGGGCCCTTCAAGACAGATCATCTCATCCAGAAACCGGGCACACTGTAGATCACATCCCGGATATTCTTTACCAAAGGGACATCTGTAACAATAGGTGTCAGGAATGTGAAGTATTCCGGGAAACCCTGGTTCAGTAGGTATCCTTCTGGGATCTCCAGTTAGGGCGATAGAGACTCCGGTTGAACCATGATATGATCTGTACCTGGTCAAAATCTTAAACTTGCTCGTAAAAAATTTAGCTACTTTTACAGCAGCCTCGTTGGCTTCTGTCCCCGAAGTAGAAAGAAAAGTCTTAACCAGATTTCCTGGAGTGATTTCTGCAAGCTTTTTAACAAGTTTTGATCTCGCCTCTTCTGCAAAACCCGGTGACACAAAACTGATTTTTTCTGCTTGTTCCTTTATTGCGTTGACAATTCTGGGATCCTTATGTCCTGCATTCACACACATCAGCTGAGATCCAAAGTCCAGAATCTTCTTGTCTCCAGAGTATATGTAGTTCCCTTTTACGTCTGTAATCACCACAGGATCTCTAGCCTTCTGAGCTGACCAGCTCGACATCAGGTATTCCCTATCCAGTTCTTTTATTGTATCAAAATCCATTTACCTCACCTCAAAAGTGTGGAGCATGGGTAAACAACACCCTGAACTCCTCATCATACGGATTTGAGAGTTGATGTTCAGTATTCTTTGGAACGTACCCGATCATCCCGGGTTCCAGATCAAACTCCTCATCTGCAATTGTCAACTTACCTTTCCCATTCAGAGGAAAATAAACCTCAACACTATTTTCGTGGACATGTTTTATTGTGGAACCTCCAGGTTCTATGTAAGCCACTCCCATATCTATATCTCTAGCCCTTACTGTCTCTTCTGATATTACCAGCCTTAACTTGATACCCAGCTTATCCACTTTTTCAAAATCATCTACTTTAAAGACAGGCATCACAATCACCTATTATGCATTCCTATTACATACATTTAATATTTTCCATTCGTACAACAATAATGACCAAAAATTGTATATTCAACTACTTCTGAACTTGTACTTTGTATGGTATACAATATGAAAAAATATAAAGAGGTAAGGAGGTACTGGTGGGCATGAACAAGATGATCAGTCTTAAAGATGCTACTAAGATGGTCAAGGATGGAGATACAGTAGCCCTTGGGGGTTTCAGTGTATCTCGAAGAGTGGGTGCCTTTGCCAGAGAACTTGTCAGGAAAGGTGTTAAAAACCTGACTCTCGTGGGGACAAATCTATCTTTCGCAATGGATATGCTGGTTGGGGCCGGATGTGTAAAGAGAGTGGAATGTGGCACAGGTAATCTAGAGAGATTCGGTGTTGCCTACAATTTCAGATATGCCGTTGAGCAGGGAGAATTAGAGGTTGAAGACTACAGTCATCTCGCTATGACCACACGGTTTCTTGCAGCAGAACTCGGGTTACCTTTCTTGCCTACTAGAACTTTTCTCGGCTCTGACCTGATGAAATATCAGAGTGGGTCCACGCCTAAATATGTGGAAATGAAGTGTCCATTCAGCGGAGATAAAGTATTGCTTTTGCCAGCCTTAAAGCCTGATGTGGCTGTTATTCATGCCAATGCAGTCGATGAGCTCGGTAATGTTGTTATCTACGGTTCTTATTTCCATGATCTCCATATTGCAAGAGCTGCAGAGACCGTAATAGTCACAGCAGAAAGAGTCATCTCAAGTGAGTATATCAGGAATAACCCCTACATGAACCTTATTCCATACGTGTATGTAGATGCCATTGTTGAAGTCCCCTTGGGAGCCCATCCAACAGCATGCTACATGGAATACGACTATGATGAAAAACACATGAGGGAATATCAGGATTACGCCAGAAATAAAAGATTCAATGAATATCTGGACAAGTATGTCTATTCAGTTGATAGTAATGAGGAGTATCTGGAAAAAATTGGTGGAATGAAAAGATGGTTGGAGATAAAAGCAGATCCAACATTTGGATACAGACCATAGGTGATGAAGATGTATACCGAATCTGAATTAATGGCTGTAGAAGGCTCGAGGTATCTGAGAGATAACGAGATAGTGTTCGTTGGTACTGGATTACCCATTGTGGCAACTTTCCTTGCAAAATATACCCACGCACCAAACCTGAAAATGGTCGTGGAAACGGGTCCATTTGATCCAGAGCCAGCTCATACTCCCCTCAGTGTGTCCGATGGAAGACTTATGTATCGGGCAGTCAAGTTTGGTGGTAATCTAGATGTCTTGGGCGCCCTTCTTCAGAGAGGGATGATAGACACAGGTTTCCTAGGAGGGGCCCAGATAGATATGTATGGGAATATAAATTCGACTGTAATCGGAGATTACAGAAAGCCCAAGATCCGACTTCCAGGAAGTGGTGGGGCCTGTGATATCTCAATCCTTTCTAAAAGGGTTCTTATAATAACCAGACACGAGAAGAGACGTTTCCCTGAGAAATGCGACTACATAACATCTCCAGGGTACTTAGAAGGATATGATTCCCGAGAGAGAGCAGGAATAAAATATGGAGGGCCAGAAGTAATAGTTACAGACCTCTGCGTCATGGGATTCGATGAAAAAACCCGTAAAATGAAACTGCTTAAATTGCATCCTGGTGTTACCGTTGACGACGTACTGGACAATATGGGGTTTGAGCCCATCATACCAGATGATATAAAAATCACACAAGAGCCTAATGAAAAACAGTTAAGACTTCTCCGAGAGCAGATAGACCCCGAAAAGGTTTACATAAAATAACTTCTCTTGAGACAAGTATGAGAACCTACGAAACAGATGTTCTGGTGATAGGAGCTGGTAATGCAGGTCTTATCGCAGCTATAACAGCCTCAGAAAGTTCATCTGTCACAGTAGTAAGCAAAGAACCCCTGGGTAATGGGAATACAAAGATTGCCGCTGGCCTTGTTTGCACAACGGATATAACAAAGGGAAACACTCCTGAAAGTCTGTATGAAGATATAATGAGGGCAGGAGAAGGAATTAACAACCCAAAACTTGTTTCTACAGTGGCGAAATACTCAAAAATAGCCAATCTAATTGTGGAAGGACTTGGACACTTCTATAAACGGAATAAAACCGGCATTATAGACGATGAATGTATTCTACACCTTGCAGGCCATACATTACCAAGAGGACTGATTAGCCTTCAGCGATGTATCTCTATGTTGTCCATGCTTAGAACCTCCTTAGTCAGAGGGGTAAAAGACAGAAAAGTTCAGGTAATGGAAGAAGTAATGGCAGTCAAGCTTATCAGAGATGGTAAAAGAGTGATAGGGGGCTTATTCTTCGATATCCCTAGAGGAAAGCCTCTGGCAATTTTCTCCAGAAATACCATTCTTGCTGCTGGGAGTCTAGGCATGCTGTATTACCCCCATACAGATATGATACGAGCATCTGCTGGAGATGGTTTTGCTCTTGCACTCGATGTCGGAGCCAGACTTGTGGATATGGAACAGGTCCAGTTTATCCCCTTCGGAGTTGTTACTCCTGATTGCTATAGGGGGATATTCATAGGAGAGCCATCCTTAGGGGGTCCAGAGGGTAAGCTCCTTGATGACAATGGTAGAGTAATCCTGAAAAACTTCGCAATGATGACTAGAGCGGAAGTCTCGAGAATAATGGCACTGGAAATTCTAAATGGCAACTCCACACCCAATGGAGGCTTATGGCTGGATCTGAGGGACAATCTCAGAACTGAAGAGGGAAAAAAACATTATCAAGCTATGAAAAATGCAGGTCTTCTGGAAATCATAAGAGAGGTATATGGTATGGAGGCCTACAGATGGGGAAAACCTATTGAAGTTGCACCAACTGTACATTATCACTGCGGGGGAGTAATGGTCGATGAAAATGGATTTACTGGAGTGGAAGGACTATATGCGGCTGGAGAAAATCAAGGAGGGACTCATGGTGCCAATAGAATAGGATCTGTTTCCTTGCTTGAGACTATTGTATTCGGGTGGCTTGCAGGAAAGCACGCATCATCTCACCTACCTCCAGAATCAGAAAGAACAGATGTTGACGTAGATTGGGGTGAAATCGAAAACCTTTTTGAAACTGATGGAGAATACAGGCCAAGTGATTTGAAAAGAGATCTTCAAAAGACTATGTGGACATATTGTGGAGCAATACGTGACGCCGATGGGCTCAACAGGGCGCTGAAAGAGCTTGAAGATATTAGAGAGAGAGCAAAAAATCTGAGAGTGGAAAATGGTAGAAAATACAACATGGATGTAGTGGATGCCCTCGAACTTCATTTCATGCTGAACACTGGAGAGGCGATTGCGTTGAGTGCCTTGGTCAGGGAAGAGTCGCGAGGATGTCATGCCCGTAGCGATTTCCCGAAAAAAAGGAAAGAATGGAGCAAATCAAATGTGGTGATAGTTAAAGAGCACGGAAAACTGGAAAGCAGAGTAATGGAGGGTTGGGCATGGAAATAACGGTAAAGATACAGAGATACAAGCCGGAAAAAGATAAGAGCTACTGGAAAGAATACACAGTTAAAGCAAGTAAGAACGATACTATTCTCGGAGTTCTCATTAAGGCTAGAGAGGAGGATTCCTCACTTGCTTTCCGATATGGCTGCAGATATAAACACTGTGGTCTTTGCAGTGTTATGGTTAATGGAAAGCCAAAAATCGCATGTCTCACAAAAGCAAGAGAGGGAGATAAAATAGAACCCCTAAAACATTTAAATATTATTAGAGATCTCATTGTAGAAAGAGAATTTGTGATGGACTTTCTTGTTTCCCATGACCTACACATACAGCCGGAACCTTCTGAAGATTTTAAACAGATAGTTTTTCCAGAGGAATTCGCGGATCTTGCCCGATGCAACGACTGTCTATCCTGTATTGCAACATGTGAGAATTACAGTGGGAATTATGAACCATGGAGTTTGGTCAAAATCGCGACAGTGCAGTTTCATCCATACAATAAAAGGGATTTGTCCGGTCTTGTAGAAAAACTGGATTTGACGAAATGCTCCGACTGTAAAAAATGCTACTGCCTTCATGGCATTAACATCAGGAAGCATGCAATCGAGGCACTGATATCAGAGCAATGATTTGCTATTCCTCATATTTTTTACAGGCCAATATCGACTTCCCACATAACTTACTGTTCAAGAACAGAAAAGGATATTAACATAATACCAATAAATAGAAATAAAAATAGAATTTACTCGATGTCGATACCCTCTATCCAAGGCATCATGGCTCTCAGTTCTTTTCCAACCTTCTCAATTGGATGGTCTCTTTCCATTTTTGCAAGTTTTTTGAAGACGGGCCTATTTGCCTTATTTTCCAGAATCCATTCTCTGGCAAACTTACCGCTCCGAATGTCTTCAAGAATCTCTTTCATTGCCTTTCTCGATTCTTCATTAATCACTCTCTTTCCCCGCGTCATGCCACCATACTGAGCGGTGTCGGAGACAGAATACCACATGGCGTATATTCCGCCCTCGTAAATCAGATCTACGATCAACTTCATTTCATGAAGGGACTCAAAATATGCAACTTCAGGCTGATATCCAGCTTCTACAAGAGTCTCAAAAGTTGCCTTAATCAATTCAGCAATGCCCCCACATAGGTCCACCTGCTCCCCAAAAAGATCAGTTTCAGTTTCTTCAGCGAATGTTGTTTCAATTACACCAGCCCTAGAACACCCAATTCCCTTGGCATAGGCTAAAGCATACTCCTTGGCTTTACCCGAGTAATCCTGATAAACTGCCAGAAGGGCAGGAACGCCTCTTCCCTCTACATACATCCTTCTTAGAATGTGACCTGGACTTTTCGGAGCTATCATGATTACATCTACAGTCTCGGGTGGTTCAATTTGTCCATAATGGATGTTGAATCCATGAGAGAACATGAGAATTTTTCCTTCGCCGAGATGTTTTTTTATCTCTTTCTCGTATACCGCAGGCTGTCGTTCATCGGGAATCAGAATCTGGATCAGATCAGCTTCTTCTGCCGCCTTTGATACTTCAGCCACCCTTAAACCATCTTTTTTTACTTTTTCCCACGATTTGCTCCCTCTGTAGAGTCCCACAACAACATCTATACCAGAATCGTGGAGATTCTGAGCCTGAGCGTGTCCCTGACTTCCATATCCTATCACAGCCACAGTTTTTCCTTTTAAGAGATCCAGATCTGCATCTTTATCATAATATACTACAGCCATATTAAACACCTCAACACTGACAGAAAGTTATATAATATAAAGGTTTATAAAATTCAACAGAAGGATTGACTTAACATACAGAGACCATTTAAAGCTATCTTCTTCTGGCACTGCCTTTTCTTTTTCTGGCTCCTTTTTGTTCTCTTATTTCCATTAAAACATTTGAAATTTTTACAAGTAATCTGGATTTTGGCATTTTCTTGTCGACTTCAACATAACCTGTCTCGACCCACCATCTCCTCGGGTATTTTTTATCAGGAAACACTTCGGGATTCAGATTGAATTTCTCACATATCTCTGCTATCTCATTAACCGAGGGAGATGGAACAGCAAACCTTTTAGGGATAGCACGCCCATGACTTCTACTCACATTCTTGTCCAGATTTACAGTCCATATGGTCATTCTGCCTTCTTTTTTCATTGGTTTACACTGAATTACTGTACAATAAAATGGTTGCGGTTATTCTTCGACTTTCTCAGCAAAAGCATACCGTTTCAGGACCCTCGTAACCCGAATTTTAATATTATCATCCACATGGGTTCCAGGGACAAAGACTACAAAACCATCGACTCTTGCAATCCCGTCTCCTTCTTCCCCCATATCCTCTATTCTAACTTGGTAGGTTTCACCCACCTCAACGGGAACTCTTCTCTGATACAAATTTCCACCCCTATTTAATTAAATGATGTTTTATCCCTCTTTGTATTTAAATATTTTTTAGTGAAAGATGCCTGTAAAGCCAGAATGATTTCTTAAAAAGGAAGAAGATCACACCCTCCGCATGCATGACACATGGTTTTCCCTTTCTTCAAAAGATTTTCCCGAGCTAACGCTCTATGCAGATATTCCTTCAATTTGATTAGCTGTTCAGCCTTGGGTCTACTCGCTCCTTTAACAACTTTCTTACCTGGAGAGAAAGGCCTCAACACGGGTATAACACCTATACCAGTCAGATAATCAATTCCCTCAAAAATGGAGTCTTCTGACTCTCCAAGTCCCACGATTATATTTGAGAAAACTTTTCCTTCTCCAAACACGTTTACTGCGTTTTCAAGGGAAGATATTATGAGATCATAATTCTTTCCTCTGCAATACTTCTCAAAAAGCCTCCTATCAAAAATCTCAATATTGTATTTGATTTCCTGGGCTCCATTGGCCTTCAGGATCAGAGAGGAATTCCTTGAGGGATATATGGAAACTCCGATGGGTAAATCAAACTTTGTCAACCTTTTAATTACGGAAGCCACATATGTAACCTCTTCCTGTGGAGAAGAGAGAACTCCTGAAGTAATGGAAATTGCCTCAATTTCATTTTTTACCCTGTCAACCATAGCATATATCTCATCAGGAGATTTTCTCTTTTTTTCTTTCCCAATATCACAATATATGCAATCAAAAATGCATGACTCTGAAACCACAATGTAGGCCTGTCTGGGTGCATGGAATACAGGTTGCTCTACCAGCCCCTCGACAAGCAATTCTCCCTTATGAAATATCTGTATGGTATCTCCTTTGAGCCTCCCCTCAAGCTCGGCATCATTGTCGATCTCAAGTTTTACTCTGTGACTGCCAATCCTGATAAAAATTCCTTTACGACCTACCATGGGCCCTGCTTTTGGAGTGTCTCCTTCGATGCCACTGAGTTTAATACACCCTTTCTCCAGTAATTTGGCTTTAATATAGAGGTCATCCATCAATTCTCACTCCTTTGGCAGGGTTTCGAAAGTAAGGAAGAGCTGCTACAGCCCCAATCACACCCCTACCATTCAGTAATATCTTTCCATCCACAGAAGCTAGAGCTTCCAGTGCTTCTTCCTTGGAAACCCTTCTAGACTTACATTGATAAGAATATGACTCCATAGAATCTACATAGAATCTTCTCACACCCACAAGACCTGTCTCTTCTGAAAAAGAAGACTCTTTAACCAGTTTTTTCAACTTCCTGAACAACTCATTTACAGTATTCCTAATAACGGCGAATTCCAGTACCACTGAAACACAATTTCCTGTTTTCTCTTCAACAGGATACAACTGCACTATCCCATGAGATACAAACCTTGTTTTAAAATCATCCAAATGTTTCCCAATATTATACGCTAAACTCCATGTTGCACCCTGTTTAGGATCATCTGTGTCATCTATACCTATCAGCACTCTTTTTCTGGCAGGAATGGTGATGGTGCCTTCACTCCATTGTCCTCCCCCATATTCAGAGATCTCGTAATCTATCACATCCTTCGCCTTAGCCCTGTAAATGGTTGCCCCCACACCACCTCCACCCATCCCCCTATATGTTACAGAGATCTTGCCATTCTCTACAACAACATCCTTTATACCTGCTGATGTGAATGGGGGTGAGAGGTATAGTTTTCCCATTCCGGTATTTACAAGATAGCGCACAGTTGAGCCAACAATCCACGCATTTTTTATGAGGGATGAGGATTTCCGAAAATGCTCAAAAGTCCAGTACAGCCCACCCACACAAGGATTGACTTCTATCAACTCTATCTCTTTTTCATTTTCATCTATGATACCGATGATGTTTTCCATAGCAGGCGTCCATGAGATCATATCCTTAATATCACCATGTAAAACCTTAAAAGCATATTAGATTAAAAGGTTACTCTTCTTCGGACCATTTTTTAAGGTAAAATACCGCCCTACCATAATTCACTGGTACCATATCCATTGGAAATTCATTTCCGAGGGGTTTTATAATCACATCTGCACCAATGGCACGTCCAACCTCTAGAATCGACTTATGAATCTCTGTCGGAGGGCGAATTGAGTACAGCAAGACCGCATTTTTGTATATAGACATGTCCGGATGAGTGATGTCATCTTTTACAAATCTAAATCTGTTATTGTGAATGGGGACTATATCTACAGCCGTAACCAGGATAAACTCACTCAGGCGTTCGGCAACTTTGTGAAATTTTCCAATACCCACCTCTATGACCTTTCCCCGGTAGTGCGAAAGGATATATTCAACAAAGTCATCTACCCAATCCACAAACCATTTATTTCTTTTTACCAGTATTATTGTTTATGCTTCAGAGTGCGGTCATCAGACCCTACAATCCTTCTGATTTCGGACAGATACTCGAGATAGAGAAGGAAGCATTTAACCCCGTAAATCCTTCATATAACGTATATCTGTACTCAACCTTCTGTAACAGATTCCTTGTGGTTGATTTCCATGGAAAGGTTGCTGGATATATCGCCACCATGGATCTGTCCCCATGGGAAGAAAAGATTATTTCTTTTGCCGTCAAAAAGAATTTCAGACAGCGTGGACTAGGGAAACTCTTGTTAAACCATGTTCTTTCTGAAATCAGAAAAACTGGGAAAAAATATGTGATTCTCGAAGTGAGAGTTAGCAATGTAATTGCTCAAAGATTATATAAAAAAATGGGTTTTGTGGTTAAGGACGTGATCCCCAACTACTACCATGATGGGGAAGATGCCCTCTTGATGCAATTACAGCTCACTGAACGGGAGTCCTGACCTCTTCAAGAAGTTCCTGAACTTTGGAGAATTTGCTGTATTCTTCTATATTCTCTCTTTTCAGTATTCCTGAAATATCTCTGCAGAGGCAAAAAATGGCTTTCTTGTGATCCGCCTTGCTTCTATGGATATGCACCGGGCTGATATTTAGCTGGTTGTAATACTCAAAATGGCCATTTGAGATTCCAGCTTCTTCAAAAAAACGTTTGACCTGTGCCAACGTCATATGGATGAAAATCAACTCTTCTTTCTGCATTCCTCTCCCCTCTGGATAGTTTGATATGTAGTGATAACTCATAATACAAAAAGATATTGGTGGATTTCATACAAAAAAAGAAATTGGAAGCTGTAAATTTAAGAATAAATAATTAAAAATCGCCAGCTGTGTATATTTTTAGATTTAATGGTAGTTTGGTAACACTCCCTCGTTTAACACCAACCACATAATCCAGTTGCTTATGGGCTGCAATATCAACAATTCTCTGAGTTATAACTCCATCAAAGACCACACCTTCAGCACCATCATTCACATTTTTCAGTTCTCTGGCAAGATCTCTTACAGGGACTTCCTTAATAACTTCAAGATCTGCACCGAGTATTCTGGCACTCAGTGAACCTTCTAATTCTTTTAACTGTTGTTTAAGTCCTGAGATCAAATCTTCTTTTTGTTTTTTCTTTTCTTTATCTTTTTTTTTGTTGGATTTTCTGAACTTATCTTTGAGAACGTGTACCTGCTCAGCAGGGATTTTATTTCTAAGAGATTTTATTATTTCTTTATACGTTAGATCCTCTACCCCTTTTCCATCAGGAGCTCTCGCAACATAATCAATTTCTGCGACTTGAAGTAGCTCTTTCAAGATTAATTCTCCTCCTCTATCTCCATCCAGAAAGACGGTAACTGTTTTCTCCCTGCTTAAATCTGATATTGTCTTTGGAATGTTAGTTCCTTCTACAGCAATTACATTTTTTATACCATGCTTCAGAAGGGTAAGGACATCTGCTCTCCCTTCAACTACAATTATCGCATCTGAATCGTCAATGCTTGGTCCTGCTGGCAATCTCTCTGGCCCATATTGAGTGATTTCCTCTGCTCGAACTGCTTTCTTCACCTCTTCAGCAATTTCCTGACTTTCTAGGAGTGTCTCTTCAAACAGATTGGTCAAAATTTCTTTAGCCCGCTCTATGATTTTCTGTCTCTTCGATGCTCTAACATCCTCAATCTTCGAAACGCTGATTTTCGCCACACATGGCCCAACTCTGTCGATGGTTTCAAGAGATGCGGCCAGTATGGCAGTCTCTACTTTGTCAAGACTGGATGGGATCAAAATCTTCCCTGAAGACCTCCCACTCTTGCTTTCAATATGAACTTCAATCCTTCCGATCCTACCAGTCTTTTGAAGGTCCCTCAGATCCAGCTCATCACCAAGGAGGCCTTCTGTCTGGCCAAATATTGCACCGACCACATCAGGACGTTCAACCACTCCTTCCGCAGTGATTTCAGCGTGAATCAGATATTTGGTAGTATCATTACTCTGCATATATATCAACCTCCTATGTCAAAAAAGCTGGGTACCGGTAAGTGGGCATATTCGGATTTTCCTTTTATGATGGATGAACGATGATCCTTACCAATACCCAACTTTTTGTGATTTTTTGTTAGTGTATCTGACATACTATTGGGTCAAACACATTAATATATGTTTGGTTTATCTCGACAATATTTATATTTTTGCTTATAGAAAACATAACATAGATCGGGATTTTTTGAAGAAGAATCGATCTGTACCATCTATCAAGTGATTTAACCACAAATATGCCTAATTTTCCACTTTTCATTCCCTTACATGATAAGCTGTAATTGCTAAACAGCTCTTACACTCATCCATAGTTGCTCGTGCACACTCCATCCAGTCTATCACTCTCTGAGAAGAGGGACATAGTACCATCCTAGTTTCCACTTCAGCAAGCATGTACTATTGTAATTGTTTAAACTATATATAGTTTTTGTATATGGCTATAGTGTATACATAAAAACATTATACCTTCTTTTTTGGAAAAATAAAAATCTACCAACACTCTGAATTTACAGGGACCCCTAATGTTGATAATATTCAACATAACCAAGAAAAATAAATACAGCTTTGCACCTCTCGCCGCTATCCTAGAGGAAAAGATGAAAAATGCTTATACTCTTGAGATCGCCTCGAATTCCAGTGAATTAGTAAAGATCCTAGAAGAAAATGAACCTCATGAAATGATTATATCATGCCATTCTTTTATGTCCGTAGATATACCCGATATACAGAAAGAAATAGAAACTCTGAGAAATCTCAAGAAAGAATACAACATGTTATTGATTGCTGGAGGAGCTCATCCAACTGCTGATCCAGTAAAAACCCTGAATTTGGGTTTCGATATAGCTGTCATGGGAGAAGGAGAGAGTTCATTCCCTCGTTTGGTCGAGGCGATCAACAGAAGAGAGGAGTTGACAGACATTCCAGGCATTGCCTTTATCAGAAATAATCGCATCCAGATAAATCCAGTATCAGAATATGTCGAACTTGATATGTTTCCTCCTTTTTCTGCCACTCATTCGTTATTTTCTCCCATAGAGATATCTCGCGGATGTCCCTGGGGTTGCAAATACTGTCAAACTCCATGGATATTTGGTCGTCGTATGAGACACAGATCCATAGACTCGATAACCAAATATGCATCCATAGCTAGGAGACATGGTCATAATCGAACATGGTTTATCTCACCAAATGCTCTTGCATATGGAGGAGATGGAGTGAGAATCTCCCATGAGAGAGTTATCGAACTTCTAAAAGCCTTGAAAAAAATGGAAATGGAAATTTATTTCGGCACTTTTCCGTCTGAAGTCAGACCTGAATTCATCACCGAGGATATCATGGTAGAATTATCTGAATACGTATCTAACAGATACATAAGCATAGGAGCACAGTCAGGAAGTCAGAGGTTACTCGATCATATAAACAGAGGGCATGGTGTCGAGGATGTGTTAGAGGCCGTCGATATTTCTGTGTCTCATGGCTTTATACCTAAGGTGGATATCATTTTTGGCTTGCCCACTGAAACTCATGAAGATGTGCTGCAAACTGTATCTTTGATTAAAGAAATCGTAAGAAAGGGGGCTAAAATCCATGTTCATACTTTCATGCCCCTTCCTGGAACTCCTTTCTACAGGGAAAAGCCTGGTGTAATCCAACCTCCTATTGGACGTTTTCTCAGTCAATTAGCTAAAAAAGGCCATGTGAGTGGATCTTGGATTAAACAGGAGAAAATTGGCAGGTTTCTGTATGATGGAAACACCACCACTATACAAAAAACAGAAAAATATTAGTTAGTCGCTTTAATAAACATGTCACTATGAAAAGGCGCCTCCCCCTTGTACTGTATTCTGGCCTTTTTTTCCTGAAACTTGGTGCGTATTTCTATACAGGGTATTTCGTACTTCTTGCGGAGGCACTTCACTCTATTGTAGACGCAGTCCTTATCTTCATACTCGTTATCTCTCGCAAAATAACCATTAAACCTGCAGACTATTCCCATCCTTTTGGTCATGAACGAATGGAGAACATAGCATCAGTGATAGTTTCTGTGTCTTTTATTACCATCGTGAGTTTTGAAATCATCAAAGAGTCTGCACTCAAAATTATTTATCATACCCCTCCTATCTACGGCAGTCCTGGAGCTGCATATTTTGTATTGCTGGTGTCTTTTAGTTTGGTTATGTTTTTAACCTATTATTCCCGAAAAAAAGAGGGGGCTTTTGAAAAAACTGTATTTGTTGAAACCATAAACGACCAGTTGGCGACTGGTGGGGCGTTTCTGGGAATTTTTTTCGCCGAAATGGGATATACACTTCTGGACCCCATTTTCGGCGGTGTGATTGGGGTTCTGATCGCCATTAACGCATTTACTCTCCTGAAATACAACATATCCTTCCTTCTTGGGAAGTCCCCTTCTGATGATTTCTACGAAAACGTTGAAAAAACTGTACATGCAATAAATGAAGTTCGGGGGGTTCATGATATCATCGCAGAATATATAGGAGAAGATAGCATTCATATAGACCTCCATGTGACTCTCGACCCTTCCATGTCTATCGAAGAAGCAGATAGGCTGACCGAAAAAATATCCAGAGTTTTGAAAGAAGGAGATCCCCGAATTAAATACACCACTGTCCACGTATGCCCTCACTTTGGAAACAGGCGAAGGTTGAAAGGTTAAATACATGTGCTTAACCTATTGGTAAAAGTTTTATACTTCTAAAATAAAACCCCAATGTGCGTACCGGAGTGATTTTGGCAGGAGGGCGAGCAACAAGAATGGGTGGGATTGAAAAACCACTGATTAAGTTCAGAGGTAAATACCTGATTTCTCATCCACTCGAAGTCCTTTCCGAAGTGTGCGACGAAATTATAATTTCTTGCAGGGATGAACATCAAAAAAGGTTGCTTTCGGGCATATTTGAAGGATTTAAATTCTCAACAGACATCTTCAAAAATATGGGACCTCTTGGGGGTATTCATGCCGCATTTATGGAGATGACAGGAGATTATGGAATTGTCGTTGCGTGTGATATGCCGTTTATCCAGCGAGAGATAGTGGTAAAACTCTTTGAAGTTGCAGAAGGATATGATGCCTCTATGCCCGTATGGGAAAACGGGAAATTTGAACCTTTGTTTGCAGTATATCGCAAACATCCTTTTCTCCAAGAAGTGGAAAAATCTCTCAAAAAAGGAGAGTCAAAGATTCTAGCCCCGGTATTCAGGCTTAAAAACGTCCGGTATATCAGCGTTAACGATCTTAGGAATATTGACCCAGAATTTAGAAGCTTTATCAATATCAACACGTATTATGATCTGAACAGAATTGGAGGATGCTAATATGCTCATCGACCCGTATAATCGACCTATCACCAACTTACGAATAGCCATAACAAAACGATGTAACTTGAATTGCATTTACTGCCACAGGGAGGGAGAGGATAAACCAGGAAAAGAAATAGATCCCACATTAATTCATCAGCTGGCTCATGCTTTCCATGAAAAGGGTGTCAGGAAGGTTAAAATTACTGGTGGAGAGCCTCTAATGCGGACTGATCTTCCAGAGATCATAAATGAACTACCTGAATTCGAAGAGATATCCATTACAACCAACGGAACCATGCTGGCAGATATAGCTTACGAACTTAAAGAGGTTGGAGTAAACAGGGTTAACGTCAGCCTTGATACCATGGACCCTGATAAATACAGATATATAACAGGTAAAAATGTGCTGGACAGCGTTATAGACGGTATTGAAGAATCTCTGAATGCAGGGCTCACTCCTGTCAAAGTTAACATGGTTCTGCTGAAAGGGATAAATGATGACGAGATCGATGCCATGATGGAATTTGTACGTGGGAAAAATGCTATTCTTCAGCTGATAGAACTACTGGATTTTGGAGATCTAGAAAATAGAAGAATGGATATGGTAGCCCTTGAAGAGAGCCTTGCCCGGAGAGCAGATCGAATTGAAGAGAGGTACATGCATCGAAGGAAAAAGTATTATCTGGACGGGTGTGTTATCGAAGTGGTACGCCCAATGGACAATTCACACTTCTGTAAATACTGCAACAGGATTCGAATCACATCAGATGGAAAAATCAAGCCGTGTCTGATGAGAAATGACAATCTGGTGGACACAACCTGCCTGAAAGGGAGTGACCCATCTGAGCTGATTATGGAGGCGGTTAACAAAAGGGAGCCATTTTTTAAGGAGGTGAAATAAATGGATGTTGAGCTGAAAATAGATGGAAAAAACATTCCCCTGAACGAATACGTCACCAAGGTGTTTTCTAGCGTAATTCTTGGACTTGTTGATACTCTTCATGCAATTCCCGAAGACTGGGAGACCTTACAGATAGAAGTGAATAAAAAGAAATAGGTCTATGACGTGACGCAATAACTGGCCAAAGGGTAACTGATTAATACTCCTTTTACCATTGTGTCCCCTATGATGGATCAATCTACAGTATTAGGAGTGCTCGTCCTTATAGCGATTCCCTCAATCATCGGTTTTGTTGTAAGCCTGAGAAGGTTTCTCGAGACATCTTCCACTGGATTTGGGCTTATATTCGGAGGTTTTTTTGTTTTGCTGTTCGGTGTTTCTATAGGCTTAGTCGGGATTTTCATGTTTCCCATGGCATTTTTTCAGGATTATGGTCTCCTAAACATTCTCTTCGGGATAATACTTTTCATATCCCTTATTCTGATAACTGCTGGTGTGGCACTCCTTGAGGTGATAGAGGGGTATTACTGATGTGCCCCTGATTATTTGAGGGATTGAAATGTCTTTCGATGAACTTCTGAGAAAGGAAGTGAAGAATGTACCCGCTTATGTTCCTGGAAAGTCCATCGAAGAAGTAAAACAAGAATTTGGACTTGAAAAGATAATAAAACTGGCTTCCAACGAAAATCCCTATGGTCCAAGTCAGAAAGTCATCAGGGCTTTAAAAGACCATCTCAACAACTTGAACGTATACCCAAGAATCGATATTCCAGAATTAAGAGATAAAATTGGAGAATATACTGGAGTTGATCGTGATCAGGTAGTCCTGGGGGCTGGAGTTGATGGAGTTCTGGAAACTCTATTTAAATTATTTATCAGAAAAGGTGATGAGGTAATAATCCCTTCTCCAACATTTCCCTATTATGAGATTCTGAGTGCAATATATGGAGGAATGAGCAAATATGAGGGTAGAAATGAAAATTATGATATTGACCCAGATAGGATTGTCGCGGATGTAACCAGTAGGACCAAGCTTATCATTCTTTGCTCCCCTAACAATCCCACCGGAAACTCCATACCAAACAACGTCCTTAAAGAGATACTTGAGAGAGTCCACTGCATGGTAGTGGTAGATGAGGCTTATGCTGAATTTGCTGACTGGAATGCTCTTGAACTGGTGAGTTCTTATGAGAATTTAATTATAACCAGAACTTTCTCAAAAGCTTTTGGCCTTGCCGGGTTAAGGATTGGATATGGTCTTCTTCCTGAATGGCTCGTTCCAGAATATATGAAAATAAACCCTCCATTTTCCACAGGAAACCTAGCGATTGGGGGTGCCATGGCTGCACTAGAGGATGTTAAATATATGAAAAGCATAGTGAGGATCATAAAAAAAGAGAGAGAAAGACTCATAAAAGAGCTATGCATCCATACATATCCTTCCCAAGGAAATTTTCTAATGGCTGATGTATCCCCCTTTAGTTCTTCTGAGTTTACGGAAACTCTCATGAAAAAAGGAGTGATTATCAGAGATTTAAAGAGATTTAGAGGTGCTGGAACCACCAAAATAAGAATAAGTGTTGGAAAACCTGAGGAAAATGATTTGCTTATTAAGTCAATTAAAGAGATAGTGAAATGTTAGTTGGAGTTACAGGCACACCCGGAACGGGTAAAACTTCTGTTTGCAAGTTGATACAGGAGTACAAAGTGATTTATCTTAACTCTATAGTTAAGAATCAAAAACTTATCTCGGGAAGAGACAAAAAAAGAGACACCACCATAGTAGACCTGGAAGGGCTGAAAAAGATGATAAGTAAATTCCTAAAGAATTCACAGGATTCTGTTACCATAATGGAGAGTCACTACAGTCATTTGCTAAACCCAGATATGGCTATTGTACTACGAACCAATCCCAAAGAACTGGCTCAACGACTGAAGAAGAAAGGGTATTCCAGAGAAAAGATTATGGAAAATGTTGAGGCCGAACTTGTGGATGTCATTCTGGTAGAAGCACTGGAATCTTGTAAGGAAGTATTCGAAATAGATACCACTGCTAAACCTCCTGAAGAAGTTAAAAATGACATATTAAACATAATCAGAGGAGAAAAACATAAATTTGAATTCCTTCCAGGAAAAATAAATTGGCTAGAGGAGGTAGATATTGAAGCTGTCATAAAGGGGGAGCTAATTTGATCCACAAATTCAGACCTAAAGGAGCAAGGTACCTCTCACCCCTTGTAGATATTTTTATAAAAATTAACAGTCGTCCTAATTTCTTATCCTTTATATCTTTATTTTTTGCTCTCCTTGCAGGAATTTTCTACGCCTTATCAGGATCCAATATATGGTATCTTATTCCTGCTTTTTTGTTTGTATTACTCAACGCTTTATTCGATTTTCTGGATGGAGAAGTAGCCAGACGGTTGAAAAAAGACTCTAAACGTGGAGATCTCGTAGATCATGTCATAGATAGATATGCAGACTCATTCCTCCTAGGAGGGATCATGTTTGGAGATTATGTCCCACCACTAATTGGAATTGCTGCCATTGTCGGGACTCTGATAACCAGCTATTTGGGAACACAAGCTCAAGCCCTTGGGCTAGGTAGATATTACGGGGGTTTGCTTGGACGGGCTGATCGCATGATGTTTATCATGGTAGCGACTCTTGCCACTTTTGTGTTTCCCATTACCATTTTTACTCTTACAATCATAGGATGGCTGATGGTTTTCTTTGCAGTCATGACAAATCTAACTGCAGTTCAACGATTTATCTACATATGGAACGAACTGGGTGACAAGCGATGATGGACGGAGAGTTACTTAACCGGTTCAGAGGGTATCTTTTTTCGTTTCCCGGGTTCAAGAGCACAATAGCCTTGAGTATCCTATCCATCGTATTCCTGTCTTTTATTAATAGCAGATGGGGTTTTCTTTATTTTTTTGAACATTACCTTGTGATCTATGTGATTTCCATAGGATTTTATTTCATATCCTCCATGACTCATTTTAAGGGGCTTACCTTATCCAGGATACTCTTTCTCGGCGTTGTGATCGTTCTGTTCAAAGGATTGTTTGATATTTTAGTTCTGCTTTTTAATGTAGGAAGTCCTCTCCTTAATCTCTCTGTTTTTTCAACATTTTCAACTCTAACTTTCTATTTTACTAACCTAGAGATGGAAGAAGAATTAAAACCCTTTCTCTGGGGTTTTATGTATCCGTTTGTCCTCTTATTTTCCAGTATTACTTTTTTCCCTCCAGTATCTTTTCCATTTCTTGTGAAATATACTGTAACCGATACAGTCGGGATTGTACTGGCGTGGATATTCCTAAAATACATAAATTTCGATCTGACAAAACTGAAAGTCAATAAACTTCTCAAGGCATTTTTAATTAACTGGCTTTCTAACGATTACAATGTCTTTGAAAGAGAAATTCAAAACTTTTCTGTAGAGACCGATGGGTGGATCAAAGTTTTTGGAAAAAGAGGATCTGGATACATAATCCAGACCTCATTTCATCCAGGACCTCTTAGAAACATCGGAGGAGGAGTGTTGATAGAGAGCATTTTTAACAAAGAAGATAGTACAGGAGTTTTCCTTTATACTCATACTGCTACTCAGCATAGTCTTAATCCCGCTACTCATAAAGACGTATCACGTATTACTGAATGCCTGAATCAGTTGAGAGGTGAAATCCAAGGAATATTCAACAAAAGTATGGGTCAGCCCATTCTGGTAAAGGGTGTTTATTTCAACGCAATGTGCATCCCTTTTGAGAATACTCCCCTCGTTATAATCTCAAAAAATGGTTTCGGTCCAGATGATATGCCCTTTTCAATAAATCAACTTGCAGAAGATATATTTACGAAGGCAGGATTTCAGAATGTCCTTTTGATAGACTCCCATAACTCTATGCCTGTCCATGATACATGGAAAGAAGAATATCTTAAAGATCTGAAATTCATCCTCAAACAATGTGCATCTCGCTCAATTCACGAAGCTAAGGAAATGTATCAAGTGGGTTTTGGAAAAAAAATCATTCATGCAAGAAGTGTCTGCGATAATGGAATCAGAGTAGTGATATTTAAATCCAAATCCATAACTGCTGGAATTGTGATGATCGACGGCAATAATATGGACAGAGACTTTAAAAAGGATGTAATCAATCTAGCTACTACGAAAGGTGTCGAGATGTGTGAGGTCATAACCACAGACAACCACACCAGAAACGCCACAGGGAAATACGGTGACATTCCAGTAGGTAATCTGACCAATGAGAACGCTGCGATCCTGAAAGCTATTGATATCGCCATGGAAGAAGCCCTCATGAATATGGGGGGAGGGGGAATGGAATACTTCAAGTTCCACGTACCTTCAATCCAAGTAATGGGTGAAGAATTTTTCAGATTGGTCGAAAAAGCTCTGAAAACAATAGGTCGAAAGGCTATATTATTGTTTATCCCTACTATAACAGGCCCGTTTATCATCAGTCTGGCATTATCTATTCTGGGGTGAGTTTTATGGAGATATACCCTATCTCAGTACCATTGCCATTTGAATCACCATCATCAATCAATGTTTACTGTCTAGTGAGTAATGAAGTCATGCTAATAGACTCAGGATACAACTGGGAAAAGGGATTACAAATAATTCAGGAAAGTCTAAACTCATTCGGGATTTCTTTCGAGAATATCACTCAGATAGTGGGCACTCATGGTCACCCAGATCATATTGGATTGAGCCAGAGAATTCTATCTACTGGTAAAGGAGATCTATTGATGCATCCGAAAGAACAAGCTTTGATGGATATGTACAACCGACCTCAACGATTTTCCATGAAATTGCAGGAATGGGCAAAATTATATGGCATTCCACTCCACTATGACCCACTCATACAGACTATTCCCTGGGCTCATTCGCTACCAGATATCTCATGTGTAACTGATGGTGATCGGATCACAAGGTCCTTGATTGTAATATGGACTCCCGGACATACTCCTGGACATATTTGCCTTTATGATCAGGAGAAAAAGATTATTTTTAGCGGGGATATCCTCCTAGAAGATATAACACCGAATGTGAGCTTTACTCCATCTTCATCACTGAATCCCATGAAAGACTATCTAAACTCCCTTGAGAGGTTACTAGAACTGCCAGCCAAAACCGTCTTCCCCTCCCATGGTAAACCCATACGAAACTGGAAGGAGAGGGCAAGATTTCTCATACACCACTGTCAGAACCGTCTGAAAGAAGTTTCCAGTATCCTCGATAAGACTCCCAAAAGCTTACTTGAGATTGCATCAATGGTTCACTGGGATGCTGGAGATTTCGCCGATCTGGATTCATTTAACAAAAAACTAGCTCTGGGGGAGGTTCTTGCATATATCAGATACCTCACAGCAGATGGAAAAGCCAAAGAGGTCTATGAGAATGTGGTTCTCTTCAAAAAAGCTGAATAACCGAAAGATATGTAAGAATTCACCAGAGATATGAGAGGGTATCATGTTTTCCACCAAATTAATCAAGCTGGCTTTACCAGTATTGATAACCATGATTCTGGCAATTATACTCTGGAATCCTGTTCCAGAAATTCCTCCTGACGAAGAATCCATTGTAGGGGATATGTACAAAGAGAGTGTACGATTACTGTTTTACAATGTTACTGTAGAGGTTGAAAAAATACGAGGGCTGGATGTCCCTCCTGGAACAGAGATTAGAGTCGTACCTAATAAATGGGTTCTGGAGCAATGGGAGTATACTGCCAGTGAGCTAAAAGATGAGGAGTTATTTTACAAGGCTCTCCTCCTTATACCAGAGGAATTGAATTACACTGAAATGAGAAACAGACAAATCGGATCCTATCTTGCTTTTGCATGGAAAGGAGACGTGTATGTTGTAAAGGAGCATTTCAATCCAGATAAGCCAGGAATGGGAGAAGCTCTTAGCCACGAAATGGAGCATATATTTCAGGGATACTATTTCCCAGAACATAGTCCAGATACCTTTGATGAAGAGATGGCTTATTCTGCTCTGATTGAGGGTGATGCGATTCTGTTAGGCGAGCTATACGCCAGAACCTTTAACTTCTCTTACGAACCGGCTCCAGTTCCTATCCGGGAGGTTCTCGACTCCATTTTCTACTTTCCATACGACTACGGGAAACCCTTTGTAACTTTTCTCTATTTAGAAGGTGGATGGGAGTATATTAATATGGCTTTAAACGATCCTCCTGAATCCACAGAACAAGTTATCCATCCTGAAAAATATCTCAATAAAGAATTGTTCATTACACTCTCTATGGATATCATTCCTCCGAATCAATGGAAGGAGATACGTGAGGACAGATTAGGGGAGTTCTTTATTATTACATTTCTTTCTGCACACATAAACAGGCCCATAGCTTACACTGCAGCAGAAGGATGGAATGGAGATCTCTTTATAATGTATTCCAACACTACAGATTTTTTATTCATATGGAAAATTGCATGGGACACAGAGAAAGATGGCATAGAATTTGTACAATCTGTCACCACTATGATGGATAATATTGGTAAAAAAGACAGAAATGTCTGGATGGTGGATGGGAAATATTACAAGTTGATTGAAAATGACAACTACACCACCATATTTGCAGGGTCGAGCAAAAGAGATGTGTTACAGAATATGATTTCCACGGTGAAGTAGAACACAAAAAAGGTAACTTATCTGCGAATGTGAATAGCCAATATGTAATCCAAGAACATGTCTACAAATCAGTATTGTAGATCACTGATTTACAAATTGTAAACATACGTACAGTATTTTACTTGTGGTGGAGATAAGATATTGTTTAGTTACAGTCAACAAATTGCAACTCTCTGAGTTACAATACTACAATCCAGCATTATTTCATGTCTTCACTGAGACTTCCACTTCTAAATCCTTCCAGATCCATAGTAATAAATTTAAATCCAAGAGATTTGAAATAGCTGACAATAGCATCTCTATAGTTAACCATCAGTTTAAAATCCCCTGGGTGGACTTCTATTCTAGCAATCTCTCTATGATACCGTACCCTGCAGGTTTCCACACCAAGGGAGAATAGAAACTTTTCAGCTTTTTCTATTTTTTCTAGCTTTTCTAAGGTAATTTTCTCTCCAAAAGGAAATCTAGATGAAAGACAGGCCATAGAGGGTTTATTCCAGTTAGACAGTCCGAGATATTGGGCAATTTCTCTTATCTCTTCTTTAGTGTAATTTTTAAGAGGAGTGAAAACATCAAACTCCTTCACAGCCCGGTAGCCTGGTCTATGGCCTGATAGTTCACTCTTGTTTGTCCCTTCAGCGATAACAGTGAAGCCAAGCTCTTTGCCAAACTCTCGTAACCTTTTAAAAAGGCTCCTCTTGCAGATATAGCATCTATCCGGAGAATTCTCAGAAAAACCATCTGCGGATAACTCAGAATGCTTAATCACATAATGTCTGATGCCAATCTCTTCCGCTATTTTTTTTGCATATCTAAGTTCCCATTCGGGGTAGGTTTCAGATACAGCTGTGACAGCTATACAATCATCTCCAAGAGAGAGAAAGCCGATTTTTGCAAGGACACTGCTGTCTACTCCCCCAGAAAAAGCTACAAGTACCTTACCTTTATTTTTGAACTCTTTCTTAATGGCTTCAATCTTTTTTTCAACATGTTGATTATGTCCGGTTGATTTTTCAGCTATTTGCATACCTCTCCTTAAACTCTTTCACTTTTTCCGTTATCTGGTCAATGGCAGAATTAAGAATGCTTTCAAACTTATCCTTTTGCTGAACCACTCTCTGGATGGGAGCAAACAAGTCTACAGGCAGAACTATATCTATCCAGTTATCCCTTAAGCGTATCATGTAAGGCTCGCTAAAGAATTCTCTTGCTTTATTATACATCCCCCCAGCAATTTCAGTATTTTTGAATTTAACTGGAAGATAGAAGGTTAACTCTTTTACCTTACCATCTTCACCTTTTATGGCATACATCCTGATAATTTGTCCATTGAAAAATCCAAAAAAGTGATCCGTCGCCTTGTCAAATCCAAAATCAGCGATAGCTTTTACTGCATTTTTCGGAAGGTCATCCATTATACAACCACATAGAGCCCTTATTATCCTGTCCTCTTGAACTCCATCTGCTATCTTCAAAAACACTTCGTACGGCATACCTACAGCAATTTCATCATCTTTATAATCTGCAAAGGTTCTGCATCCATCACATAAAAGAGATAAATTTGGCCTGTTCTCAAGTATCGGAACGGCTGTACATTCTCCACATATAGCATTTGATCCCTTAAACTGGGATAAAACAGGTTCTCCAAAAATTTGATTATATACCGAAGACAAACGCATCAATTTTTTGGGAGTTCCAATCACTATAACAGCGTCTGGCCTCTCTTTCATTTTTTCAAGAGGCTTTATAATAATGGCCTTGGTTCCAAATTCAAGTCTTGGAGAGACCTCATCAAACATGGGTTCTGAAAATCCGAGAGATACTTCTGCTCCAGCACAGGTAAGTCTGTCTGCTGTAAGCACGAACTCATCTCCAAAAAGCGAGGCTTTCCTTACCAGCTCACAGTATCTAGCAGGTCTTGAATCTGGCTCTAAGGAGTCTCTGCTTATTTTAACCCCTACCGGAGAATAGGGTAGCTCGAAAAATTTTCTAAATTTTGCCACCTTCTCTTTAATCTTCTCCGTCAGTCTTCCACCTCCAGATTGTATTTCTCAGCGATATCCTTAAAAGCCCATATCACATGATCGATTTGCTTGCGGGTAAGGCCAAAAGTATTAATCTTAAAGTTTTTGGTAAGGCCAGGATGCACACCTATCACACCTCTTCTCTTCAACTCGGTATATAAGAAATATCCTCTCCGTTTATGTTGTTTAGCCACCTGGTGAAAGGGAAGGGCTTCAAAATTCTGAAGGGTATGTTCTGTTGGCTTTATACCCATCTGGTGCAAACCTTCGATCTTCTCCATTTCATTAACAAAATATCTGGCATTCTCCACTTCCTTTTCCCAGCTTTTAACCCTCTCTACCACCTTGGGAAAAGACGCCATCAAGGTTACAAGAGGCGCTCCAAAAACAGGAGAACAGCCGAAAAATGCTACTTCTTTCTTCGTGAAGCCTCGCCCACTCCACCTACCTCTGATCTTAGAGGTGGAGAATAGACTGTCAGTGTATTCATAATTTGTCGCTACAAAGCCTATTGGAGCGGTGGCTGCCCAGCTTTTATGGCCACTTCCAACTATAAAATCAGCTCTCATTTTCTTTCCATTGATTTCCATAAGCCCTGATGAATAGGCTGTATTAAGCATAAACATAACTTCGTAATCCTCACATATCTTACCCACTTCAACTGGATCAGTGAGATTACCATACCTATAATCCACATGAGTAAGGAGGGCCATTTTCGGATAACTACCAGTTTCTTCCTTTACCTCCTCGAACACCTTCGCGTAATTCTCGGGATTAATTCTAAATTCAGGGTATCCACTGTGGGGAACTTCAAATACCTCAAGACCATTGGCCTCAGCTGCAAGATAGGAGGTATAATGGGCCAAACTATCTACAACAATGGCATCGCCTTTATCAAGCATGGTTGCCATGACGGTCCATTTAGCATGACGGCATCCTGCAGTGAACCTGACCTCATCCATATTCAAAAACTCGGCAATATCTCCAGTAAACTCCTTTATAGGTGGATTTTCGACCAGATCCACTCTCCCTTCAAAGCAAAAATCACATACGCTATATCCATCAGCAAATTCAAGAATAGCTTTTCTCGCTTCTGGAGTCAGTACGCCACCCCTCTGGATTGGGTGGACATTAATGTATTTAAATTCTGTATCTCTAGTAAGATTACGATATTTATCAAGATTCACTTTTCCTCACCCTCACTCATTCTCATTGGTGACATTTATTGCCTTTGCAATGACTTTTTCGTCAACCTCTCCTTCCATTACAACCTCTCCATCTACTACTAGTGTGGGGACTACCCATATTCCAAGCTCTTCAGCTTTCTTCTTACCATACTCTGTCCCCACATTAATCTCTTTGAATAAGACCTTTTCATTTAACATCCCGACTATGAGTTTCCTAGCCATATGGCAGTTAGGACATGTATCTGAGTAATACAGCTCGATATACCTCATAGGGTGAGAATTCTCAATTAACGGTATATATATCTTTATCATGAGGCTTTTCTTGCCTCAGCCTATTGAGATATAAACCAAGCAATTTCTAAAAAGAACTATTTGACAAATAGCCGGGATATTTTTATACTCAACTCATAAAGAAGACCAACAATCCCAAGAATAATAAGCTGATTAACCCCTGTAAAGTCTGGAGAGATTGTAGTAGCAAGCACAGCAAGAAGACCATATACCACAAGCCTCCTTTTTTCAAACCATTCAGGAGTGACAATGCCAATTCTGACTGCCAGAACCATCGGAATTGGTAACTGAAATACAAGACCGAAAGCAAAGAAAATTCTGAAAAGTCCCATCATGGTTTTCTGAACAGAGAATTCAGGAGCTATCTCCCCTGAATGGGCGATTACAATATCAAGAACTCGTGGAACTATGACAAAAAAGGCTAGAGAGACCCCCCCAATGAACAGAAGGTAGGACATGGGGATCAGGTACTTCAGGTATTTTCTTTCATGATGGAAAAGGCCTGGTTTGAGATACATGTATGTCTCATAAATCAGATAGGGGAATGCAACCAAAATGGAAACGAACAGTGAAAGAATCAACCTTGAGATTATCCATTCTGGTGGACTGTAAGCCACAATGTCAATATTTTCAGCAAAAAGCCTGTACCATAAAGCCACCATAACGTCATCAGAGAAGGGGAAAAAAATAGCAAACAGAACAGCAACAGAGATCAATACTCGGACCAAGCGGTCACGTAATTCTTTTATGTGCATACTTAGAGGCATTTCTTTATCTTCAGGTGGATAAGGCCTATCAGTTGTGGTAGCGTTTTTCAGGTTCTCTCCCTGTAACTCCGAATCATGGATCTCTTCTTTGTTTTCTCCGTTATCAATATCCCGTTCACTGTTATTCCCGTTATTTTCTATATTGTCGTCCTCCATCCAATCCCTTCTATCTGACAGCCTTCAGCCTGATCTGCCTCAGGTACCCGGGGGAACCAAAATCTACCACATATGCTGTTGGAGCTATGACAGGTAATCCATACCCGGTCAGTATTCGTATGATCTCTCCTGCCTGAACTGCACAGGTTAAAGTATAGATGACAGGATTGGTGACTGGTTTCTCGTATCTTACTGCACAATATTTAATGCCATCCGGCAGAAATGTAGTAATTATCTCTGGAATAAATGGTACTCCTAGATCCTCTGCCACATTGGAGCTAAGTTCCATGTGTTTATGAGCTACAATAACATCTGCACCCCTCAATTGTCTCTTAAAAGCTAGGTAGTCATCCTCAGGAAAGGTATATGTGGTAATCTCAACTCCCTCTTTTTTAGGGGGCATATCATCATAAGAATTGGCTTCCTCAACATTAAGGACGGGATCAATGGAAACATCGGATGCAGTTATATGGTCACCCACATATCTGATACACCCAACTCCAGATCTCCAGAGCAGCTCTGCAAGAAGTCTGCTCCCAACTACACCCACTTTGTTCTTTTTTAGATACTCGACTTTGTCTGCTGTTAACCATTTTTTCCAGAAAAAAGTCTCCAGACCCATCATATCCCTCTATGCAGTGCTTTCATCAGATCGTATTTGGTTACTATTCCCTTGATTTTATTCCTCTCCATAACGAGAAGAGCCTGATGTTCCATAAGCAGCCGGGAAATCCTGTCGAGAGTGGTTTCTGACGTGATGAAAGGAAAAGGTTCAGACATTACATCACCTACCAAAACTCCCCCAGCTTCGGTTAGACCTTTTTCCACTATAAGTCTTAAGACTGTACCCTCTGATATACTACCAATTGGGGTACCACTCTCTATTACGGGTAACTGAGATATATTGTGACGTTCCATTAGCTCAATAGCCTTTAGAAGGGTATCGTCTACGTTTACAGTGACAACAGGAGATGTCATAATGTCCATAGAGGTGATGTTCTTACCGTCAATTTCTTCAAGAGCCCTGAATATTTTCCTCACCAAAGAAAGTTTAGGGTCAACTGTTCCCGATTCAATCCTCGCTATCATTGGCTGACTAACTCCAACCAGCTCTGCAAGACGCTTTTGAGTTATTCCTAGTTTTTTTCTTCTCCGCTTAATCTCTTCGACATCATACATGGCAGATTCACATCTATTCTATCGTTCCCGGTTCACCTGGATTAATCTGGCAGGCCAGACCATATAAAATTTTTGACATCCAGGAAAGAGAAACAATAGATAGCAAGAGAGAAGATTTACGTTTTAAGCCTCGTGCCACAAAAAGGACAGATCACCCACTCTTCTTTGATTTCTTTTTTACAATTGGGACATCTAACTTCCAGAGTGCTTTTCTTCAACTGATATCCACAATTAATACAGTAATTCCATTTTCCGGAGATAAGACTTTCACAGTTGCTGCATTTTGAGAATTCTTTCTCAAGAGACTCCAGCTCCATTTCTGTCCCACACTTTGGACAAAATCTCCAGTTAAAAGTGAGCATCTCTTTACAGTTTGGACACATTATGACCTCATACTTAAATTTAGGACCAAGAATGTTACGGATGGCTCTGAGAGATATTGCAGCTTCTCTTCTAACTACAGCATCGGTATCATTGGAAGCTAGGTATTCAAGAAGATTCAGGATATCCCTCATGGCAGTCTCATCAGATACTTCAAGATATCTCAGTTTATCAGGAGCCTTTTCCACCAGTTCAAAGATCTTTTTTATGGTAAGAAACCTAGTAGCAACTACCGAACTTCTTAAACCAAAAATTATTCTTTTCTTTTCCTCATCAGTGAGGGGGATCAACGACATGAGCTCCAGCACCTATATACGAACCCCGAACTCCATCTTGCATTTGTAACCTTTTTCTGTTTTAAATATCTTCCTATCAATAAGAGAGTGTTCCATAACCACAGAATTCAAAATGCTAGAAATTAAAAGCTCAACAGGACATTGGGAGGGAGGATCCATATCAAGTTTCTCTCTTACTTTTTTCCCCATATGGTGGGGACATCCATGTATGGTCACTTTCAATATAGATTCATTGGCCTCTACCACAATCTTATCGGAGCCCACTGCATTTTTAAGTACCAGTTCCAGAAATTCACCGTATACATTACTGAAACTCTCTTCAGAGAACTTTTCAAAGCTCAAATTTTCCGACATAAATCCTAAGATTCGTTCACCATATTTAGACACTAGATGATCCATTATCTCTTTCTCCATACCGAAATCCTGGAGAGAGGCAATAAGAGTTCTCAATAGCAGCATTTCAAGCAACATGGCTTTTTCATATTTCTCACCAACTTTAAAAAAATCTCTCTTTTCCAGATTAATCACCTCAATGTGATTTCTAAAAACATACCATCATGTACTTTCAGGTCAAAATCCTTGGCTACTGATGAAAGCCAGTCCTCTATTTCTGTTAAAGATATGTATCTGTTAAAAGAGGGGATGAGAGAATTATAAAAAGAAAAACTACTATCGAATTTTGGAGTGACATCTGGAAAGAACTCATTAAAAATCAGTATCTTGCCACCTCTGGCTACTGCATTTACCATGTTCTTCAGAGCCTGTCTGAAATTATGGATGTACTTAAACGTGAGGTTGCATACTACGTAATCGTATTTCCTTTTTATGGTTATCCTTTCTTCTACAGATAAATTCTTCAAAACAGCCCAGTCTATTCTAGATGATCGGATTCGCCTACTGGCCATATTCAGGAGGTTTTTTGATCTATCTATTCCCGTATACAACCCATTTGGACCTACTAATGGAGCGAAAAAAAGTGGAGATGCGCTCCCACATCCCACATCCAGAATTGAGTCTCCATTGGATGGACTCATCAGATCCGCTATAACCTCTCTGACAACTCTGAACCAAGTTCCATGAAGCCATATATCCCATAGATCAGAGTCTTTTTCAAAACCCAAGGTGATATTCGGATGATTATTGCTGATCAGATAATAGTAAGAGGTCTTAGCCACTGATTGATAAAACGCAATGAGATCTGGATCTACATTGAGAAAAACACATCCATCTCTGAAATTTATTTTATACGGATTTTCATTTTCAAACATCCTTTCAAAATAGGATACAGTCTTTTCCAGATACTCCTTGTTTGGGAAATCGATTTTAGAAAGTATTTCTTCCCGACTCAGTCCCTTTTCCATGAGCTGAAGAATTCCTGTCCTAACTCCAAAAAGAATGGACTGCGCCTGAAGATGATGATAGACAAATTCAAGGGAATTTTTGATGATTTTATGTCTATCCGAAGTTGTGTTCTCCTCCATGTCCAGATTCAGTTCCATTTCAGGGTTATCTCCGTTCAGGATTAGGGTCTTCAATTCATTCAACGTTTTCTCATGTGTCCTTAACAACTCTAGAATTTTATCTGTTTTCTTTATCACTGTAACCCTCCTAAATAAGTCTCTTTGATATATTCGGCCACTTCATTCCCATAATCCGTAATTCTGTAATACCGGTATCCATCTTTTTCAAGGATCTCTACAAGACCGAGTTCTATAAGTGAGCTGTTGCCATTATATCTGTTGCCCATGCCCTTGAGGCACCCGAGGACATTGGAGGGGTCGGACCTAACACCTCTTGCGATTTCAGAAAGATATGTATACCGGGGATAGATCCTAGCAAGAAAAATGAGAATTTTTTTTCTGAGATCACTCTTGTTTAAAGAGCGAATTATTAAAGGGTCAATCAGGAAGATCTTTGTGTTTATCACCTGATTACCCTCCCTCACCAATAATAATCGCTAAAACTATTACAGGCTCACCTAACGAGATTTTTATGCCTACCATCCATCCCCTCCTAAATTATCAATGGTCATCATAATCATCATAGCTCACTATATATATATTTTTTGTTTTAATTCTCACATTGTTATTAATACAGCTCAATAGACCTTCAAGAGCCAAAGGATAACATATTCACCATCACCTTTGAAGCTATATACACTATCACCGATGAGACCCATACCATACCTACAAAGTGATTCAGAGAATTCATTAAATGTCCTCCATCAGTGATTCTGATAGAAATTGCTGCGAGGAACGAATGACCTATGAGAACGAAGTATATAAGGTTGAACACCCAAGAAAGATCTTCTTTTGGAGTCGTATATATGATGTTCTGTACAAACTCAGAGGTAATGTTCATGGAGAGATACATCTCATTGATCCCTTTTGCTATCCCGAATGAGACGAAGAGGGCAAAGGCCACACCAACAATGAGACCATAGCTCAGACCTATATAACTGGCTGTTGTCTGGAACCTCTGCTTTCTGAGCTCATTTATCTTCGTAAAGTTGTCTGCAATTATATCTGCTACCTCTTCCGGTTCGCTACCCAGCCTGATGGACTCAACAAACATTTCCACAAATCGATAAATAAGATTGCTACCAGTATCAACAGAAAACAGTCTCCATGCATAGTCATTGTTGAGTCTGGTGCATAAGCGCTTATACAGGTTCTGTATGTCCTCAGTGAGGGGTCCAAAATCATGAGCCGTTAGATATTTCATTGACTCAAGAATCTGTCTACCACGAGCACTTGCAGATCCCCCGAGACTTCTCAAGAAACTTGGAAAGTTAAGATCCTTTCGCTTTATTTTCTCCTCTTCTTTCCTTACAGTCATTCCTGCGATTATCAGAGGTGTTAATGATAGTGATACTACAAACTCAAAGGGAATAGAGATTCCAAAAACAGGAGAAATAAAGTAATAAGCTGCTACAACAGCGCCACAGGAGACGATAGAGATTACAAGCCTCTTCAACAACATTCGATCCACATCAGTTACAATTTCAGAAGTATGCCATATGTTATCCTCAGGAACTTTATTCTTGAGAAAGTACACTATGGCTACCTCTGTTGACATTAAAATAAAAGCAATCATGATGACAAAAAACTTCAGACTCTGACCTGTGATAAATGGAACAATCATGGCAAAAGAGGCAAAGAAAGCGATGGATAGAATTATCGATATATAGATCTCCTTAAAAACATCAATATCATATAGTTTCCCTCTGTAGACTGTAGCATAGTCCGACATCACCACAGTCTGCTCTTTTTTGAGGAAAGAGTCCATAGATTCCCCACTGTCAAGAGAATGAGCAAACCTATCAAGAAAATCAGCAAATATCTCACTGGGAGTTCGTTTTGCAAGGAATCTGCAAGCTTGTGCTAGACTTCGTCCCCATTTTTCCATGATTACATACAGTTTTCCAGTCTCTTTGGCCAGCTCTTTATATTCCTTTTTCTCAGAAAGGAGTCTCATGACTGTTTTTCTATCCACTTCAGAGGTCGATAATACTCCAAGATTAGTAATATAAAAATGGAGGTTATTGTTTATCTCATTCCTTCTACTATCTGCGATTATTTTGGGATATAGCAGGCCCACTATAACAATGAAAACGGGAACCGTCATGACCAGGTAAGAAATGGGTCCAAGAAGAGATAGAAGTGGAACCACAAAGAGCAGCATGACTAAAGCTGCTACTGCTGCCAGAACGACGACTGGCAATAAAATCTTTTTCTTATAGGTCTCTGGATGAAGTCCAGCTCTCTCTACGTATCTCATTCACTCACCTTCCAGAATCATATGGTAAAAGGTAAACCCTCCAGTCCCTTTCTATAGAAAGCTCTGATGAGATCATTTACTCTAAAATAATCAAACACATTGTGAGCTATCATCTCTTCAATGATTTTTGCCCTTAACTCCAGTTCATTGTATATTTCTCTGGTATCTTCAAATCCTGCTGTCTCAGCAATTTTGTTTTCCAAAATGTAACTGTTGTTAAGACCCCTGAAGATATGCCGATCTGTTACCGGGTCCCACTGAAACACCGAACGTGTAACAACACCACCTACCTCTTCATAGTAACCCTCTATCTCCTCTATAGAAGTACATCTCCTCAGAAATTTTCCCTGGCGATATACTGCCTGCTGAATTAAAACAACATTCAGATTATCTATAAAGGTGATGGGCACATTTATTGGATCGCCAGTGAACCGCTGAATCATCTTTTTTACTGAAGCCGCATGGAAAGTTGAAATCACAGGATGGCCAGTTTGCATTGCTTGAAAAGCTATATTCCCTTCTTTACCCCTTATTTCCCCTACAATTATATAATTAGGTCTCGATCTCAATGCAGCTCTTAGAAGGTCAAATAAATCCACCCTTCCAGTCTCTCCTCTCTCTCTGGTAAGTAATTGTTGCCACACACTGTGTGGTGGGAGAACTTCAGCAGTGTCTTCGGCAGTATATATCTTCGAATCTGGTTTGATGAATGGTAGCATAGAATTAAGCGTAGTGGTTTTTCCCGAAGCAGTTTCTCCGCAGACAAACACACTCATCCCATATTCAAGACAGAGCCACAAGTATGCTGCTTCTTCTGAAGAAAGAGTACCCCATGCTACTAGTTGTGTGATACTTAGAGGAACTTCTGAAAATTTCCTAATGGTGAAACTTGGACCTTTCAAACTGACATCTGTACTGAAAACAATGTTTATTCGTGAACCATCTGGAAGAGAACCATCCACGATAGGGTTCGCCTCACTTACCGGCCTGCCGATCCTCTCTCCCATGTTTTTTAGATATTCAGTGAGAGCTATATCATCTGCCCAAAAAATATTGGTGTTCATCATTCCAAAAACCTTGTGAACCACATGGGTGTTTTTTGGTCCTATAACGTGAATATCCTCGATATACGGATCCCGGATTAACGGTTCTAATGCTCCTGTACCAAGTACATCCCTTTTGATAAGATAGAGGAATTTCTCTTTTTCTGCTTTAGATACTGGAATCTTTCCTTTTTTGAACTTACCATTTTTTGAGACATTGCTCACTTTGATGGTTTTCCGGTACAATTTATCTACTAGAGCTTCCATTTCTCTATCATCTTTTGGCAACTCTTCCGTTGCAGCATATTCTAGCATTTTATTCAAAATAGCTTCATATCTCGTCTCCTCAGATTCTGTTTGTAACCGTGGTTCAATCGCCAGATACCTCTTTATTCCTTCTCTGGTTGTAGATACATGTACAAAGATTGGGTCTCCTACTGGGTACAGAATGTTTGGATATGGGAGTTCCTTTAGTTCTCTAGATACTGTTGGAGTGAACTCTGGAATTTTACCCTCTTTTTTCCTGAGATTCTCAAGATACGTTCTTAGATGAGGGTTTCTTTTCAATGCCTCTTCCAAAGTCATGTCACACCCTCACGATACTGCTGCTATCTCTACCACCAAGCCGATTTTTGGTTCCACTCTGAAGGTAGTGATTTTCTGGTAATTACCCTGGGCCCGGTTGTATTTTTTGATGATCATGATGTTCTTCAAATCTCCTCCAAACTCCTTTACCTTCGTTTCTATGAGAATGGTTGCTGCAAACTCCAGCTCTTTTTCTATCTCGCGGGGTAACTCACCTGAGTTAACTGTAAAAATCACTACTTTTCCCGTTCCTGTTATCCTTTTCATAAACGCCAGAAGGTCTACTGCCTTTTCTTCATTTATTTCCTGCTTTATCAAAGAAGAGAGGGAATCTATGAAAATCGCATCATGTTCGAACAGAGATTGGGCTTTCATCAATTTATCGACGAAATCATCTCTGCTTTTAGGTTCACTGATAAGAGGATACACGGGTATGAAAAGGATCAGACCGTTTATCAGATGTTGAGAGACCCTATACCCAAGAGAGTTCATCTGATTGATGAAATCCACTGTTGTCAGTTGAGTTGAAATAAAGGTAACTGGAGTTCTGCTGTTCAGAAGACCATAAGCAATTCGCTGACATATCACTGATTTGCCTGAACTATTTTCTCCTTTTATCATAACAAGGGACCCAGTAGGAATCCCTCCACCCACTTTCTTGTGAAATTCATCCCCAGAAAGCTGGATTTCTAGCATGTGCAACCCTCATATGCGGAAATCCAGAGAATCGGAAGCTCCTTCATAGGTGATTACTTTGATGGTATGGTCACCAGAAGTCAGATTTGTCATAACCCCAATAGTACCCACGTCAGCCAAAGAGAGATATCCCTGATTTCCCGGAGATGTTACAGTGAGATTGGCTGCTGGTATAAGCTGACCATCTATGAGAACAGATAAAGAAGTGGAATCAAAAAGTATCTTCTCTTTTCCAATATTCTTAACATAAAAGAGATAATAGTTTCCCTGCTTTGGTATAACAACGGGATCGTTAATTATCTCAATGTCAGAAGATAGAGCTTTTGTGAGCAATTCCTCTTTGGCCTGTAGACCTATGGTGATTTTATGGGTTGTGGTCCCAAGTACTGCAGCAACAGAAGTTGCCACAATAAGAGTGGCTATAAACAATATTATATTTGCAGCACTTGTTCCAAATCCCATATTTCACACCACATAACTACCATATATCTCTATTCCATTTCCAGTTACCACCTTGAATCTATGAGAGCCGCTTCCAGATAATCCAGAAACATAAATCATCACACTATTTTCAGGGTACAACAAACCATCCGGACTGAACACAAAGTTACGAGGAGTTCCATCTACCAGCACTGTAAAATCGTTTACATCTAAAGTGATGGAGCCATCATTTTTTATAGATATGATCAGCATGTATTCAGTGGCGTTGCCTGATATAGATGTATTATTGACTGTAATCTCTGTATTTTGTTTCTCCACAAAACTTTCCTTTCTTTCCTCCATCACCTCCTTTACCTTTTCAAATCCGGCATCAACTGCACTGTATACAATAGAGACTGAAGCAATAAATGCCACAAGTATGATTGAAAATGCTGCAATCGTGCTAAATCCCATGTAATTCCTCTGACCTCCTCTTAATCCTGCTTATTTCTCTGTCCAACTGATCAATCAGATCTTTGTCCAGCCTGGCCCCTCTAAGTTTCTCTATATAGAGGAGAGACTGTATGTGATCAAGAGCTGTCAAGTAACCTGCCGGTCTCCAGTCACTTTCCTCATGATACGGTTTTATACCTCTTGCCAGTCTGATAAGTTTCGACAATACTTCATCAGTAATCCATTCTATGTCAACGTAGTATTCCAAAACATCTTCCAGTCCTGAGTGTCCAACTTTCTCGATGAGAAATTCCACCCACTTCAGAGCTAGCATAATCCCTTCTACATCTTTTGGTAGTTTCTGAAGCCTAGCTTCTGTAGGATACGATGGAGCCAGTACATGTCGATTTACAATCCCTGGTTCAACTCCTTTTATTACCTCTTCCACTTTCTCCATTTTCTCACCAGCTTTCGGTAGTTTTTCTACCTCAGGTTCAGGTTTAGCAATTTCTCTGGGAGGTTCAGATATCCTTGAAAGAGACTTTTCAAGGGTATTACTTAGCTGATCTATCTTGCTGGATAACTCACGGATCTTTCTGCCCTGATCCGCATCTTGAAACTTCCTTAATGCCCTGTTGATCACTTCATTTAACTGAGCTTCCGTCAGAATCCTAGTAGAGAGACTCTCCTTAAGATCTCTGAGAAGGAATGAGGGTAATTTCCCGCGAAGAGCCTCTACTTTTTGTTCTATTTCTTCAGGGGTAAGATATCCCTTTGACTCAACTTCTTCAAGACTTTCACCCCTATCCCTAGTGGGAGTTTTCTCGGCCAATTTCTCCGGCTCTTTTTTGTTTTCTTCTTCAGCATCTTCGTCGATACGAATTACCTTCTTTATATCCTCTTCATCCATCAAATCTCCTCCATCAACACCTCATTAATGATTTCATCCACATCGAAGGTTTTTCCGGTAATTATCCTCATATCGATGAGAAGATCATCCATCATACTGGATAAACGTTCAAAATTCTTTTCCAACCTTTCCAGCTTCTCCATACTAACAGCAGTGACTTTGGAAATTCCAATGAAAGGATTAACCTGAGATGAGACAACTTCATATAACATCATTATATCCTGAATATTTCCATCCATACGGGACATCTCGTTTCTAATTTCATTAATTTCTTTTTTAAGATTGTTTAGAGCTATATCAAGTCGTGGAAGCCGATTATCAATCTCGTTCAATCTTTCTATAATCTTCGTCTCCCCTTCTTCTTGTTCTTCTTCTCTCTTCTCTTCACCACTTTCCTCATTTTTGATTTCCAGCTCTTCGAGTTCTTCTTCTACCACCTCCTCATCCCTCTCCTTAGTCTCGGGAACCCTTCTAAGTTTTTTTGCCAGTTTGCCTATCATTAAATATTCCTCCTCTCAAAAAAATAAAAGAAGGGGTTTATTGTAGATCCACAATGTTCGTTGTATAGGCTGGTGGTGTTGTGAACTCTATAATACCTGGAGATCCGAATTCAGGTACAACTTTCCCTGTTATCTCTGTTCTCTCAGATACGTTTCCAAATACGTCACTTAGGTCCACTATCAACGCAACTTTGTCTCCCTTGTTTATAGTCGGATAACTTGATGTGAGAGAGCTGTCTGCATCCTGTAAAGTCACTACACCAAACGTTTTGTCTGTCAAATTAGCACTAGCCCAAAGACTGATTTCGGTACTGTTGAAAATGTCGTTAACTCCGGTAGCGTCTTTATCCAAAAAGAGGTTGGTATTGTATTTCAACTCCGCATTCTTTGATCCATCACTCAGGATTATTCTTGAATTAGCCAAGTCTATCCCTTTACTTCCTGCATTAGGTGATATATAAATCACCATTTTCTCCAGATCTCCACTTGTGGGAGGACTTGCACTGGTGTATCCTATTACCCCATCTACCTGAATACCGCTTGCCACTTGTTCAGTGCTCTCTCTACCTGTGGTTGAAGCTTTCTGCTCCAAGAACCCTGCGGTCTGTATGAGAACTGCTGCAGCCACTGCCGCCACCAGTACCATGGCAATGAAGATAATCAGTGTGCCTATACCCATGGCACCTTTTTCGTCTTTAATCAGGTTCTTCTTAATGGCTCTCACCTCCTTAATTATGTAAAAGTTTATTATAAAAGTAATTTATTCGTAGTTATCTATGTATGGCTTTATGTAGGTAAACGTGTAGGTTAAGAATCCCGGTCTCCCTTCAAGTCAATCTAAAAGTTAAAAGTTTCAGCATGTAACACATCACATTAAAACTCTTTGGCTATAAGGTCTTGATTACATATCTAACCATTATTCTTTGAAAGCAAAAGACCTCCCAACATTAAAGAGCCAATCATGGGGGAATTGTTTATATATCTTTGATAGATACAGTGTACCGGTGGATGCCTATGAAGAGCTATATGAAAATCTGGTTCAGCAGTGAGGGTGCTACCCCTTCGGACATCAATCAGAGGCTCATGTCCCTTGGATTCGAACCCATCCAGGGAGAGTACGATTACGTCTACGATTGGAAAAGAGATCCTCGAATGGAAGAAATTCTTTCTCTGGCAGACAAAGTTCATCTTACCCTTAAAGGTATGAAAGTCTTGTTTAAATTGAAAACAGATAATACGACTGGACCAGCAATTCCAGGTGGTAAACTGTAATTTATGGATTTAAATCGAGATAATGCCTAAGAATATAGAATATCTGGTAAGAGAAGGCGAGAAGGAAAATATCGAATTTAAAGAGTACCTTACTCGGGATATTCATCTTTCTGAAAGTAGATTTGAAAATCTTGTCTGCCAGCTCAACCATAGGCTCATTATGGGAAAAGGAGAAGCATTATATGTCATTGGAGTTACTGATAGTGGCGACTTAAAAGGCATCCCCGCCAAAAGGCTTGAAGAGAGCCTATACATTCTTGATATCATGGCTACTGAGTTAGGGGCCGAAATCAAGGATATAGAGAATCACAGAGTAGATGGTGGATATATATCTCTTGTCACTATAGTAAAAAGGGGTAAGCCCAAGGAACATATTTTAATAGGTACTGCAGGTCATGTGGACCACGGAAAAAGCACTCTTGTTGGGACTATTGTCACTGGAACAAAAGACGATGGAGCAGGAAAAACACGTTTATTTCTGGATGTTCAAAAACATGAAATCGAGAGAGGACTTTCTGCCGATATATCCTATGCTGTGTATGGCTTCAAGAATGGAGAGACCATATATCTTAAAAACCCTTTAAACAAACATGAGAAAGCGAGAGTGGTAGAAGAAGCTGAAAAACTCGTGTCATTTGTTGACACTGTAGGCCATGAACCATGGCTCCGAACTACCATCCGTGGACTGGTGGGTCAGAAACTGGATTATGGTTTGCTGGTAATAGCCGCAGATGATGGTATCACGAGAACTACCAGAGAACATCTTGGAATTCTTCTTGCCCTGGAACTACCCACAATAATAGCAGTGACCAAGATTGATAGAGTGTCAGAAAAAACTGTTTCGATGATTATCAAAGAAATACATCAACTTCTGAAAAGTATTGGGAGGATTCCTTTCACCCTCACCGAAAAGAGTGATATAAGTAAAGTGGTCCATCTGTTTGGCGAACAGGGTCATATTTTTGTCCCCATAATTGAAACCTCTGCTGTTACTGGAACAGGGCTGAATATTCTGAACGAACTGATAAAACAGCTTCCTAAACGTAGTTTCCGTTATAAAGAGGATTTCCTCATGTATGTGGATAAAGTGTATGTAGTCTCTGGAGTGGGAACTGTAGTAAGTGGAACCATAAAACAGGGAATTGTGAAGGAGGGTGACGAAGTATTTTTAGGTCCGGACAGCACGGGAGAATTCATCGAGACAAAAGTACAGTCTATTGAGATCCATCATTATCGAGTTGAACAGGGGATGGCAGGAGATGTGGTAGGTATTGCAGTAAAAGGTATTAAAAGTGAGCACATTCGAAGAGGAATGGTCCTCACAAAAAGTAAACCTGCTCCTGTAAGAACCTTTACGGCAGAAGTCCTTGTATTCAACCATCCCACCAGAATTGGAGTCGGGTATGAGCCAGTAATACATCTCGAGACCATATCAGAAAGCGTGGTATTTGAAGAAATTGAAAAAAAATACCTAAAAGCTGGAGACAGGGGCCGGGTTAAGATCAGGTTTAAATATCACCCATACCACATCCTTAAAGGTCAGAAATTCATTTTTCGAGAAGGAAGAAGTAAAGGATTCGGGAGGGTTATTTCCTGTGAGGCTGAACTTTAACCGAGCAATAATCCTTGCAGAGGGATTGTTTGGTGAGCCACATTCCAAAACAGCAGTAGGATTGATCCGCTACAGCCCTGAAAAAGTTGTCTGTGTGTTAGATAGTACTAAAGCCGGATACACAACCAAAGATATTGTAGGAATACAAGACATACCCATAGTAGGAAATATTATTGATGCCATGAAGTTTGAGCCTGACAGCCTGATAATAGGCATAGCCCCTATCGGAGGTGGTTTTCCTGAAGAATGGAAAAGTATCGTGATCACAGGGATTAGACGTGGACTGGATGTGATTAGCGGTTTACATTATTTCCTGAGTGAAGACCCTGATATAATGAGTGAAGCAGAACAGAATGGAGTGAATATAATTGATGTAAGAAAACCTTCAGACAACCTTACGGTTTCCTCAGATAAACTGAAAGATTTTGACGGGGTAATTGTACATACAGTAGGTTCAGACTGTTCTGTGGGAAAAATGACCACCTCTATTGAGCTGGCACGATTTGCAGCCCATCAGGGTCTGAAATCCAAATTTATCGCAACTGGCCAGACTGGGATTATGATAGAGGGAGATGGAATCCCTGCTGACAGGATAATATCCGATTTCCTGGCTGGAGCTATCGAAGCTGAGATCATGAAATACAGGGATTATGAGTTTATCAGTGTAGAAGGACAGGGTTCAATAATTCATCCAGCATACAGCGGAGTAACTCTCGGCCTTCTCCATGGATGTGCTCCTTCAAAACTGGTATTATGCCATCAACTTGGAAGAGATACCATAGAAGGCTACAATCGACCGATTCCCCCCCTGAGGGAATTGATATTCCTGTACGAGAGACTGGCTGGATATATAAAAGAGGCCAAGGTAGCTGGTGTGGCTTTAAATACATGGGGTTATGGCGAGAAAGAGGCCCTTAAGTCCATCCAAAAGCTGGAAGAGGATCTTGGTGTTCCTGTTACTGATCCCGTTAGATTTGGAATTGAAAAACTTTTCAGGGCGATAATGGAGGACTGAAATACAATGAAAATCCACTGTATTCCCCTGGAAACTCCTCTTAATCTTGAATTCAGAATTTCTAGAGAAAGCATGGTTAACTATAAGGGGTTGATTATTATCGCAGAACATGATGGAATTACTGGAACTGGTGAGGGAGTGCCTTCTTCATACTATGGACATACTTTGAAGGATGTCCTAGAAGAGTGCACCTGCATAGACCACAAAAAAATCCATTCATTAGAGGACTTGAAAATCATTAAAACCGAATTAACACCCTTAAAAACCTCTATTGACCTTCTCTACCATGACCTTAAGGGGAAAGAGGATAAAAAACCCTTATTTAAACTGTTAAATTTGAGCCATGAAAAAAAGGAGTCTTCCATAACTATCCCTCTTACCGAGAGTTCTCACATACCCGAGATACTTGACGAGTCTGGAATCAGCATCATTAAGTTAAAACTGGGTGAAGGAGTGAAAAAAGATTTAGAACGATTAAAAGCTATCAGAGAACATACAGACTGTCCTGTAAGAGTGGATGCCAATGAAGGATGGACTAGAAACGAGGCAACTCAAATGCTAAAACTCCTAGAGAGACATGAAGTTGAACTGGTAGAACAGCCTTTGCAGAAAGATGATATATCAGGACTGAGAAAACTCAGATCCCTTACAGACATACCTATTTTCATTGACGAACCCATAGTATTTCCAGAAGATGTGGAAAAATATGCTGATGCGTGCGATGGAGTTGTTGTAAAAGTTATGAAACATGGAGGGGTGACTCCTACACTTAAATGTATAAAGAGGGCCAAAGAGCTGGAAAAAAAGGTGATGATTGGATGCTTTCTCGAGACCTCTCTGGGAATAACAGCAGCTTCACATCTCTTAAGCTTGGTGGATTTTGTGGACCTTGATGGCAACCTGTTCCTTGAGAATGATCCATTCACTGGGGCTAGAATAACAGGTGGTAGTATTGAGCCCCCCCTAAAACCCGGAATTGGTGTTGATTTTTCACCCTCGTTTACGTTTTTTTAAACTTTTTTGAGTCTTTTAGAGAGTGAAAATTCTCTCTTACTTTTTCTTTAACATCAAATCTAGCGCCGGAGGAGGGATTCGAACCCTCGCGTCCGTATGGACACTGGTTTAGCAAACCAGCGCCTTAACCGCTCGGCTACTCCGGCTTCATCAGCACTTCATCTCTGGTTTTTGGGTTATATAAACATAATGGTGGGCCCGCCTCAGGTCGCCCGAACACCACCACCAGAACGGTCCCTGATCCATTCTCATCCCCGGAACCTCATGAGCATCGAACGTCCGTGGTAGGTCTGCTCCCTTCCGGGCCTAAACCGGTGCCCACGGTAAATATGAGGAGACAGTCCCTACGGAAAGCCCCCTCATAACCGCCGATCCCATGAGACGGGGACTCATGGTCTGGACCAAGGTATTCATGGTGGTATGCTCGGACTCCCATCGGCTTCGCCCCCCGCATATCGACGATTTCGGGTTACAGGTGACGCCGAGCCACCCGGGCTAGCCCACCATCTCATCATAAAGGCAAACTATTTAATATCTCTGTCGGTTAATCTTATAGTATGTATGAAGAAGCTATAGGTTTTATTGCTGGAAATGCAAGGAGAAGGCAGATTATAGAAATACTGGAAGCGAGTAAAAAAGCAACTCTAGCTGAACTCTCTAAAAAAACTCACAGCCCCGCAAAAATAATTTCCACAATGATGGATGAAATGGAAACTAAGGGATTGGTAAAACATGAAGGCGGGGCATATGTTCTAACTGAGCTGGGAGATGAAGTGGCAAAAAAAATTAAGGGGGTCTAACCAAACTAACATCACCGTTATTATGTGATTTAATCGAGAGGTCTCCTATGAATAGTAAGTTTGTTCTAAGCGCCAACATCCTAAAAGATGCCGAATTTGTGGCAGTTCTTACTGGTGCAGGTGTTTCAGCAGAGAGTGGCGTTCCCACTTTCAGAGGGAAAGACGGGTTGTGGAAAAATTTCAGAGCAGAGGATCTGGCAAGCCCAGAAGCCTTTAAAAAAGATCCAAAGCTAGTATGGGAATGGTATAATTGGAGACGTGGTATTATATCCAAAGCAAAGCCCAATCCTGCCCATATGGCCCTTGTTGAGCTAGAAAAGATCTTCAAAGATTTTTATTTGATAACTCAGAATGTTGATGGACTCCATTTTAAAGCTGGAAACAAGAAAGTTGTTGAACTTCATGGGAATCTGTGGAGATTGAAATGTATAAATAAAAACTGTTACAGGTTTGATAATCCCATCTATAACTACGAGGTTCCTTTGAAAAAAATTCCGCCTACTTGTGAGTGCGGGTATCTAATGAGACCCGATGTGGTTTGGTTTGGAGAGTCCTTGCCTCCTGATGCCATTAATAAGGCATATGAAATCGCTGAAAATTGTGAAGTTATGCTGGTTGTAGGCACATCTGCTGTTGTCCAGCCAGCAGCATCTCTTCCTTTGATTGTCGCCCAAAACGGTGGAAAGGTGATTGAAATAAATTTAGAGCCAACATATCTCTCTTCTGTCGTTAACTTATCCATTCTTGGAAAAGCAGGAGAGATTTTACCCAGAATACTTGATCTCCTGATGTAAATGAGTTGAGCTCTAAAAATATTTTTTCTAACTTAGGATATCAAGAGCCATGGAGGAGATGGGGGAAATTACAGTTTTAACAGCTTCCTGAGCTCTCTTGACGTAAACCAAAATACTGCTGCGAAAACTGTAAAAGAGAGAACAATATATCCTTTGTACGCCTCTTCTGAGTAGCCAGACGAGATCAAGCTCATCCCATAAAGAATTGAGAAAATTCTAAAACCCACTCCGGATCTGTATATACTAATAGGCTCAACGATTATATTTACTATCTGACGATATTTGAGCAGCCAGAAAAGGAAATAGAGAATGATTCCCACACATACCGCCGAAATGAGTACTACAACATACCAGGATAAACTGAATTTTTCGAATACCAGCCATATTACTGCCAGAGATGCCCCAATATCAATAATAATTCTATTGAAAACCGGCCTGTAACCAATTTTGATTAACATATATATCATAGATATATTGACATATATCAGAATCGTACCCATTACAATTGCTGCAATATCCAACAATATCGTGTTCACATAGTTTGGCCTGGCAAGTTTCCAAACTCCCGTGACCCATATCAGGATGAGGGAGAGAGAAAGTATGGCAATATGATAAATTGCTTTGTCAACCTTTCTGTTCAAATAGTCTTCAATCTCTTTTCTGTCTGGTTGAAGGAGAAAACTCAGAGCAAAACCGGAAAACGCAACCACAAAAAATCCGGTGAATATTATTATCATCCTCGCTTGGTCCAACATATCCATGCGATAAAGGCAATGTTTTTTATGGATATATATTTTTTTTGCTAGAAAGAGAAAATTTATCAATGTTTTAAGTACCTAGATAAAATTTAATAGAGTTTTAGACAATAGATTTTCCACCAAGTACATATTACCGAAGATTCTACATGATATCTGTTATTTTACTTCACTCTCAATAGATGGATTCATTCAATTATATAGTATGCCTTCACAGAGGAAAAACTCACACAAAGGAGGGAAAAAAGATAATTTCAAGTTTATAAACCTCAGTTAAATCAGATAAAATATTCATATAATTAAAAAAGAAAAGTGAAAACTATGATAAGAGGAATAGACAGAGTAGGGATTGGAGTTAGAGATCTGGATTCTGCCATCGAAATTTATACGAAAAGACTCGGATTTAAGGTAGATAAAATCTATGAAAATGAAGTCGAGAAAGTTAGAACTGCAGTTATCTTTTCTGATGGCTGTATTCTTGAACTAATCCAACCCCTTTCAGATGACTCTCCAGTGGCTAAATTCCTGGCCAAAAGAGGAGAGGGAGTAAATTACATTTCACTCAAAGTGGAAGATCTAGATCGAGCTATTAATGAGTTCAAAGCAAGAGGGTTGAGGGTTTTACGGGAAATTCCTACTACAATAGAAGGGAGGAAATATACATTCCTTCACCCAAAAGATACTACAGGAGTCCTTTTTGAAATTACTGGACCTTGACATTCATAGAAACTGATAACCTGTTCCACAATATAACATGTTGGATCAGGATGAGTGCCAATAGACTTGATCTCCACAATTAAGCTGCATTACAAAAACTAAAAAGATTAACCTGTGAAATAAATGGGCTCGGGGAGATTCGAACTCCCGATCTTCTGCGTGTGAGGCAGACGTCATAACCCCTAGACCACGAGCCCATTTCCTATATATGGATGACATATTGGATTAAAGTCGACTCATCATTCAGGCTATGCTTCTTTTCCTCGTTTTTTATTTAGATACACACCTACGGGATATAAGATTTATGGTATCTCCTCTATCTCTGTTCTAATAAAACCTTCTAATGAGATAGAACTCTCTCAACATAACGTAAAAGAGTGCATTCAATATTTGCTAGATCTCTTCTAAATATCCACAACAAAAGCCATTAATTTATTAATATGAGGAACCAAACCTACAAGTACTTTCCCTCATTACTTTGGTAATCTATAGTTTCCATACTCTTGGGTCCATTTCTTCTAAATCGCCCGAGATTACTCAATAAAGGCTTGGAGCATCAATTACAATGATTTTTTGATTTTAACCAGTAACAAGACAGATAAATGCCGGGAAAGTATATATACTCCATGATCGGACTATAGGCTATGGGACTTTTAGATAGAATGTCGATGGTGGTTAAAGCGAAGGTAAATAAGCTTTTGGATAAAGTAGAGGATCCCAGAGAAGCTCTTGATTACTCTTATGAAAAACAGCTTGAAATGCTGAGGAAAGTGAGAAAAGGCATCCTCGACGTAACCTCATCGAAAAAGAGACTGGAATTGCAGAAAAACAGGATAAAGAAGAACATCACTGATCTGGAGAGAAAGGCAAGAGATGCGTTAAGAGTTGGAAGAGAGGATCTGGCAAAGGCCGCCCTAGAAAGGAAGAAAGTGCTGGAACTGGAACTACCTTCAATTGATGCTCAGATTGAACAGCTTGAGATGGAAGAACAGAAGCTAATCAATACTGAACAGAGGTTGAGAGCAAAAGTAGACGCTTTTAAGGTCAAGAAAGAAGTGGTAAAAGCCAGATATACCGCTGCTGAGGCTCAGGTGGAGATAAAGAAATCCCTTACAGGAATTTCTGAGGAAGTTACAGATGCTTCCACCATCCTTGAGAGGGCAGAAAACAAACTTGAGGACATGGAAGCCAGAGCCCAGGCAATTGATGAGCTGGTTGATAAAGGTGTACTCGAAGGCCTTGAAGGAGATAGCATCGATGCAGAATTGAAAAAGATCACACTTGAGACTGAAGTAGATGAAGAGTTGAAAAAACTGAAGGAGGAGATGGGGAAATGATTGTAAGAGTTGTAGGACACGGACAGTACAGAATTGATTCCAGTCTTCTCCAGCAGTTAAATGCCATAGATAACCAGATAACTGAAAAGTTTGAGAGTATAAATGAAGAAGAGTTCAGGGAAAAACTCAAAGAGATGGTGGATCTTATATTATCCGGTGCAGAAAAAGTGGATGATGAAGAGATTGTTGAGTCTGATATAATCATTGACCCCGAGATAAGTCTGGAAGAGGCAAGAGAGATCTTTAAAGGCGAAGGGGCTTTTCCCGGATAAATCTTTCATACTTAAAAATCATATGTAGATCAGAAAGGAATATCCCACAAAGGGAACCATTCTTCAACTTTTTTTTCCACAGGTAGAATTTTTTCCATGAGATTGGCCACTCTAAGTTCCTGGGCTGTATTTCTCTTTTTCTCTGAGGGTTCTTCTGGTATGAACGGATAAAACTTCCCTTTCTTAAAACTATATATCCAGTACAGTCTGTAATCTCCCTCAAATCTGAATACCCCCACCAAAATCTGATTTTTCAAATTGTGGTCTTCAAAAACCGATTCCAGCATATACACTGCATTAACCAAATCCTCAAAGTCTTCATCTTCCATCAGGATCCATGTATATCCGTAAGAGTCCTTTTCTATTTGTGATCTGGTCTTGTATGAATCTTCAATCAATTGAAGCATTTCTCGGATTATATTCTCTGATTCTCTGTAATAGTGAGTTTTAAGTGGTTTAACAAGTATCCCTGCATTAGACGAAGGTCTAAGATCTAGATAGAACTCCATATCCACTACAGCGTCCAGTATGCCCAACAAGGACTTTTCACTTTTTTTGCTCCGGGAAAAAAGGGATCGTATTGATTTCATTTCAATAAAAATGAAATTCAGAGCCCTTCCATGGCCTTCTCTAACTCATCCAGTTTTTCAATTCTTTTCTTAATCGGTGGATGGGTGGAAAACAGGGACATGATAGTCTCTCCTGAAATAGCAGGGATTATGAAAAAGGCATTCATCCCTTCTACTTCCCTTAGGTCTCTGGAAGGAATTCTCGACATGAGGCCACTGATCTTTAACAAAGCTGTTTTCAGTGCTCCAGGGTTACCAGTTATAAGAACACTTCCCCTGTCTGCAGCAAATTCCCGGTAACGAGATAACGCCCTTATGAGCAAGAAACTGACGAACCATACCACTGCAGAGATAATGGCAATTATAATGGCACTGTTATCCCTTCTTCGACCCCACATACCTGCATATAAAGAGAAACGCATTATAAACCACGCTATTGTGGCCAGAAAACTGGCTATGGTTAGTACAGCCATGTCTCTATTTTTAATGTGACTGAGTTCATGGCCTATAACCGCCTCCAGTTCAGTTTTGTTAAGGGTCCTGAGCAATCCAGTTGTTACCGCTACAACGGATTTTGACCTACTCCTGCCCGTGGCAAACGCATTGGGAATGGCCATGTCAACAATGGCTATCTTGGGTTTAGGTAAATTAGCCATCATGCACAATCTGGATACAATTTCATGGAGTTCAGGAGCTTCTCTTTCATTGACAATTCTTGCACCTGTTGTTAAAAGAACAAGCCTGTCCGAGAAAAGAAACTGAGCTAGAATAAATACCCCTGCAAACATTGCGATGACAAGAAAACCTACACCATAAGCATACAAAAGGCTCAGGAATATAATGTACACTACGAATAATAGAAAAGAGGTCAATACCATTCTGAAAGTAAGGCCCCAGTCCCTGTACCACCTCTGACGCATTTTTATCACCTGTTGTTTTATGATATATTATTCCCAATAGGGGTTTAAAAGGATTGTGGTAGGAAAAATGGGGAAGCTAATCTGCTTTTAAATCCCACACTCAATGTCTATAGCCTCCCGAAAACTTGTTTACGAAACGAGCGGACATATAGTAAGGCATATAGTAAGCATTCACCAGGGTTTCCATATCTCGATTAATACTTTACACCTCAAGCATACATTGAAAGGGATTTTAGATACTCTGGATCCTCCCAACCAAGGGCGTAAACTCCATCATCCCTTTCCTCAATTATTATAACCGGCAAAGGACTTGGTGGTGGTCCTCCAACTACATTCCCAGTTTCAGGATCGTACAGACCTATATGACAGGGACATATAATGAGATTGTCGTTGGTAAGCTTATTGTTAACAATACACCCGAGATGTGTGCATATGGCTCCATAGGCATGATAGCCAGATGGGGTTCTGACGATGATGGCAGCTTTACCCATGAAAGTAAAATGCTTGGCCTGCCACACGTTAAGACTTTCTCCCCTCTCCAGCACCTTGACCTCTCCCGACATAGCCTTTCCAGAAGTGGTAGGCCAGAGGAACCTGATAAGGGTGCCAGTTATATCGATGGTAAGAACTGCACCAAATATCCCTCCTATGAATTTTAAGAAGTTTCTCCGTTGCATTTAACATATCCCCCCATGATATATCTTGTATAGATATATTAAATATTCGTATAAATAGTTTTTGGATAAAAAAGCAATACTTGAAAACCGGATAATAACTCCGAATGACTTTTTAGAGTGGAACTGTGACTATTTTGTTCTCATGGCGAATTTTTCTACGAAATAAGGATTTGATAAAATGGATTTTCTGTTACTCACGTGACTCTTGGAAAAATGCTTCAAACAATTCATAGTTTCTGGCAGTGGGTAAAATCCAACCCAAGGTAATGTGACTTGATGCATTCGACAACTAATATCCATGTAACTTGACTTGAAACTTCTAGCCAAGTAAGAGATATTAGATTTGAAAAAGCAAACTATAGGAATACTATCAGTGAATGCTAACAAATTGTAAAGCATGGCTTTACAATGGTGAACGGGCCGGAAGGGATTTGAACCCTCGACCGACGGGTATCTCCCCGCACAAGCGGTTAAGAGCCCGTTGCTCTGCCTGACTGAGCTACCGGCCCAGTTTTAAGAAACCAGTTTGACTGAGACGCTCTTTTATCCAGAGTTAGAGTTTATAAGGTTTATGGTATCTCGATACCCATATTATAGAATCCCCCTGAATAACCTTAATTAATGATAAGTTATAAGTTACCTCTATGGAGCTTCTCAGAAATAGAAAATCTGTCATGTGGTTTCTTATATTGAGTGAGCTTCTATTCCATGTACCGAGTCCAAATCAAAAAGAGATCGCTAATAAACTTCATGTTACTCCCCAAGCAATTTCCGAATATTTTAAAGAGCTGGTGGAAGAAGGATTTATTGCTGTTCGATCCAGAGGAGAATATGAAGTAACCAAGTATGGAATCGACTGGGTGTCAAAGCAAGCTCATACCCTTTTCAGATTTTCAGAAGAACTACTGCGGAAAGTCCTTGATAAGACCAGTTTTATAGTAGCTGTTGCCGGAGAGGATGTGAGAGAAGGAGATCTGGTTTCACTCCACGTTCGTCATGGATTGGTTTTTGCTTTCAAAAGTGAGACGCAATCACAGGGAACAGCTGTAACTACAGCGAGGGAAGGGGAAGAGATTGTGATTAAACCCACTACCTTTACTTTTTCCATAAGCAAGGGAACAGTAAACATCATAAAAGTACCTAATGCGATTGAAGGTGGTTCAAAAAATGTGAATATTGAAAGATTGAAGAAAATAATAAATGAGAACAGGGAGTCTATTGTCGCAGCCATTGGTATAGAGGCTTTGATTTCAGTCAGAAAAACTGGAATTGAGCCAATATTTTTTGGTTCAAAAGAGGTCGTTATAGAATCAGCCCATCATGGTGTGCCATCCATCCTAGTTTGTGTGGAGAGCGAGATCTTATCTGTAATCAAGAAACTCGAAGAAGAAGACATCTTTTTTACCATCGAAGAGCTATAGACATATACATGATATGTGAATATGAATAACATATGTGAATGAAAGAGAACTAATATCAAAACCTTTTTTTCCTTTAAAATGATGATAAAAATAATTAGAAGACATTCACATAAGTAATCATTTGTGAACACGTGAATACTAATAAGATAATTTTCCTGGTAGTTTTTTTCTAAATACAGTGTAGAAAACTTTTATTCAGTCATATCTATCGAGTGAACCTGTGTTTCCCCAGAAAATATATATATGGGGAGTTATTTAGGTATATTCACAAAGTTCACTTCACACATTCACATTTACTTCCGGAGGGGATGGATGGAGCTGAGGGGATGCGGGTTCGACTTGAGATAGAATATGACGACGGGACCAAGAATGTATTTCAGTTCGAAGGTAGGATTACCAGGGAGCAATTGGTAAGATGCCTCGACATGATTGAATTTGAAAAGTTCGAACCCCGCTCCTCAGCTTTTATAGAAAAAGAGTCTTTATCTTTGATGGAACAGCTTGAGTTATTTATAAAATATTCGTACCCATACCGATGGTTTACTTCATCTGAGATCAAGGAGGCTTTTGAAAGGGCTCATGCAACAGATATTAAACTTACCACACTTTCTACTTATCTTTCCCGCCTTCATGACCTCGGGATACTTGAGAGAAAGGGGGGAAGGAAGCGGAGACTATACAGAGTGATGGAAGAACACCACCATCCCGATTTTGTGGGAGAAGGATTCAATACCGATAAAACCGAAATACCACGGTAAACACCAGTTTGGTTGATTTCCCTTGGTATATCTTTTATATTCCCATCGCTTTAATCACCTTCGAACCAGTTTTAGGTGTATTTCAGAACCAACATAGTGAGGCGAGACTGATAGTTCTAACCTTGCTTCTCCAGAAGATGCTCTCATATTCTACAGGTCAAATGTATTTTAGGAACAACTTTCAATTCTAAAATATCTCGGTCTAATCTTTCTGATGTTTTCTACAAGTATTCTAAATTGCTTTTTTATTAAACAGTACCCATCAATAAACAATCGAACAGTAACAGATTAATATTGTGTCATCCTTTCGAAAGAGTATTATAAACAGGCTTCAAGAGGGAGAGTGTGCTTGTCATAATACCTTTTAAAGCAGATGAACCAAAATCAAGACTTGGTAAAGTAATGACCAAAACAGAGAGAAGAAAATTCGCCTATATGATGCTTGAAGATGTTATTGACCAAGTGGAAAGAGCCTCTCTTGACTGGAGAGTTCTCGCCACATCCAGTGTTCCTTTGGATAACGTTATAATAGACAAAAGAGATTTGAATACGGCCATAAACAGTCTTATACCGGATAAAACACCCCTCATGGTGGTAATGTCGGATCTACCTTTGATTAAGTCAGAGCATCTGAAAAAGATACTCGAAAAAAATGCCGATGTGGTAATTGCTCCTGGACGTAGAGGAGGGACCAATATTCTTGCTGTAAGGTCCTCTAAATTCAGAGTTTCTTATTATGGTGCAAGTTTTTGCAAGCATGTACAAAAAGCGAGACAGTTATCTTTATCTCTGGAAATATTTGATTCTTTTTTTACTTCTATAGATATAGACGGAGTAGAGGAACTAATCGAATTACTCATACATGGAAATGGAAAATCAAAAGCATACCTTAAAAGCCTAGGATTTTCTCTAAATTATGATTCCACTATTCCAGAGCTATATCGTCCTAAGGAACTACTACCGTAAGTTAGCAACTCATAAAAGGGGGGAGGAATACGGAGGTTTTGGACAGTTAGTTATTTATCAAAAAGTGTAGGGAGATCTTTGGTTATTTTATGTATGAACTACAATAACATACAAAAACTATATATAGTTTAAACAACTATAAGCGACTATGCTTAATGAAGTTGAAAACAGTGTGGTATTATGCCCATCTGCTCAGATGGTACTGGATTGGGCGGAGTGTGCCCGTTCGACCAAGCCAGAGTGTAGAAGCTGTTCTGTCATTACAGCTTTTCATGTGAGAGAATAATATCAAGATTCTCATCATAGTGTTTGTATTAATTCGAAAAGGTTAATTACTCTATCCAACTCCTATCGTGGTGGTGATCCCTATGTCTAAATTCAAAAAAAGGGACCTTGAAAAAAAGGGGTTGAAAAAGATTGAGAAACTGGAAGAAAAGCTTATTAAAAAAAGTCTCGAATCATTGAAGGGTGATGCTGAGCTTGAAAGTCAGGATTGAGATGCTCGGGAGTAACAAACAGGTTTGGGAAATAGATGTGGACAAAGGGACTACTTATGAGAAATTGCTGGAAACCATAGATATAAACCCCGAAACGGTTATTGTTATCAGAGATGGGTTTCCAGTCCCAATAGACGACCTTGTTGAAGAGGGTGAAATTAAACTTTTAAGGGTAATATCCGGTGGCTAACTTTTAACTGCTTCTTTTTTCAGGTTCTCATGATAGACAACGATGAAGTTAAAAGATCTATTGGTGATAAAGATCTCATTGATAAACTCATATCTTGGATAGAAGGAAGAAATTCTAAGGCCGTAAAAACCGATTTAATTGATGTAGTAGAAATTTCAGAGGAAGATATTATCGGGTATATATTCGTAGACAACTCTTTTGACGATCTGGTTGAGATAGAGGGTGATCTCACAATTCCTTTTTCTGCTTATGCCACAATTGGACGGGCTTTAGCATATCTCACTACCTACGATATATCTGAAATATATGTAGTAGCCACATCACCAGAGCTGATCAGAGTAATAGGTGATGCCATACGATACCTTCTCCTTCCTGTAGGCCTAATAGGTGTTAAGGGAGATAAATTCGTACTGTATCAGGAGCCTCTAGCAGGGGAGTGGTGATCCTAATTCACTAGAAAGGTGTTGGTTATTCTGGTATCTTTCACAGCCATAATGTTCTTGTCCACTTAGAGTTACGGTAGTAGGGCTATCTTCCAGCTCTAGCTAAAATGAGTATTATTTAAATACGGCTACAGATTACTACACTGTCCCCCCATTGTAGTATACAGTATTATTAGGTTCGCTGTAAGAGACAAAATTTCCGCTCGACGGAGCACCTGCTCTCTTACATGAAATGCAGGTATCGGCATGGAGAAAAAGAGGGGAATTGAAGACATTGGTATCAAAGTCATCCATCCAAGTACTCCAGTCCGGAGTCTGATCTGTACCAGGTTTATTTTCGATATAAAAAGTTCCGTAATTGTCAGTATGGCAGTTGTAACAGGATATTCGCCTCGCTACATGAACAGTATCTGTTAAGGCTGGAGGTGGAGATCCACTGAGTACGGTTGCATTATGACAAGAAGAAAGACAGTAATCGGTTATATTTGTATAGGCAACTCCCACTTCAGAAGGATCATGCATGGGATCTGATCCTCCCCACATCATCCCTCCACTCCACCACCAGATGGCATGGGAAGAGTTGGGTGCACTGCCTGAGGGGCTTGTTTCAGTGTGATTTATTGCCAGCCAGATGTCGGAGTGGCAGGCTTCACATGTGATCTGATTCACAGACTTAAACAGATGTTTTGAGCCATTTCCATTCTTGAATATCAGGGTGGTGTTGTCGTTTCCATAGGCATTGACTGAGACGGTCCAGGAGCTTATGGAGAAGTTGTAGTATAGTGGTCTTACGAATGATATATTAACCTTATAGTCTGCATGACAGCTTAAACAGGCTTCATTCTCTCCCTTTGCAGCAGAGAAGTTGTTTGAGTCGATAACAAACTTTTTGTGGGCTGAATAGTTGCTTCCATAGTTAGTTAGGTTGAAGGCCTTGGCTGGAGGAGCATAGACGAGACTGTTGGTTTTGTTGTAGATGTATACTCCATTGCCTCCATGGCAGTCCAGGCATCTGGGCAGGTAGGCTGCATGGCTTTCGTTGCCTGGCTGAACCACGCCGTTGTCCGAGGCGAAGGTTATGCTGGCGTTGTATCTGTGGCAGGCCTCACAGGTTAGATCCCTGTGGTAGGTGGAGTTGTTCAGTTCTCTCTGGATCTGGCTGTGGCAGGTTTCACACGAGATCTGGTTGCCTGGCTGGGAGATGTTGGTGAGGGAGTGGGAGGCTGTGAAGATGGA
>MTND01000031.1 GCA_002010305.1 Archaeoglobi archaeon JdFR-42 | reverse complement strand
AGAAAAAGCTGGAGGAGTTTCTGACATACGTAAATCACCCGTTAACAAGAAATTACGAGTGGGCTCGCCCGGATTCGAACCGGGGATCTCCGCCGTGTCAGGGCGACGTCATAACCACCTAGACCACGAGCCCCAAGATTTCCAAGATATTTCCAAAGTTAAGTTTCGGAGGACTTTCCTTCAACGATTGTATGTAGCAGGTTTATCAACCACTTTAGATTTGCTCACAGAGTATCGTAAACCATATGGTTTGCAAGTAGCCGATGTAAATTGGCCATGTTTCCCTTGAATCTCAGGACTATTTCAGAATCAAGGTATAGAGTAGTTCTATATTTATTTTTCGGTAGGTCGCTTATTTCACCCATATCTCATTTCTCCTTCTTTTTTAAGAGTTATGCCATTGCATTTCTGACATTAATAATCTCAAACTTAGCCCTCATGACCTTTAAACTCAATTATGTAACATATCTCCACGAATCCCTACAAGGTACATACAGTCTTCTAGGGCAACTTTCTTCGAACAATTCAACCTAACTATTTATCCTTCTAGCTTTACTTGTTTTCCAAGCCTTCCGCGAATATGCAAAATCAACTATATCCTTAACTACTCTCACAGCTATGATAAGTACCAGAAAATTCACGATAAATCGGAAATCAAAGGATACCTTAACCGCATCAAAGGACCTCGCGAACATCCCATAACTTGCAGGATCTCCGAAACCAGCAATATACAGAAGGAGATATAGCCAGAGACCATCCATAATAAGCACACATCCTAGATTAACGTACCTCCATGGTTCTGTGAAGTATTTTACAATATAAAGTATGGCAAGAAGTACACCAAACACCATCAACATCTGAAGGTAACTCCCCATAATCCCTGCCATCTGACCCGAGAGCTGTGAAGGAAGGAGTTCGATAATTAACTGTGGTGCCACCACTAAAGATAAGATAGTTGATATAGCCAGTCCAATACCTTTAAGTTTTCTCCTGCTCATAGCTCTTTCACCTCTGTAGTAAGGCCCATTCCGATGAGATCATTGAAGGTTCTTACCTTAAAAGAGATTTCAAGAGATGGTTGCGTATTCATCAGCTCCATAGCCTGGGATTGAGTTATGGATAGAACAGCTTGTAGCTCTCTGGAACTTTTCGGAGAGATGATTGTAGAATCACTCCCCTCTGCTATGATAACCCCATTACTCAATAGTTTCACTGTAACATCCATTCGAGAATCAAGAAAACCATCATTCCTAGCATTAATTTTAAAAATCAAATCTATAGAGCCGTCAGGATTAAATTTCTGATAAAACGCAGACTCATCCACAGAGGACATGGTTCCTATAAAAACACTTACCATTGTATATAAGGAGGCGATAACAATTATAGCCAGAATCAATTTCAGCAATACAAGGATTGCCGTTAATAAACCAGAAACGAGTCTCACCACCACCACACTCCATATTAATTATTACATGATATCATATTAATTTACCTCTTTTTGCCAGACAAAAAAGTATATGGGGTGGCCCAGATTTGAACTGGGGTCTATGGCTCCCAAAGCCACAAGGATGACCAGGCTACCCTACCACCCCTGGCCTTACACTCTCAAATCCAATCATTATTTAAAGTTTCTGCTACAGTCCTCTTGCGAATTTCGAAAGAAAAATTATATAACAGTTTACTCTCCACTCTCTCGGAGAGGTGGTTGTGTGTACTCTGAGAAACTGAACAAACTTCCCCCTTATCTCTTCGCTGAGCTAGACAGGCTGAAAGTAGAGAAAATCAGAGAAGGAATCGAAGTTATCGATTTCGGAGTTGGAGATCCTGATTTGCCAACACCCCAGCATATCATAGATGAACTTTGTAGATCTGCCAGAAAACCCGAAAACCACAAATATCCTTCATATGATGGACTCCTTTCCTTCAGAGAGGCTGTGGCTGATTGGTATACGGAAAGAAAAGGAGTATCTTTTGATCCAGAGCTGGAAATTATTACTCTAATAGGCTCAAAAGAAGGAATAGCACATATTCCCCTCGCCTTTCTTAACCATGGAGATGTCACACTTGTTCCGGATCCCGGGTATCCTGTTTACTTCATCGGAACCATACTGGCAGGAGGCAAACCCGTTTTCGTCCCACTCACAAAAGAGAATAATTTCTTACCAGATTTTGATAGTATAGATGCAAAAACTGCAAAGAAAGCCCGAATACTGTACATAAATTACCCCAACAATCCCACTGCAGCAGTTGCAGATAAAAAATTTTACAGAGAAGTGGTAGATTTTGCAATGGATAACAATATCATAGTAGTACACGATTTTGCCTATTCTGAAATAACTTTCGATGGTTACAGAGCAGATAGCATATTTTCTGTACATGATGCCATCGAAGTTGCCATTGAATTTCATTCGTTATCCAAAACTTACAACATGACGGGATGGAGAATAGGTTTTGCTGTAGGAAACGCTGATATAGTTAAAGGTCTGAAACTGGTGAAGACCAATATTGATTCCGGTGTATTTCAGGCAGTACAGGAAGCTGGAATTGCAGCTCTGAAAACCCCTCAAAAGACCATTAACGAGATAGTCTCAGTGTATAAGGAACGTCGTGATGTTCTGATAAAAGGACTCAAAGAGAGTGGTTTTTCCGTAGAAAAACCCAGAGCAACCTTTTACATATGGATGGAGACTCCTGATGGAATGGGTTCAATGGATTTCAGTCGGACTCTGCTTGATCAGGCGGGAATTGTTACAACTCCTGGTGTGGGATTTGGGGATCATGGAGAGGGGTTCATCAGATTTGCCCTTACGAAAAATGTTGAAACCATTGAAAAAGCCGTGGAAAGGCTGAAAGAGGCGGGGTTATAAAAATGTCAGCAGAATTTTTTGGAATTGAGAACTCCCATCTTATTATAGAGGGGGTAGATGTGATTGATCTGGCAGAGAGATACGGGACTCCTCTGTATGTAACCAGTAGGGGGAAACTTGAAAGCAACATTACAAGATTTCAGAGAGCATTTTCAGAGGCAGATTTATATTATGCCGTTAAGGCCAATAACAATCTCAGCATAATGAAAATAATAGCCGAGATGGGTTTTGGAGCTGACGTATTTTCTGATGGAGAGCTTTATCTGGCATTGATAGCTGGGTTTAACAGAGATAAAATACTCTTCAATGGAAATTCTAAGAACGATGATGATATAAAGGCTGGAATTTCTGCAGGAGTTACGTTCTCTGTTGATAGTCTAGATGAACTGGAAGCCATCTCTGAAATGGCAAAGGACGAAATTAATATAGCTTTCAGAGTCAATCCTGATGTTTCACCTCAAACTCATCCAAAAATAGCCACCGGCCTTAGAGAATCTAAATTCGGGATTCCATGGGAACAGATTGTAAACGCATATCGCAAAGCCCTGGAAACTAAAAACATCAGACCAGTGGGGATACATTGCCATATAGGTTCTCAGATCATGTCTGTTGACCCTTTTATAGAGGCTCTTAACAGAATGTTCGATGTTGCCATAGAAGTGGAAAAACTTGGAGTAGACCTGGAGTTCCTCGATATGGGTGGTGGAATTGGAATCCCATATAAAGAAGGGGAGAATGGTCCTTCTCTGGAAGTATTTTCTGCCAAAATTTTTGAAACTTTTGAGGAAAGAGGCTCTGATCTTAAATCCAGCCCGACATTGATACTTGAACCTGGTCGAAGTATTGTAGGTGATACAACCGTACTGATAACCAAGGTTAATGCCGTTAAAAGGGCTTTCAAAAATTTTGTTGCGGTTGATGCTGGATTCAATCTATTAATAAGACCGGCATTTTATGGCTCATATCATAGAATAGTAGTAGCAAATAAAATGGACGAAGAGCCAGTGGAGAAGTACACAGTGGTGGGTCCAATATGTGAGACCGGTGATATCCTCGCGGAAGATAGAAAACTACCTGAGGTAAAGAGGGGGGACTATATCGCCATCTTTGATACTGGAGCTTACGGATTTGCTATGAGTTCTCAATATAATGGACGGCTCAGATGTGCTGAGGTTATGGTATCTGGGAGAAGATCGTACCTTATCCGGGAACGGGAAAACTATTCAGACCTTGTTGGGAGGCAGGTACTACCCTTTAATCTTTAAATTTTTACTGAATTCTTGTTCAATTTACTTCATTAAGACATCTCCTTCTTAGCATTCATAAATAAACGGAGAAGGATACTCGAATTCTGGTTGATAAGCTATGACCTTAATGAGCAGGTTAATATAATCAAGAGAGGAGTTCTCCCACCAGATAATACGGGTTGCAATCGGTGATCTCAACCCTGACAAATTCTCCTATTTTACCTGATTTCACTACGACAGGACGATAACTGTCAGTTCTTGCTAAAAAAGTACCATTTTTACCCTTCTTTGTAATCAGCACTTCAAATTCCCTGCCAAGAAACTGTCTGTTAATATCTTCTCCAATTCTTCTGTGAATTTCAGTCAGTAGTCTGGATCTTTCTTTTTTTATCCAGCCAGGAAGATCTTTTAGACCATAAGCTTCAGTACCTTCCCTCTTTGAAAATCTGGTAATATTGATTATATCTGGTTTAATCTTTTCTACAAGTTCCACCGACTTAGTGAAAGACTCTTCAGTTTCTGTTGGATATCCTACAATTATGTCTGTTGAAAGAACCACATCACTGAAGGCCCTTTTAAAGGCCGTAACCAGTTCCACAAAATCATTTACCGAATAATTCCTTTTCATATCCTTCAATACTGTATTATCTCCGCTCTGAACAGGTACATGAATGAACTTATATATCTTCCTGCTCCTGAAAGCTTCAATCAGTTCTCTCATAATCTTTCTGGTGTATCCAGGGTTCATCATTCCCACCCTTACCCTGAAATCTCCATCAATCTTTGAAATCCTTTTTAACAAATTAGGGAGATTTGATCCAATGTCAAAACCATACACTCCTGTGTCCTGAGCAGTAAGCTGTATCTCTTTAAAACCATCTCTGATGCATTCCTCAATTTCTTTAATAATATGTTCTGCTGGATAGCTCCTCAATCGTCCTCTTGCGATTCTAGCGGCACAGTAACTGCAATATCCCAAACATCCTTCTGAAATGGGCACTATTGCTATGGCTGAATGATGGAGTCGTTTCTTTGGTAGTCTCCATCGGTCCTGAGATTCTTGTACAGAAAGGCTATTATTCCCACCGATGGCCTCAACCAGTTTCAGAGTTTGATCTATAGTAAAAACTCCGTCTGTTATCTCTCTGAGTTTTTCAGGATGTATCCTTGCCAGACATCCTGTAACAAACACTCTCTTATTTTTATTCTTCAGTTCTGTAATCCGCCTGAGAATCTTTTTCTCAGTAAAATCAATCACACCACAGGAATTGATTACCACCACATCTCCCTTATCTACTGACTCTACAAGCTCATATTTCGCCCCAATGGAACCCCGAAGTATATCACTATCTCCCTGATTCATTGTGCATCCGTAGGTCTCGATATATACCTTCACAAATCAGTAGAATATGCACGGACATTTTTAAGCTTTTTCATGCCTGTGTATTATCTTCGCTTATCTGAACTAACTGAAAAAACAGAATATGTGGAAAATCAGAAAGAATGTCATTGTTCTTTTGGAAATGTTCTGTATGACATGAGGTTTTTCCTTTATCATCCTACGAGCTACTTATTGAGAGTCTTAAGGTGTGCTGGGTGATATGTGGAGAATATGACCATATATTATGCCAGACCATTCAACACGATTTCCGTTATATCTTTCACTTCAACTTTACCTTTAGATGCCAATTTTAGGTTCAGTTTACAGAACGGACACGCAGAAACCAGCACATCTACGCCCATGTCCAACACTTTATTCACCTTCGATCTGGCTATTTTCTCAGCCAGTTCGGGATAAGCTGCTTTCACTCCACCGCCAGCACCACAGCATATTGAGTTATTTTTTGATGGAAGAAGCTCTACATAATTGGATATTGCTTTCAAAACAGATCTTGGCTCCTCATATACATTCCCATGTCTTCCCAGATGGCACGGGTCATGATAAGTGGTACTGAGATTTAATCTATCAATCTTTATTCTACCTTTTTTTATGGCCTCATCCACCAACTGGGATATATGGATGACAGGCAACCTAATACCAGTAAACCTAGGAAAATCCAAAGATAGAGTTTTATAACAGCCAGCACAAGGAGTTATAATGGTTTTGAATCCATACTCTATTAGGAGTGCTGCATTTGCTTTCATCACTTTTATAGCCTCTTCAACAAAACCCATCCTTATCAAAATAGATCCACAACACATTTCTTCGGTACCCAGCATTGAATATTCTATCCCTATAATATCAAGCAACTCTCTTGCGGACTTCCCTATCTCAGTGGTTCTAAATGAAGACGTGCATCCCTGGAAATACAAAAATTTTCCCTCAATTCTCTTTTTCCCTCTCTTTTTATTATTTTCACCATACGGATTTCTATATCGCTTAAACTTGCCCTCTATTTCCTCATATGGTTCAAATCTAACACCTCTACTCACAAGCTCTGCTCTAAAAGCTTCAAATAGTGCTGTATGATTTACATTTCGTTCAACCATGAAATTTTCATAAAAAGGGACGTTAGCAATGCAATGGTCGGAACAGTTACCACAGAGAGTACATTTTGTAACTATATCCAGTATTTTATCCTTGTACTGCTCCAGATCAAATCTCCCTTCAACCACCCCTCTTATCACACTGATCTTTCCTCTTGGAGAATAAGGCTCTAGATAAGAATAATTCTCTCTGATAGGGCATACCCTCTCAAATCCTTTCTCTTTCAGAAAAGCAGTCCTGCAAATGCCACACCGCTGGCACCTATATAGAGCATTTACCAGCTCCGGCTTAGCCAGAAATTTCCATTCTTTCTCTGAAAACCATCCCGGAATTGGCAACTGAGATGGAGGCTTAAAGGGTACAGGAGATACACCAGATGGTGAACAGGCTCTTATCCACTCTGGAAATATACTCTCCATCAGAGCCTACCTCCTGGGAGGTCCAATATTCCAGGACACATTATGTTGTTTGGATCGATAGCTTTTTTTATCTTCTTGATAAGCGTATAATAAGTTCCTGTTTTTAACATACTTCCTTTCCATAGAGTCCCAAGTTGAATCGGGGCTCCTCCCAACCCAAGAAGGGCCTCTTGCATCTCTGCAGTGCACTTCATTATTACTTCATATTGTTCTGGATATTGTTCCAAAAACATGATGGTGGGATAACATACAAAAGCCGTGTTAATCTGAAATCCACCTATAAAATAAGCCAATTCATATTTTTCTACTATCACCTTATCACAGATTTCCTTTATTTTATCGTAATACCATTCCATCTTACCTAGAGGATAATTAAGGGGCAACAAGGAACGGGAACCCAGTTTGAACATACTTCCCGGAACACTCAAGAATCTCTCGTCCCAATATTTTTCAGCAATTCCCGGTTCTCCTCTCGACCCGCCATTTTTCTCTGCTATTTCCTCTAAGACCTTCAACTGATACCCTACAATATATTCGTCTCCTTCCAATATGTAAACCAGTTGGGCTTCTGGATATTCCCCCTGTTTGATGGCCTCAAGAGATTTTTTCTCTCTTAACGCTGCAAAATTTGCCTGTATCCTTTTCAATCTTGCCTCGTACAAGGTTCTACAAGCATCTTTAACATTTTCAAAGTTGAATGTAACGAATCCATAGCTTTCAGGAATTTTCTCGATCCTTGTGGTCAGCTCTACTACCACCCCCAATGTACCCTCTGAGCCACAGAACAAACCTGTAAGATCATGAGCATATGCATACCTGAAAAATTGCCCGCTACCTCCTGCCATTTTTCTCGCAGAAGGATTGGCTGCCGATCCTGTCTCAACAATTTCTCCTGTTGGCAATACAACTCTACACCCAATAATAGCATCACCCTGAGTTCCCCATAAACCGGAACCAATCCCTTCTCCATGAGTTAAAAAACTTCCAGCTACACATGAGGTAAGCCCACCTTCGGGCGAGATGAGGTTATAATAACCTTTTTCAGCCAGAGCAGATACCAGCTCTCCAAAGGTCACAGCAGGTTCCACAGTACAGGAAAACAATTCTGGATCGATGCTTATAATTCTATTCATCAGCTGCAAATCAAGCACAATACCCCCTGCATATGGAATACAACCGCCCCATAAGCTTGATCCGCTGGATCGTGGATACACCGGGATTTTATATCTATTGGCAAGCTTCAGTATCTCTACAATCTCATCTTCCTTTTTTGGCATCACAACGTAGTCTGGATTTCCTGGTGGGAGAGGACTGGCATCCTTGGAATAACACCATAATACAACTGGATCGTTAGATACTCTTGTTTCATCTGTTAGATTTACCAACTCTTTGCAAATCTCCTCCTTAGGCACTTCCATTTACAATCCTCCGTCTGAACTCTGGCAGCAATTTTCCTGTGTTTATTTTTGAAGGACATATAGAGAAACACAGGTTGCAAGTAAGGCACATTCCAAGTTTGTCTCCTATTGCTTCTAACCCTTCAAGCCATGCAGTAAGCATCAATCCACGAGCAAGAGCGTGTTTAACTCCAAAAGATTCGCCAACCTCCTCATAAACCGGACAGATATCGAGACAGGCAGAGCAATTGATACAATAAAGCAACTCACCAAACCCTTTTTCAATACAATTCATTCTTCCATTATCTACTAAAATCACATGAATCTCTCTTGGTCCATACACTCCGTAGGAAAACTTCATCTGGATGTCTCCACTTTTGCTCGGACCTGTAATTACATCGATGTAGGTGGTCAATTTACTCATTGCAAAGTATCCTGTGGCATAGCACACCATCATAGCCTCATAGTAAGATTTTACAATTTTATCAATACTCGTGACGACCATCAATTTTTTTGGTATTGTAGTGAGCCACCGTATATTCCCTTCATTTTCAACAGTGAACAATGACCCTTCATCTGCAGAAATCGCATTGCACCCAACAATACCCCAGTCACAATTTAAGATGTGCTTCCTCACAGTATCAGAGATCTTTCCTGCTAGCACATCAGCATGCTCTGGAAGCTGTTCATTTTCAGTCTCTAACAAGCTTCTGATGTCCCTCAGGGTTAAGTGAGCACTTGGATGATGCTGATGAGATGGAGTACCTCCCTCTAATTGAAGCAATCTGTCTCCTATATCCGTCTCTACAACTCTAATTCCATGTTTTTGAAGGGTCTCTGACACTCTTAACTCTCTCATTACTACACTTTTTGATTTACAAACTAGTCTAGACCCCTTTACAAGTCCAAGAAGAATATTTTTTACCTCGTCTATGTCACCAGCATAATGAACTTTAAATCCATTTTTTTTCAGATTTTTTATAGCGATAGGAACAAGATTTTTAAGTTCTCTTGTTGATTTCTCTTTAATACCTCTGATTATTGTTGCCAGATCTTCTTTCTCTTTACTAAACCAGAACTTGAGATTATTTTTTCGTAAGTTCATTATCGCTTTCTTTCTATTAGCCCGCAACTTATCATCCCAACATTTTGTTATTTCGGGATCGAGCATTAAATACCCTCCAGAATTATTTTAGTAAGGTCATGGATTTTTATTTCTAAACCCGCATCCTTTACATTATCACTCAAAAATTTTATACAACGAGGACATGAAGTAAGTAAATGATCTACTGCTGTGTACTGGAGAAGTGTTGTTTTTGAGATTTCTAATGCCAGTTCAGGATACTTTCTAGAAATAGGATGGCCGCAACATGGAGAAGACAAACCTTCCCGCTCAGATGTGATATAAACTCCTTTTACATGCTTTTTGAGAAGAAATCGTGAAAGATCGAACATACTCTCATATCTGGTAAGATAACAGGGATCGAAATAAGAGAAAACTGATATATGAACTCCAGTGGATTCTGGTAGGTTTCCAAGATACTGGAAAATATAAAAGATATTTCCGAATTTATATTCGTTTTTTAGAAAGTAATAACAATGAGGACATAATACTAAAATCGTTCTATCTGAATATTCCGAAAATAAGTTTATAATCCTCTTTCTTATAATCTCTAGGCCTTTTTCTCTTCCATGAAGATGATGTTCGAACCCACAACAAATCTCTTTATCGAACAGCTCAAAATGGTCTTCGAGAAAATCATAGTACCTCATTCTGCGGATATGGCATCCTCTGAACACAACAGTGTTTCCTTTGTCCTCTTTTATCATTTTTTGTACCTCGAACTTCTATCGTAATAAATAATTGAGTAGCAGTATATGTAATGAGTGTTAAATAAATATTTTTCTTTAACAAATGAAAACAATCTTACCATTCAAATTCATATTGTAAGGTCAAATCCTTATAGATAGGTCGCTTTTATATCTTTTCAATAATATTCTGCTTTCTACTCTTTTTACCCCTTTAATAGAGAAGAGCTTATCCTTCACATATTCTCTCAGCTCATTATGATCCTTCAAAAAAGCATGAACATGTAGCACATTCGGTCCAGTCATCTCATACACTATGGCCACATTATCATCCTGAGATATCTCTTTTGCCACCTCTTCTAACAATCTGGGTTCAACTTCTACTTCGAAGAACGCCGAAATCTCTTTACCCAGTTTCCTGCCATTTACAATTACTGTAAATTTCTCTATTACTCCCATCTTAACGAGTTTTTTTATTCTCTCCCTGACAGCCACCCGGGAAATGTTAAGCTGCTCTGACAACTCAGCATAAGTTGTTCTACTATTATTTTTTAATGTGTTGAGTATGATTATATCTTTATCGTCAAGTTCTATCATATAAACACTTCCATTTGTTAATAGATTTCATAGTATATATTTCTTTTGTTAAAGAAAATTATTTATAGTTATGAATTCTCCTTGAGTTGGTGGGAACATGGGTCTGTTGGGCTTTCCATTGTATAGTTCCTTAGCGCTGTTTATTGTCCCAATAGTAATAGTGTTAGTGCAAGTCTGGTATGTCTGGAAAAAATCTGGAGAGGATGAGGAGTTCTTTAGAGAAGAGGGGGTTATATAAATGGCGTCTCCTGGGATACTGATACTGGGAGCATATCTGGCGTTAATGCTATTGATAGGGATAATAACCTCTCGATATCAGAAAACTACTGATGATTTCTGGGTTGCAGGGAGAAGATTTGGTCCAGTGGTCCTTGCTGTTGCTATAGTAGCTTCAATTGCTCACGGAGGAACAATGTTAAGCGGAGTTGGTTTTACAGCCCTCCTTGGAGCAATTACAGTAAACAATCTCAGTTTTGCTTTAGGGTTCTTAATCGTAGTGGTTTTCCTCGCCAGAAAGCTAAGAGCGCTTGGTGGCTATACACTACCTGACTACCTTGGGGAAAGATTCGATAGTAGATTCTTACGGGGTTTTGGAGCACTAGTAGTGATAATATCTGCCACTGTATATTTGATTGGCCAGACCAGAGCAATGGGATTCATAATCCAAGGTATGACTGGTTTGACCCTTGAACAATCCATACTGTTGGGTGCCACAATATTCATTCTCTATGTTGCTCTTGGGGGCCTTCTAGCGGTTGTATGGACCAATATTGCCCAGTTTATAATGATGTATGCTGGACTTGCTTTGCTATACATCACCCTATATGGGAAAATCGGTGGATGGGCTGCCATGGCCACCAAAGTCGAGCAAGTTGCACCTGGATGGACGTCTATAACAGGAGTTGGATGGGCCCCGATGGCATTGATCTCGTGGTATGTCGTCTGGATAGTTGCTTATTTTACCAGAGTAGAGTTTGTTACCAAATTGTATGCAGCAAGGGATCCAAAAGTTGCGAGATATACAATACCTATAGCCTGTGCCCTTATACTGCTGTTCTTTACCCCAATTATTTATTTCGGTGGCGCTGCAAGAATACTGGTGTGGTCTCAGGTCACATCTCCCGATAAAGCATTCCCCATACTTATCAATTCCGCTCTTGGCCCCATGGGTGCAGCCTTTGCCTTTGCAGGTCTTGCTGCTGCTGCTATGTCAACTACCGACTCTTTACTGCATCAGTCTGGGGCAGGAATTGCTCATGACATAATCAGGAAGTGTTTATTCGAACCCAATAAAGTCAAGAAATCTGAGGAGTTTTACGTACGAGTTTCAAGAGTTACTATATTGGGTGTAGGAATTATAGCAGTGATAGGAGCATTGTACACTTCAGAGATTATTCTTAAACTGGTTTCGTATGCTGTTGCAATGCTTGGAGCATCTTTTGGACCAGCAATGGTATTTGGATTGAGCTGGAAAAGGGTGTCTAAAATAGCCACGGGTGTTTCTGTTGTTGGGGGATTCGTTATAACCGCTATCTGGTCTATTATGACCATTTATGGTGTTACATGGGCAAAGATAGTCCATCCAGTTATCCCAGGGATAATATTCTCTACCATAGCAATAGTTGTACTAAGTTTGATCTTACCAACCAACATTTCAGAAAAAACGCTGAACAGGTTCTTTTGATAGGCTGATAGGGTTCCCAAATAACTAAAATTTTTTATTTTTATATCTCTCTTTGTTTGTCATATAGTAAATCCAAGGGCTTTCCAAAATTCCCACTTCAGATATCAATAGCTCTCAATTCTTTGTAGTTTAAAATACCTTCAAAAACTTTTGCTGCAGGCCCCTCCATATAAGCATGTCCATCCTTAAGATATATTCGCAATACACCTCCTAGAGTTCTTACCTCTACGTTTTCCCCTGTATAGCCGAGCTTGCTGGCAATAGCCACAGAGGCAACAGAACCAGTTCCACAGCTCAGGGTCTCATTTTCTACTCCTCTCTCATAGGTTCTGACCTCAAGGGTATGATCGTTCAAAACCCTGACAAAATTCACATTGGTTCCCTGAGGAAAAAGGCTATGGTAACGTATTTTCTTCGCAAGAGGAATTATATCCTTTTCCAGATTATCACTAAACACAATAGCATGAGGGACGCCAGTGTTCACAGCACATATCTTAACTCCCTCCACAACCTCATTGATAAGCTCACCACTTCCTACTGCTGGAATCTCTTCTCTTCTAAATTTTGGAACGCCCATATCAACAGTCACCCAGTATTCGTTTCCTTCTTGTTTCACTTCAACTGTCAGAACACCTGCAAGAGTTTCAATATCTACTGTACCTTTCCCAGCTACTCCCTCCTCAACAAGATATCTGGCAAAACATCTGATTCCATTTCCACACATCTCAGCCTCGGACCCGTCTGAATTGAAAATCCTCATTTTAGCAGCAGCTTTTTCAGAGGGCTGAACGAAAAGGACGCCATCTCCACCAACTCCAAACCTTCTGTGACAAGCTCTGATGGCAAAATCAGCCTTATCTTTTTCTCCTATTAGCTCTTCCTTCATCTCATCTATAAGAATGAAGTCATTGCCATTCCCGTGAAACTTCACAAAGGGCAATTCCATAAACTTGAGTCCTTTTTTTACGTATAATTTATTTTTGGTTCTGTACACAATAAAGGTTTCCATGTAAATTCTATAACAAACATTATATTATCCAGAATTAAAATAACTATTCACATACGTATAAAAAAAGATATAGTAACAGAAAGGAGATTGTAAATTGTGTCCAATACTAAAGAATTGTCTAGGAGTGAATGGATGAAGATTTCTCTTGCATGGGTCTTGATGATTGCTGTTATTGTAAGTGGTGCCATCTTGCTGGCACCTGTCAACTTTCCTGTAGGGCTAGCAACTTGGATTACTGTTGACCTTATAGTAATTACCCTCTTTTTTATATGGTTGACGAGGAGTTATGGTCCTTTTGGGTTTCAATGCGGGGTGTGTGGACATAAATTTAAGGTAACCACTTTAAGATTCCTTCGGAGTCCTAGCATAGGCACCGGAAGAGAGGTCAAGAAATATACAACATGTCCTTCTTGCAAGAAGAGGGTTCCTGTGATTCCATTAAAAAAATGGACCAATTAAGAATGTCAATGATATTAGCTCTGGATTTAATGGGTCATCAAAAAAGATTTATTGAATCATAACATTTCTACAAACATGGCGTACGACCCGACTGGTCTTTTTAGCTCATTGATATGGTGGTTGCTCCTGTTCTACCTTGTTCTCGGACCTCAGATCCAGCATCGGCAGCTTATGGCAGGAAGAAAAAACCTAATGCTTAAGATGGGGTCTAAAAGGAATTCCAACGTTATAACTATGATACACAGGCAAGAGAGCATCGGTCTTTTTGGAATCCCATTCTACAGGTTTATATCTGTTGAAGACTCCGAACAGGTTCTCAGAGCCATCCGGATGACACCGAAGGATCAACCTATCGATCTGATACTCCATACACCTGGTGGGCTGGTTCTAGCGGCTACTCAGATTGCCAAAGCTATCAAAGACCATCCGGCAAAAACCACAGTCATTGTTCCCCATTATGCTATGAGTGGAGGGACGTTGATTGCTCTGGCTGCAGATGAGATCGTTATGGACTTCCATGCCGTTCTTGGTCCTGTGGATCCTCAACTGATGAACTATCCTGCACCATCTATTTTAAAGGCCATATCAAAAAAGGACCCAAAGGATCTTGATGACCAGACAATTATCATGGCAGATATAGCTGAAAAAGCTGTTAATCAGGTCAGAGACTTTGTCTTTAGCCTCTTAAAAGACAGAATGGGAGAAGATAAAGCCAAAGAAGTTGCCAATTTGCTCACAGAAGGAAGATGGACCCATGATTACCCCATTACTGTTGAAGTGGCTAGGGAACTTGGGTTGAACGTATCCACGGACGTTCCTCAGGAAGTGTATGAACTCATGGAACTATATCCACAGCCACTGACAAAACGTCCTCCTGGTGTAGAATTCGTTCCTGTTCCTCAAAGACAGGAAAAAACCTGATATTTCCTTTTTTATCATTTTAAGGTAATTTAAAGCCGATACAAATTCAGGTACCACCTATAATGAAAATCAGCTTTGAAAACTTTTAAGTTACTATAATAGATTACGCCTATAACCATGATATTTACATGGATTAGACCAAAAATAGGTTAATTTCTCCATTCTGATTAAAAAGTAATTACAATCATTATCCATCCACCAATAGAGTGTATTGAGGAGGTTATAATATCCAGGATATAGATTAATTTTCTAATTCTCCATGAAAGATTAAACATATATAAACACCCAGATATAATTTCAAATTCATTTGAACTTTAGATAAAATTTAAATTCGAGTAAATACATTAAATAATGGGGGATGGATGCATGTTAGTCAAAAAATTAAATAAGAACTTAATTATTGCGTGGCTGGTAACCATTATTCTGCTTGCTGGTGTAGTAACACTAGGATGTGTTGAACAAAAACCACTCACTATACCTACCACAACACCAATACCTCAGACTCCTACACCTGAACCTACCCCTCCCCCAGGCATATATCCTGTTTCAGCATGGTACCGAGTGGATAATGGTCCTGAACAGAAGCTGTATAGTCCTGGGTTCAGATGGGTTGAAGGAGGTATCAGGATTACCTGGCTGTTTGACCCGATACCTAGTGATGCAAGAGAGACGACTTTCGTGATAACCAAGGTTGGTGAGCAAACTGGCCCATGGGAATCCCGGATATCGTTAGTTGATTGAAAGAGATGGACATTCATATTATTTCAGAAATATCCCCTTTAAACCATCCATGATACCCTATATCGCTTACTTGCCATAACTCCTAATATTACCTAATATTACCCAGATACTGATTGTTCAGCTCTTATTTAAAAAAGGTGAAAGTCTTAAAAAAAGAATTGCTAAACTTATTGCATAAAGGAAAAAAACTCATAGTGAAGATATACCTTTTAGACTCACAACAATCAAAAAGATGAATAGTGAAATGGTCATACATCCTCATCAAAAAGATTAACAATGAATTCAGCAAGTCTGATACTGTTTTCTCTGCTTTTCATAACAGTATTGGTTTTAACCACCCGTATTTTCCTATAGTTATCTGATACAGTTATACCCTTTAAAAGAGTATCAGAATGATCAAGTACCAGCCAGTTAATTATATCCTTGTAGTATTCCAGAATCCCTCTTGAAGAGGGTTCAAACCCTTTGGCCGTCATAAATTTACCCGCAGGACCGCTGAAGGGTTTATCACCAAGAAAAGGGCTTACTGCCACTACCAATTTTTCCTTCAAAAGCTCCTTTACACCTTTAAGGGATAAAATGGGGCCTATACTCGTCACTGGATTACTGGGGCCAATTACTACGGCATCACATGTTTCTATTGCTCTTATCACCTCTTCAGTAGGCTCTGCACCTTCTATTCCCCTAATAAACACGTCTATGACCTCAGGTTCCCCTTTCCTGCCCACCCAGAATTCCTGAAAATGCATAACACCTTCAGGTGTCGAAATCATGGTAGCAACTTCATGTTCAGTCATAGGGAGAATGGATGCTGTCACTCCATAAGTTTTTGCCAGGATTTTGGTGGTTTCTGTTAATGAGAGACCTTTTCTGAGCATTTCACTTCTAAGAATATGTGTCGCTCTATCTTTATCTCCTATCATCAAAGGTTCTTCATATCCAAGGGACTTTAGCCAAGTATTGGTGAGGAAGCTATCATCCCTGATACCCCACCATTTTTTTGTATCGATCTCACCAGACAAAGCATATATCACTGAATCGATATCTGGGCAAACTTTGTTCCCTGATACCCATACATCTTCAGCTGTATTCACAATTATACCCAATGATGTTTCTTCGACAACTTTTTTGAAACCAATTAGAAGTTTTGGTGTTCCGGTCCCACCTGAAAGAACTACAATTTTCACATTCTTTCCTCCAAAAGGGTTTTTGATATGATGTACTCGCCAACAGCTTCTCTGCTCGTTCCTACTATCAGATATTTCTCTTTGCCGATAACCTCTACCATTCCCCTTGCCTCAAGCAACTCCCCCTTCTGCACTTGCCCAATATAAGTATGGGTGAAACTGAGCACAGCCCGTATATCTTCATGGTCAAGGACATATACAGCAGGATAATCGTAAGCGTGAGTAGAATCTACTACTTTTGCCTCAATGGTTCTTTTTCCTAAAGGCTCACCCTTGGATTCAATAATTCCGTCCATATCCATCCAGTCTCTGACATAAAGTAAATCGAAATATCTGCCCTCCATCATGCCGCGAATATATTTCCGTTTCTCATGCAGCATGAAAACATCGAAAGGAATTGAAACTTTACGTTTACTGTATATTGCCCTCCACATATCCTCATTCAAATCACCTATCTCTTTACCAAGAGATCTGGCCAGAATTTCTCGAGCAATAAACCAGTGATTACCATAAACCACAAAATCAATATCAGATTTTTCTGTTTCCATGCCGATGAGTAACGATCCTGTAACTCCCATGGAATGAAAAGGAACATGCCTAGAAAAAAACCGGACGATTTTTTTAACCACCGGGTCTCTCTGCATGGTTCGATAGAGCATTCTATCGGGCTTATATACTCTGACCACATGGTTCAAGGGAATCATGTGAATGCCATTTTCTCTATACTCCGGTCTCCTTTTCCGTATGATCTCATCAGCTTCGACTGAACCAAGTTTTTTGTAATAACCCATTCCTAATCTGCTGCATCTCTCTCCTTTGGCATGTGGGATATATCTGAGGTATGCCCTGACTTTCGGAATGTTGTTATATCCAACTACTGAGAAGAAATAGCCATCAATGGTCTCAATAAAATCCCTAAGTCGTATATTTCCTGCCTTTCCATTCATATCTGGCATAAACCCTCTTTATCTCCTTAGCCACGGCTTTCTGATCAGGGTACTTAAGTAAGCGACCATCTCTCGTTTTGATACGCAATATCCTGTATTGTTTTCCCTTCACAGAAATCACATCATCAACTTTAAAAACCTCTTCTCCATCCAGCACGAGTTTCAAAGGAGTGGTAATACGACCTTCATGGAGAGAGAATTTCACTTCAACATTCTCAATTTCTCTAACCCAAAGAGTTTTGATTCTATCAGGCATTTCTTCCTTAACTCTACGTCCTGAAAGGTCATCAATTGCAGTCACCTCAGACAATATATATTCTCCATTTACCTGAACTACAAGCTCTTCTCCAGTAACCACGGGCTCATCGAATGGCAGTTCAGCTTCCCCCGTAAAAGACCTATTACCCTTGCTCACAATGGATTTCACCGAAATGTAAGGTCTTTCTTTCCACTCCCTAACACTACCACATTCCCCACATTGATACATGTTTTTATTTTCCCTGATAAGAACATGTGATGTATCAGACTGGCAAACATCACAGTACAATCTCATATACTCTCAGAACAATCTGTTGTATTTAAAAGCCTATCGCCGGATAGGTTACAGTCCACTCCAGAGAATTGCTCCATAAACCAGAAATACTGGAAATTCACAGTTAGAGTTCATGGAAATTATCATTGCTTATGGCCATCCTAACATCCGGGCTATTCACACCACGACTCTGGAAATAACTCGAGATGAACATTTAACACCAAGAGGTGATTGTATAATAGGGATAAAGGCAGATAAGGGACTTGCTGATCTGAAAGAAGAGACCAGAATCCATCTTAAAAACGGAAAACAATTTGAAGTGATCTTTCATCTTCCAGATTACGACATTGAAGAACGAGTAATCGGTTATGGCCATAATGCTCTGTCATTAACCCATTCTTCTGACATTGTGATCCGGAAAAGCAGGTACATATGCAACAGAACCATGTTGATTCAAGCAGACAAGGCTGCCATAGACCTCAAAAGAGAATTCGTATATCTCCTTCAGGACAGTAAAACCGAAATGATAGTGAAGATTATCCCTAAGGATAAAAATTTTATGGGATGATACAGTACCTGTTATCATGAAAGACAAAAGTTTTTATTCTGCACTCATTACTGCCCTCCTTTTCTCCGTCCTCTTCTCACTTATCATTATTGCCAGTTCCTATGGTATATTCTATCTTCTGAATGAAGGGGAGCTTCTAATCCCATACCAGTATCTGATAATTCTTTTCGCCATATATTTCATTGTGTTCTCAGTGTTTGTTGAATACAGAGGAGCATTACACCTTTACTCGATTATTGGCGGTTTGATTCTTTCTGGGATATCAATATTCCTTACAATCGCAGTGATATCTGGGATACAGTATCTAGTGAAAAATTACTTAGAGGATAATCCAGTGATAGATCTAGATGAGTTTACCGCTATATTCGGAGTATGCATGGCTGTTGGATATGTGATCTTCAAAATTCTCACTCATAAACGAGAACTGAAAATATGACAATGCAGGAAATCCTTATAAATCTTGAAATTCCACCAAAGCCTCATGGAGTTTAAAAATCTTTACTGTACACGATGTGGTTCCGAGTTTGAAATGAAAGTTAAACGTACCACTGCATACTCTGGGACATTACACTTACCCAATCTCTTCTGTCCTTTTTGTGGAGCCCGAAGATTGGCAAAAAAGGGTGCTATTCAGTTTTAACAGGAAAGGTATTGGATAAAATTAAAGAGGTTCTGAAATGAACGAGCAAAATCTCTGATTATATAACTGGTTCCCTTTTTCTATAAACAATGGCCTGACATTCAGCTATCAGCTCATCTCCTTTCCAGACTTTCATCTCATAGAACCCGAGCGGGCCAGATAGTTTAGTCTCTCTTGCTTCCGCTACGAGATGATCACCCACTTGAGCTCCTTTCATAAAGTTAATGCTCACATTGATAGCATATGCCTGCTGATTATGGGAATTGGAAGCCATAGAGAATGCCACATCGGCTAGAGTAAAAATGAAACCTCCATGACATACACCATTAAAATTCAGAAAATCTTCTTTAACAACTGCTTCGACCTTTGCATATCCCTCACTAACATCAACAATATTGATTTCCAGGTGGGATGCATATGAATCCTCTCTGAATTTTTCAATAAGATTTTCATTCATAGTACTCATTTTTTACCAAGAGATTTTCCAGCGAACTCCAGAAAAGGAGTTCCGATTTTCATCATTTTCCCGATATCTACGAAAGGAATACCCCTTATTCTAGCAGGAAATATTTTTCCTGGATTTAAAATGCCATAAGGATCAAATTTCTTCTTAAATTTTAATATCTCGCTCAGACGCTTTTTCCCGAAATATTCCTCAGCTTCATGGGACAACCACAACCCAGTTGAATAGGGTTTTCCTTCGAATTTTTTTGCCAGATTCAGAATAACTATTGATTTCCCGAAACTAAAAGTGAATCTCTTGCTCCTTTCATCGTCCAGGAAAAAGGCAAGAACAGAGACTTTATCAGGACCTATAACCCACCCTTCAATACCAAGAGCAAATTCTCCCAGTTCTGTTTCTACAGCCATTAGGAAATCCCCCAAATTGCCTATTGGAATTATAGCTTCACTAGGAATCACCGTAGGTCCAAGCCTTTTGAGTCTCATAGGATAAAATCGCTCATTCCATTCCTCAATGGCAACTTCACCCTCATGAATGATACCAAGATACTCTGCCACAATGGCGGAAAAGGTTTCCTTAACTCGTCCATACTCTTCCTCTGTAAATACGAACATGGCGGTATATTTCTCATCCAGTGATCTATGACCTGTAGCCTCCTGTTTCATTTTTATAAACTTAGGAGTTGCAAAATTGAGGGTATACGGATTCATCTCAGCAAGTATTCGTTCGATGACCATAGAAAGTGCTGTAGCAGAAGGAAACTGGACGACAATAGGAACCATATCTTCGAGAGATTTAAGCTTAATGGCCACCTTAGTTATTATGCCTGTGATTCCTTCACATTCAGCTACTAAATCGAGTTTCATTCTGTTTCTTATTACCCTTATTTCCCCCAATCCATCTACAAACTCGAGTTCTTCTATGTTGTCGACCACAGACCCATAGGTCAGACTCCCAACGCCCCATCCTCCCTGGGCGACCCAGCCACCCACTGTGGCTGAAGGAGCACTGGTGGGATACACTCTCAGAGATAACCCTCTTTTATTGATTTCATGCTCCAGATCTTTCCATACCACACCTGGCTCTACGATTGCTATCATATTCTCTTCATCGATCTCAATAATACTGTTCATAAAAGACATGTCTACGACAATTCCACCATCTACCGGAAGGGCTCCTCCATATCCTCCACTCCCGGCACCTCTTGGAACAACAGGGATACCAAACTCTCCAGCAATTTTTATAAGCTTGACAATTTCTTCTGTTGATTTTGGAAGTACCACAGCATCTGGCACGGTTTTTATGAGAAGATTTACTGGATCTGGTAAAGTAGCAAGGTCGTGGGAATACACCAACGCCTCATCTCTATCAAAACGAACTCTGTCTCCAAAAATCCCCTCAAGCTTCTCCTTAGCTTCTGGATTCATGAGTATCATTCAGTAGATTCAAAAAGATTTATTTAAAACCTTTGGAATTATTTGAGTGGAGGAAGATCGTGGCTCATAAAGATCTGAGAAATTTTATTGAAGAACTCGAGAACAGGAATGAACTGGTAAGAGTAAAGGATGAAGTTAGCCCTATTCTCGAAATTGCAGAAATCACTGATAGGGCGAGTAAAGGTGGTGGAAGGGCTCTCCTGTTTGAAAATGTTGCGGGACATGATATACCTGTACTAACCAATGCATTTGGATCTGAAAAAAGGATGAAGTTGGCTCTTGGTGTAGAACGACTTGAAGAGATAGGAGAAAGATTGGTCTCCATGGTCACTGCTCACCCTTCTTCACTCCTTGATGGGTTAAAAAATGTTGGGAGGGCAAGAGAATTCCTAAATTTTATTCCTAAGAAAGTAAAGAAGGCACCGTGTAAAGAAGTTATAATGGAAAAACAGGATCTCAACGTATTCCCGATCTTACAATGCTGGCCTGGTGATGCTGGTAGATTTATTACATTACCCGTTGTCGTAACTAGAGACCCAGAAACAGGAGAGTTAAATGCTGGAATGTATCGAATGCAGGTGTTTGATGAGAAAACAACAGGGATGCACTGGCAGATACACAAACATGGTAATTTACATTTCAGCAAATTGAAAGAAAGAGGTGAGAAAAGATTAGAAGTGGCAGTGGCTATAGGAGTTGATCCTGCCATCTTGTATGCTGCCACAGCTCCTCTTCCAGAAGGTGTAAGTGAATTCATGTTTGCTGGGTTTATCAGAAAAGAGAGAGTGAAACTGGTGGATTGTGAGACTGTGGATGTTCAGGTGCCTGCTTCAGCTGAGATTATCCTTGAAGGATATGTTAATGTGAATGAGACAAGAATGGAAGGGCCTTTTGGAGATCATACAGGATATTATACACCACCTGAACCGTATCCCGTGTTTCATATCACGACCATTACTCATAGAGTGGATCCCATATATCATGCCACTATCGTTGGAAAACCACCTATGGAAGATGCCTGGTTGGGTAAAACAACAGAGAGAATCTTCCTGCCGTTGATAAAAATGATTCTTCCAGAGATAGTTGATATAAATCTCCCTGTAGAAGGGTGCTTTCACAACCTTGCCATTGTCAGCATCAAAAAACGGTTTCCAGGGCATGCAAAAAAGGTGATGTTTGCCCTATGGGGTCTCGGATTGCTAAGCCTAACCAAGATCATTCTGGTAGTAGATGACGATGTAGATGTTCATAATATGCGGGAAGTTTTATGGGCTGTTACAGGTAGATTTGATCCAGGAAAAGATGTGGTGATTATACCAGAGGCCCCTCTTGATAGTCTAGATCATTCAGCATACCACCAAAATCTTGGCGGAAAGCTTGGAATTGACGCTACTAGAAAATGGAAATCGGAGGGATATAGCAGAGAATGGCCTGAAGTAGTGGAGATGAGTCCTGAAATAAAGAAAAAAATGGATGTTGTATGGGAGACGATAAAACATGCAGTCCTCAATAGAGAACAGAACCAGCCATAAAATGATAGTTTCAGGAATTATTTTTTCACTCCTCGGAGTGAGCCTAGGGCTGGCAACTCCAGAAGAGGCGTTTCTGGGTAAGATGATAGGCATTGTTCTCATCCATGGGTCTTTGACTTTCACAGCCATGGTTCTCTTTTCATTTGGTGGGGTTTTCGGAGTATTATATCTCTTTGGAAAGAAAGATTTTTACATCCTCTGGGCCATAGCTATTTTGAAAATGGCAATTGTGGTGTGGGCTGTTTCCCTAGTAGTTGGGGTAATAACCGCTTACCTCACTTGGGGTGGGTTACTGCTCATTGAGCCAAAATTGGTTTCAGGAGTTCTTCTTTTTGCCGTTTCACTCATAGCGCTCCTTACGATGGATCAAATCAGTCACAACAACCAGTCAGTTATTCTGATCATTCTCTCCATCCTGCCATGGATTATCCGGTTTGGAGTGGGGAACCTACTCCACCCGGAGAATCCCACTTCTGGGACTCACCTGGAAATTTTCTTCATCAGCATTGCTGTATTTTTTATTCTTGCATCTATGAGTGGGGTGGTACTTTTTAAAACTCTATCAGAAGAAATCCAGTAATCTTGTATCCCTATGTTTTCCTTTAGCCCTATCATTATTTTTTCCAGTATCCCCCTTCAGAAGACTTGCCATCAAATGAAAATCTCTTGAAAAAATTTCTCCCAGATCTCTTTTATATAATATGGCTGCTGGATGATAGGTTGCCACCAGCTTAATTTTTCCCCCCCATCTCTCTATAGTGAAGACCTTTCCACGATCCCTAGTGATACCTCTGAAGTCTACACCAAAATACTCAAAAAGTTTTGAGGCTGCGAATCGTCCCAGACATACTATAAGCTTGGGACGAATTATATCTATCTGTCTCTCCAGGTATGGAAAACACGCCTGTATCTCGTCAGGTTCCGGATCTCTATTGCCGGGAGGTCTGCACTTCAAAATATTGCAAATGAAAACTTCTTCTCTCTTGAGTCTCAGATATTTCTGAATGCTTTCTTCGAGCAATTTCCCAGCAGCCCCAACAAATGGCTTGCCCTGTCGGTCTTCTTCCCTTCCAGGGGCTTCTCCAACAAAAACTATTCTGCTATAAGGGTTTCCATCTCCTGGCACATATCTGGTTTTTGTTTTCCATAGTTCACATTTTTTACAGCACAAAATCTCATGGGTTATATTCTCAAGTCCTTCAGATACTTTTAAACTAGCAGAATTGAATTCCTCTGACCTATTTCTCATTTTCTCCATGAGATCCACCCGTAACCTGCTCTTAATAATCACAATAGATATCCAGGAAACACCTGGATAACTCCTTTCTTCATACTTCTTTTATCATATAAAACTCCAGTGAAATCTACCTTAACAACCCAGAAACAAAAAACCTGCATTAATGGAAAACCTTTTTTACCACCTCTCTATGAGACAGAATAAAATGCGTCTGGATTACATATCTCTTTCCAAACTTAAAATCTACGCAGATCTTGTTAAAATACAGCATACTCTATTTGCACTTCCTTTTGCCTATGCAGGCGCATTTATGGCTGCGAGGGGGATCCCCTCATTGAGAATCATGTTGTTAATTTTTATCGCTTTTATTGGGCTCAGGACTGCATCCATGGCCTTAAACAACCTGATAGACAGAGAAATCGATGCCATAAATCCCAGAACTTCTGATAGGCCTTTACCCTCAGGAAATATAAGCATTCAAGAGGTGTATGGGATTATAGTGATTTCCATTCTTGCTTATGAGATGGCTGCATACTTCATCAACAGGACAACTTTTTTGTTGTCTCCCATCCCGGTTATTACTGCTATAGTGTATCCATACCTGAAAAGATATACCTCTCTTTCTCATTATGTTTTGGGACTTGCTCTCGCATATGCTCCTCTGGGTGGTTGGGTTGCCGTTACAAACTCCTTCCGTCCCTTATCATCAGAATTGCCACCTTTGATGATTGCTCTGGGTGTAATGTTCTGGGTGGCTGGATTTGATATCATTTACTCCATCCAGGACAGAGATTTTGATATAAACCATTCCCTCCATTCTATTCCAGCTGATTTCGGTATAAAAAAGGGATTGGTCATTTCTGCTCTGTCCCATCTATTTACCATAATATTTTTCGCACTCACCTTATGGGTGTTTCCTTTCAACCGTGTGTTCCTCACAGGACTAGTTATTATATCCTGTTTACTGGTTACCGAGCACTGGATTGTTCGCCCGGGAAATGTGGAAAAAAAGCATATTCAAGTTGCTTTTTTTAATCTCAACGCCATGGTAAGCTTTATAATGTTACTCTCAATTTTTCTGGATCTTATTTTGTAATCAGAATAAACAGGAAAAGTTTATATCCTGCTCATATTAACCCTTTTGCTAATGTCAGCAATGAAATTTTCAACATTATGCATCCACGGAGGGGAGAGAGAAATATACGGCAGTGTGGTTTTCCCTCTTTTCCTGAACTCCACATTTTCTCAGAGAAATGGTAAGTATGTGTATTCCCGAGTATCCAACCCAACTATAGAGAATACAGAGAAAAGAATTGCTTTACTTGAAAAAACTGAGGATGCGGCTTTATTTTCCTCAGGGATGGGCGCGATATCCACAACCATTCTTACCCTAGCAAAAAGAGGTTCTGTTTTGATTACACACCCGGATATCTATGGAGGCACTTCAAAGCTATTCAACTTCCTTGAAAAATTTGGTCTTACTGTTAAGCGCTTTCCAGTGGACGAGATTCGGGAGCACGCATCTGAAGCAGACATAATTTTTCTGGAGTCGATCACAAATCCTCTCGTAAACATCCCGGATATTAAAGGTATTCGACGGTCTTTTCAAGGAATGCTGGTAGTTGATAACACCTTTCCATCTCCATATAACTTTAACCCAGTTGACTATGGAGCTGATGTGATCGTTCACAGTGCCACGAAGTATCTTGGTGGTCATAGCGATCTTATTGCCGGAGTAGTGGCAGGAGATAATGACATCATTGAAAAAATCAAAAATACCAGAAAAATGGAAGGGACCAACCTTGATCCCTTTACCGCTTATCTCTTGGAGAGAAGTATCAAAACCCTCCCGGTAAGGATGGAAAAGCATAACAGCAACGCTTTAGAAGTAGCAAAATTTCTCGAAGAACACGAAAAAGTGGAGAGGGTTTATTATCCCGGCCTACCTTCTCACCCGCATCATGCCAGAGGAAAAAAGATGATGAAGGGTTTTGGTGGTGTTCTCAGTTTCGATGTAGCCGGAGATGAGAGAGGTGCAAAAAAATTTGTTAATGGCTTGCAGCTCATAAAAAATGCAGTCAGTCTGGGAGGTGTTGAGAGCTTAGTTACCATTCCGTCTGAGATAATAATGAAAGGGCTGCCACAAGATCAAATGGGTAATATAACGCCCAGAACAGTACGACTGGCCATTGGTATCGAAGATGTCGAGGATTTAATAGACGATATATCAAGAGCTCTGAAAGATGTATAAAAGTTCTAGTGTCCGGTTTTAGCCAGTACTATCTTCATAAAAAAACCTCTACAGAAATTTAGAAAATAATTTAAAGATGAATGGAATCTTCCTTACTGGTGTTGGTATGATAACCAAAGATGATATTCTCGAAGTCCTTGAGAACTACGACAGGGATAATCTCACTATAGCCACCCTTGGGAGCCATAGTTCTTTACATATGCTTAAAGGGGCTCAGCTTGAAGGTTTCAGAACCCTTGCTGTATGTCAGGAAGGGAGAGACGTTCCTTACAGGCGTTTTGGAGTTGCAGATGAAATTATAATCGTCAAGCATTTTGCTGAGATGAATAAACCTGAAATCCAGGAAAAACTCAGAGAAATGAATGCCATAATCATTCCTCATGGATCCTTTGTAGCTTACGTGGGACTCGATAATATTGAGAAAGATTTCAGGGTTCCCATGATGGGGAATAGGAGAATCCTGAGGTGGGAATCAGAAAGGAGTCTTGAAAGACAGCTTCTGAGTGAGGCCGGGATAAAAACACCCTCAAAGATAGAAAAGCCTGAAAAAATTGATCGTCCAGTAATGGTGAAATTTCCCGGAGCACGAGGAGGGAGAGGATACTTTATCACTGACTCCTATGAAGGCTTTAAAAACAAGTTTGAGGAAATGAAACAGCGAGGATGGGTGACGGATGAGGACTGGGAAATTGCTCATATCGAAGAATATATTGTAGGAAACAATTTTTGCATCCACTATTTCTACTCTCCTCTGGCTGATGAAGTAGAGGTTTTGGGTATGGATCGGAGATATGAAGCAAACATTGATGGACTGGTTAGAATTCCAGCCAGAGACCAGATAGAGGCAGATCTTCCTCCAAGCTATGTTGTGGTAGGTAATTTCCCGATAGTCGTAAGAGAGAGTCTCTTACCTCAGATATTCGAGATGGGGGACAGACTTGCTGACGCAGCAAAAAAACTGGTACCGCCTGGCCTACTTGGAGCTTTCTGTATTCAGACCATGTGCACTGATAACATGGAATTCTATGCCTTTGAGATCAGTGCGAGAAGTGATGGAGGAACAAACACATTTATGGACTCATCTCCATATTCTTTCCTCAGATACGGTGATTTCATGAGTATGGGCCGACGTATAGTACGAGAGGTGCGAATTGCTAACGAACAAGATGAACTCGAAAAAGTGGTTACTTGATTTACTCTCTTATTTCCTTCAGATTTAAATTTTTAGCCTTCATTGACACAGTATATACTCATGTTATATCTTGTTAATAAACAGCAAAATATTTATAGAAGTTAAAACAATCAAATAACGCCATTTTTCCAATGGGTTTCGAGGAGGTGATACGATGAAAATCTGGTTACTTGGAATGCATGGTGTTGTCGCTACCACAGCAATGGTGGGAGCAAAAGCACTAGAAAAGAGTATAGTCGATTCAAATGGTCTGGTTTCAGAACTTCCTGAGTTCGATGGAATTGAAAAAATAGCACCTCCTGAATTCGATTTTTCAGGTCATGAAATCAGATGGATTAATGAAGATGCGTATGATGCTGCATTAAAGCACTGGAATCTGAACAAACATTATGACTATGAAATTCTGAAAGGAGTAAAGGATGATTTGAAAGAGATCATCCCAAAAAAAGGAACTGCTTTAAACTGTGGTCCTGGAGTCGAGTCCCTCGGAGAACTATCTGCCTTCGAAAAAGAAGGTTATACTTTGAGGGAGATCGTAGACATTCTGAGAGATGATATTTCTGAGTTTGTGAAAAATGATGGTGTTGTTATCAATGTTGCTTCTACAGAACCTGTTGTTAATTTTTCCAAGGACTACCACGACACTTTAGAAGGATTTGAGACCATGCTTGATGATAACATAACCGACCATGCAAATGCGAGCATGTTATACGCTTATGCTGCCCTTAAAGAGGGGATCCCATATGGAAACTTCACTCCAAGTGTCGGATCCAGCATTCCAGCATTAAAAGAACTGGCCATTAAAAATAGAGTTCCTCACGCAGGTAATGATGGTAAAACCGGTGAAACACTGGTTAAAACTACCATTGCTCCTATGTTTCTGTACAGAAACATGACTGTTGAGGGATGGATGAGCTACAACATCCTCGGTGACGATGATGGTAAGGTTCTAGCTCATGCAGAAAACAAAGAAAGCAAAGTGATATCCAAAGATAGTGTGCTGGAAAAAACTTACGGATATTCTCCTTACTCTATCTGTGAAATCCGAATGTTTCCCTCTCTAGTAGATAATAAAATAGCCTTTGATTTCGTTCATTTCAGAGGATTTCTCGGATCGAAAATGAAATTTTATTTCATCTGGGATGGGATTGACGCCATTTTAGCTGCACCACTCATCTTAGATATTGCACGATTCCTCTATACAGCCAAGAAGAGGGGAGAATATGGCGTCATACGAGAGATGGGTTTCTTTTTCAAAAGCCCAATGGATACAGATATTGTCAACACCCACCGTCAATTTGAAATTTTGAAGGAATGGTATAAAAACCTCGGCAGACCAAAAGGACTTCCAAAGAAGGGGATACTGACCCTTGGAACCTGAAATGGATGCAGTTATCCTCGCTGCAGGTCTCGGTAAGAGGATGGGGGAGACAAAACCCATCCTGAATATTTTTGGAATCCCATTGATTGAACACACTTTAAGGCGTATTAATGCCCGAAATGTAGTTATAGTATATCATGATCCCAGAATTCCGCAGATCATTAGGAAAAAAGGATTTAAAGTGAAATTAGTTTATAACCCGTATCCAGAAAGAGGTAATGGATATTCTCTATATCTCGCCAGAGAATATATCCAGGATGATTTTATTCTTGTTATGGGAGATCATCTTTTTGATGAAAGCTTTTTCCATGAAGCATTTATTCCAGAAAAGACCACTTTGCTGGTAGGAAAAAGTACTTTAATTGATCCTGAGGAGGCCACTAAAGTCAAGATACGGGACGGCAAGATAGTAGATATAGGAAAAGAGATCACTTCCTATGACTACTATGACACGGGATTTTTCATTTGCAAACCCTCCATATTCGAGTATGCTCATGATCTGATAAACCAGCAGAAAAGGGTGAGTCTTTCAGAAATTATCAGGAGGATTGTCAAAATAGAGGGAGTGGCGGCACGTATCACTGATGCTGACTGGGTGGATATAGATTTCCCAGAAGACCTAGAAAAAGCCGAGAAAATTATAAAAAAAATGCTGACAAAAAGCGAAGATGGTCTTGTTTCACGATATATAAACCGTAGATTCTCTCTCGCCATAACCAGAATCCTATCTCGCTTCAATATTACTCCAAACCAAGTTAGCGTGATGAGTTTCATTCTCGCTGTTTTTTCAGGAATTACTTTCGGTTATGGCAATCTTATAGTAGGTGGAGTCCTTGCCCAGATTTCCTCTATCCTTGACGGATGTGATGGGGAGCTTGCACGGCTTAAAAACATGAAAAGTCGTTATGGTGCCGTTTTTGACACAGTCCTGGACAGATATGCGGATTTTATTATTATAGCTGGTATAATAATTGCACATGATGTTAACATTCTCATCCCAGGACTTTTTGCACTAATCGGGAGTTTACAACCAAGTTACCTTCGGGCAAGATTCAATTATCATAACCCCTTGACATCCCGTGATGTGAGATTGTTTCTCATATTTATAATGGGCATCTCAGGCCTAGTAATTCCGATCCTGCTCATAATTGGAGTACTAACCAACGGGGGAGTCCTATATTCCCTGTTCAAATTCAGGAAAACTTCTTCTTCCACTTCTCATTCCAGTATTTCTTTATCATCTCCACGCCAATAAGAGGTTCACCTGATAAAAAGAGGAGGCTGGCTCCACCCCCAGTACTGACATGGGTGATCTTCCTTTCAAGGCCTGCCATTTTTGCAGCTGTTGAGATGTGGCCACCCCCAACAAAAGAGAAGCTGGTTTTGCACATACTCCGCAATAATTCAAAAGTTCCAAGAGAGAAACGTTCATCTTCAAATACCCCGGCCGGGCCATTAATTACAGATATATAATATTGCTGAATCTCCTCAGAAAACCTAGCAATACTTTCCACTCCAATGTCCATTATAACGTGGTCATCTTTCAGTTCCTCAATCTTTATCTCTTTTCTTTCCTCTCCATCTAGTACTCCAACATCAACTGGAAGCATAATCACGTTATCATATTTTCCAAGAAGCTTTCTAACCACATCATCATTTACATTACTTTTTGCAGAATTCACCAGATCTTCTCCTTTAGTTCCAATATTAAATCCCTTTAACATAAGACAGTAATTGGCCATCAAGCCTGTAAGAATGACCTTACTGGCTATTTTATTTTCCAGAATGTTACGCATCACTTTAACAGAGTCATCAATTTTTGCTCCACCCAATATGAATATTTTGCTCTCCTTACTGCCCATAACCCTAGCAAGGGCTGAAATTTCTTTTTCCATCAGCCATCCAGCAAAAGAGGGTAACACTGGAGGGAAACCCACTATGGAAGCATGGGGTCTGTGTGATGCAGAAAAAGCATCATTGACGTACACATCTGAGACTCCTGATAGCCTTCTCACCAGATGGGTTTTTGCATGATGCTCAGGGGATAGTACACACACCTCTTCTGAATAAAATCTCACATTTTCAAGAAGGAGTATTTCTCCCGGCTGGAGATTTTTTATTCGTTCGAGAGCACGATTCCCAAAGATGTCATCTACATAGTAAACATCTCTCCCCAAGATATCACCAAGTTTCAGTGCATGGGCCTCAAGAGTGGTAAAATCAGATTTTCCTGGACGACTCTGATGGGCCAAGATTACCACTTTGGAATCTGCGAGATCTCTCAGAGTTTTAAGATGAGCTAAAAATCTGGAGACATCCAGTATTCTATTTCCAACCATCGGTGAATTAAGATCTAGTCTAAGAACAACAGTTTTCCCTTCTAGATCTGCCATCCCGATCGTAGGCAACTCTTCTTTCTCATGTGTCTCCAGCCAATCCACCTCCTGAAATACTATAGGACATTAGACGATAGCAACATCCTTTACTTTGATCTACTTTCAGATACTCCACAGTGAAAATTTGATCTCTGTATATAAATGGATTGCGTTACAGGCATGATTTCTAGCATTTGAGAACAATGCTACGTGCTATTAAGTCACAAAAAACTCAGAAGAAACTTTATAATTTAAAAATCGTTAACTTTATTAAGTCAATCTCATAGTCTATCATTACCGTGCAGGACGTGAGAGCATGGAAGAAGTGCTGGTAGTTAAAAATCTCATAAAACGATTTGGAGGACTTATTGCTACTGATGACGTTAGTTTTAGTGTAAAGAGAGGAGAGTGTCTTGGGATTATAGGTCCAAATGGTGCCGGAAAGACCACCCTCTTTTCTATTATATCTGGATTTTTGAAACCCGATTCAGGGGAGATCATTTTCAAAGGACAAAATGTAACAGGAATGAAACCCCATAAACTTGTTTCACTTGGAATGACCAGAACATTCCAGTTGATAAAAGTTTTTACCCATCTTACTGTGAAAGAGAACCTTTCAATCCCTAGCATGGCTCACTCAAAAAATTACGAGAAGGTTGCTGAGAAGATAGCTAAAAAAATCCATCTGGAGGAATATCTGGACACAACAGCTACCAACCTGTCCCATGGAGATCTGAAAAAGCTCAGCATAGGCATTGCCCTAGCTACTCAGCCAGAATTGATATTACTAGATGAACCTTTTGCGGGACTTAATCCTGATGAAGTTGTTGAACTGGACGATATAATTGATGAAATGAAAAAAGATAGAGTGACTCAGATAATTATAGAACACAGGTTAAGAGAACTGTTTAACCTTGCAGATCGAGTTCTCGTTCTCAATTTTGGAAAACTGATTTTTGAAGGCTCTCCTGAAGAAGTGGTAAAGGACATTAAGGTAGTTGAAGCATACCTTGGAACAAAAGGTGAATCCAATGCTTGAAGTAAATAATCTGAGAGTCCAGTATGAAAAAGCTATCATATTGCATGACATAAGCCTTAAAGTTGAAGAAGGAGAGACAGTAGGAGTTCTTGGGCCAAACGGCGCAGGTAAAACAACTCTACTGAGGGCTATAAGTGGTCTTGCTCCCACCACAGGAGAGATAGTTTTCAACGGAGAGAGGATCAATGGACTTCCACCGTATAAAATCGTAGAAAAAGGCATTGTGATGTGTCCTGAGCATAGAAGGTTATTCCGGGACATGACCACTGAAGATAATCTTCTCATGGGTGCATTTTTAAGAAAGGACTCAAATAATATCCAGAAAGACCTTGAATTTGTTTACAAACTTTTTCCCAGACTGGAAGAGAGAAGAGACCAAGTCGTTAAAACTATGAGTGGAGGGGAACAGCAAATGGTTGCCATAGGCCGAGCTCTTATGGCAAGACCTACATTACTCCTCCTTGATGAACCATCCATCGGTCTTGCTCCAATTGTTATACAGGCAATAACAGAAAGTATCAAAAAGATAAAGGAGACGGGCACAACAATCCTTCTTGTCGAGCAGAATGTACACATGGCCATAGACCTTGTTGAAAGACTGTACATACTTTCAAGGGGTCATATAGAAAAGGAAGGGACAAAAGAAGAACTTAAAGATGAAATAGAAAAAGCATACCTTGAAATGTAAATCCATTAAGATGGTTCTTTCTCTATCCACGACATTTGTGACTTTACAAACTTATTCAGGAGCCACTTGAGTTTTGCTAGAGATAATACCAGCTAATTTGATGGCGATGTAAATGAAAGGGGTGTCCAGAATGGCGATTAAGATCTTTATGACATACTGTCCCATTATGAGCTGGAGAATGACATTTCCTGGCATGATGCCATAAAAGGCCAGAGAGATGAAAATAATCGTATCAAATAGCTGAGATACCATGGTAGATGCGTTATTTCTGAGCCATAGATGCTTTCCTCTGGTCATTTTTTTCCAGAAATGAAAAGCCCAGACATCATGATGCTGAGAAAGTAAGAATGCGACCATGGATGCTAGCACTACTCTGGGGGCAAACCCCATTACCGTATTAAAAGCTTCTACAGCTTTTTGATCCACGAAAGGGGCTGCAGGCCATTGTACAGCCATTGAGACAACCATGACCATCACAATATTCGCTATAAAGCCTGCCCAAACAGCTTTTCTGGCTTCTTTTTTCCCGAAAAACTCGCTCACAATGTCAGTAATCAAAAAAGTAGATGCATACGCTATCACTGCAGAAGGTACAACGAATGGTCCAAAATTTACTAGTTTAAAGGCAATGATGTTAGCCACCACGGTGAGAGAGGCAAATACTCCAATAACGATCTCAACACTGTATATTCTGGCCAGAATTGCACTGAAAGTTACCACTCCCAAGGTGATCAATATCCAGACAATAAGAATCTCAATCATCTCATTCCTCCTTCTGTTTATTAGATTTGCTCCCATCAATGCAGTCCTTATCTTTCAGCCGTCCGTGTCGTCTGTCAATTTCATCAAGCTGGTCTAGCATCTTTCTAAGAGCTGTTCTCACTGCATCTGAGAAGTTTACAAATTTCTTATCGTCACCTACATGTTCCATCACATCATCGATGATATGCTGTGGAATATCAACACTTACCTTTGGCATGATAATACCCCAATATTACTCCAATACCCTCTCAAGAATATATATTTAAAACTTTCTACCATGAGGGTATATGACACTCTATTTTACATTTCTTATGGGGAATATTTAACAATTTTCTAAACAATGTTACCCCCATATTCTCTCAAACTTTCTCTGCAAACATCAAAATACCACAGTATTTCAGATTCATAGAGATTTTTATTCTCTCTTACCTCTGGATCTTCAAAACATGCAGTCAGGTATTTATGAAAAACCATTTATAGAGATGTAGGAGTACTTCAAACGATGTCCGGGATAGAAAAGATAATACTGGATGAATATGAATCAAAGCGACTTATCCAGCAATATGGTATCAGAACCGTGGAAGAGCGAAAAATTACATCCCTTGATGAGGCTGTTGAATTCACCAGAAAGACGGGTTTTCCAGTGGTACTGAAAATTCTTTCAAAAGACGTCCTCCACAAGTCAGATGTAGGTGGCGTAGTGGTGGGAATACAGAACGAGTCTGAGCTTGAAAATGCTTTTGATAAAATGTCCCAAAAATTCAAAGGAAAGGCGATGCTCATCCAGCGAATGAGCAAAGGTGTTGAAGTCATGGTGGGAGGAAAGCGAGATGATGCTTTCGGTTATGTTATACTTTTTGGTCTTGGAGGGATTTTTACAGAGGTGTTGGAGGACTTTTCTCTGAGAGTTTGCCCTATAACTGAAGCTGATGCGGAGGAAATGATTCAGGAGATAAAAGGACACAGGATTTTGAAAGGATATCGAAATATGCCAGAAGTAAATATTCAGGAGATTAAAAACCTCCTCCTTAGGGTATGTGAACTAATGGAAAAGGAACGAATTCTGGAAATTGATCTAAATCCTGTAATGGTAGCTGACAATGCCGAAGTGGTAGATGCCCTTATCATCAAGGAGGCTTAAGGTTGATGGATCTTCAAGCTATTTTCAATCCAGAGAGTGTTGCTGTTATAGGAGCTTCTGCCACTCCAAATAAAGTGGGCTTTAACTGTCTGGAAAGCATCGTTTATGGAGGCTTCCAAGGGAAAATTTTTCCTGTACATCCGAGGTATGAAGAAATTCTCGGTTTGAAAACATACAGGAATATCCTTGAGATCGAAGAAAAGATCGATCTGGCAGTTATTGCCCTCAACCAGTACACCACGACAGAGATCATTGACGACTGTGCATCAAAGGGTGTAAAGGGTATAATATCCATAGCTGGTGGTTTTCGAGAAGTTGGAGATGAAGGCAAAGAACTTGAAAAGAGGCTTGTTGAAAAGGCGAAACAATATGGAATCCCTCTCTTGGGACCCAACACATTAGGGGTTATAAATACTGATGTTAACTTTTATTCCACCTTCTACCCCATGAAACTGAAAAAAGGGGGCATATCCATCATAACCCAGAGTGGGGGTGTGGGTCTAACCATCCTCTACAAGCTTATGGAAGAGAAAGTGGGAGTGTCCAAATGGATCGGAGTTGGAAATAGATCTGTGATAGATTTTCCTGATGTAATTAAATATCTCGAGAAGGACCCCTCTACAAAGGTTATTGGTATCTTTATGGAAGGTACTGAGCGTGCTAGAGAATTTCTGGAAATTGCTAAAAAAGTTGTTTTGAAAAAACCTGTAGTTGTGTTCAAAGTGGGAAAAAGCAAGAAGGTTGATTTCTCGGCCCAAACCCATACAGGCAGTACAGTTGGAGACTACAACCTGTATAAATCTGCTTTTAAACAGTTCGGAATCATTACGGCTGATAGTGTCAGAGAACTTATAGCCAAATGTAAAGCTTTGAGCCTTCAGCCAGTTCCAGAAGGAGATAATCTGGGAATTCTCACTATATCAGCAGGACCCTCTATTGTTATTCTTGATATGATCGCAGATGTCTGTAAGATGCCTGAATTTCATGAGAAAACCATAAATAAAGTAAAGGAGCGAATGGGAGAGAATCCCCCACTGGTTATTAAAAATCCTTTGGATGTTGCAGCTTCCGGTTTCATGCCTGACGACTTCAGAGCATTGAGCGAGGCTGTGATTCAAGATCCAGAAGTGAATGCCTTTCTTGCCATTACAATACAGCACAGGCACTGGAGGTTTCCCACTCCAGAGATTATTGAGGTGGTAAAAAACTCCAGTATACCTGTAGTAGTATGCTATCCAGCCGAATACAAAGTAGTGGAAAAAGAAATAGAAAAGCTGGCTGAAAATGGTATTCCTGCCTATTCAACTCCTGAAGAGGCGGCTTGGGGGATCAAAGGGCTCTTCGAATACAAACACATAAAAGAGAGGTTCACATAACTAGTTTCGTTTATTGTTTCATCAAATTGTCTAAAACATATATCGTGTGTCTCCGGCACAGATTCTCAGGATATGGATACAGACAACTTTCTTTAAATTTTTCAGATTTAAACAGAATTAGAGTAAGAGTATAACTATGGTTATTTTTCTTCATATGGTGTGGAGACCACTTCCCTAATTCTTTCGGCAATTTTTGGGCCTATTTTTTCAACTTTTTCCAGCTCTTTCTTATCTGCTGTCACGATTTTCTCTATAGTTTTGAAATGCCTCAAAAGATTTCTTGCCAAAATTGGTCCTATATTAGATATAGACGAGATAACATATTCTTGCTGTTCCTTCAAGCTCATAGACGTTTTTCCACTGTGAAGAGATACATCCCTTTCTTTATCTTCCTGTTCCCTCCTAGCAATCATGTAAAGAACTTCAGCAGTTTCTTCCTGATCCTTCGTAAACAAAATGGGAACGCCGAGATCTATAACTATGGATGCTAGAGCACCGCGAATAGCATTGGGATGTATCCTACGTTTTGAATACAAACCGTCTCCTTCTATCAGCAGAATGGGTTTCTGGTAACCGCGTTTCAGATCTATGAGCTGACTGAAAATATCCCTTTGTCGGTTAACCAGTGATTCAAGGAAATCTTCCACTGTTTTTCTCTCTACTCCAACTCTATCACTCAGTACGTAGTCTGCTACATCCAGCTGTTTCATCACCAGACCAATGTTTTTTTCATGAAGTTTTCTCACCACTCCAGACTTTGATTCTCTGAAATCCACAAATATCTGTATTGCTTCCTTCGGAATCTTACTCATGAAAAAGGTATCGAGGTTGGTCTGTCCTTCCTGTCTCTTCATATGAAGGTAATTTTTCATGTAATGCCTGATACGATCTAACTGCTCGTACATTTTTTTCTCTTTGCTTGTGCTTGCCCAGTAATATCCCTCATCCCTCGTTCCCCGACCCATGAGAACAACGACTTTTCCAACCTTTTTTCTACCAGTTCTCCCTTTTCTCTGAATGGCCCTTATTTCTGATGGGACGGCCTCGTAGAAAATAACCAGATCTGTCGAAGGGATATCAAGTCCCTCTTCAGCAACAGATGTGGCAACCAGTACATTGTATTCGCCCCCTCTGAATTTGGCAATGGTTTCCACTTGCTGCTTTTGAGACATTCCCTTATCATTATGCCGATTGGTCTGCCCGACAAACTTTACCGGATTTGCAAGGGTATTTTCTTTGAGAAAACTGGTAACAACTTCTGCGGTATCTCTATAATTGGTAAAAACTATTATTCTTGAATCTGGATTAGCTTGAATTTGCTCTTCCACAATTTCTTTTAACTTTTTCAGCTTAGGATGGGTGGTAGTACACCTGTAAATCTCCTCTACAGCTTTTTTAAAACGAGTATCCTTAAATATGCTTCTTGAGGCTTTACTTCCCCCCCTAGAGTTTGCCTCAGCCCCAAGTTTTTCCACGTACTTCTTCAACGCCTCAATACCCTGTGTTTCAACCAGTTCCACTGCATGTTTGACTTTCATGATTTCAGCTACAATGGAAATACCTTCATAAAGAGAGGGAGAAGGATTTCTTGAAAGCATTGCCTGAAGTTTTCCCTGAAGGAGGAGGACATTTCGTTTAGATTCTAGCTCTTTCACACTCCCAACGAGTCCAAGCTTTTTAAGCCTGGATGATCTGGAAGAAATGAACTGCTCTAACAGACTTCGGATTCTAGCATATTCTTGGGGTAACTCCACCCTAACCCATTCGATATGCCGGTAATGGATATATGGGATTACATCTTCATCCATTTCTGTCCTGCCTTCAATCTCTTCTATAAACAGATTCTCACAAACCTCTCTTATACGATCCAGATTGCTTCCTGGAGATGCAGTCATGGCGAGGATCAGAGGGTTTTTATTCTGTTCCATATATTTTTTTGCAATAAAAACATATGCATATCTCCCAACAGCCCGGTGAGCTTCATCAAAGGTAATATGAGTTACCTCTTCCAGACTCAATTTTCCTGTCAACAGATCATTCTCAATAATCTGCGGAGTGGCAACTACAACAGATGCATTGTCCCATAGCTCTCCACGTTTTTCAGGACTGACTTCTCCCGTCAGAGCAATTACTCTATCCTCTCCAATATTCATATTATCTCTGAAAAATGCAGCATGTTGCTCTACAAGTGGTTTGGTCGGACTTAAAACCAGAGCCTTCCCACCCTTATTCATAAGTCGAGACGCGATCACTAGCAATGCTACTGCGGTTTTCCCCAGACCAGTCGGCAAAATCAGCAGAGTATTGTATTTCAAAGCTGTGGCTGCAATAGAGACCTGATACGTTCTCCTTTCAACCTTATTTCTCTTTATCAGTGGATGGGATACATATTCCACCATGCTCATATACCATCCAATGGGTATATAATATAAAGGTTGGGAACACAATGAAATTGGTGATAGCTTGCTGTATGATGTGGCCATTGAGATACCAGAAGACGAGTTCAAAGCATTCATTGCCATAGACACTCTTGTCGATGGTATCGCTGCAGGTGGATTGAGAATAAGCCCCAGCGTAACACAAGAAGAGGTAAAAGCGCTTGCCAAAACTATGTCTCTGAAATACGGAGCCATGAATGTGAGAGTTGGTGGTGCTAAAGCCGGAATAGTATTATCCAGTAAAAATAAAAAAGAGCTGATCGAGAGATTTGCAGAGATAATGAGACCTTTTTCAACAATGTATTTTGCAGGAATGGACCTAGGAACCACACAGTCAGATATAGAATACCTCTATTCTCTTACTCTCGGAGACCCATTCGAGTTCTGGAAAATCCATGCGGAAAGGCTTTGCAGAAATATGCCTTACAATTCCTACCTATCCGCAAAGAGAGAGATGGGAGATGACTTCAGCAACACGATAACTGGTTACGGTGTTGTGAAAAGTCTCGAGGAAGCCTGTAGAGTGACAGATTATAAACTAAGGGATAAAACTGTCTTTATCCAGGGATTTGGATCTGTTGGTAGCAGCACAGCCCTATATTTACAGAAAAGTGGAATCAAACTTGTCGGAGTGGCTGACGTGTATGGCGTCATTCACAATGAAATGGGGCTCCCTATTTCAGACCTTCTCAGAGCCAGGCGAGAGGATGGAACAATAGATAGAGAGAACCTTTCTGGAGATTTTGATGAGTATAAGTCAGATAAATGGCTGGATGTTGATGCTGATATCCTGATCCCCGCAGCCATATCTCATGTAATTCATGAAGGCAATGTCTCTCTTGTGGAATCTGACTTTGTAGTGGAGGCCGCTAACATACCGGTTACAAAGGAGGCTGAGAAAATACTTTTTGATAACGGAGTGGTCTATATTCCCGACTTTATTGCCAACGCTGGTCTTGCAGCCGGATACACCCTATTCATGTTAGGAGAAGTCACCAGTGGTAGAGAAGCTTTTTCTGAAATCGAGAAAAGAATTAGAAAAGCAACTGCCCATGTAATTGGAAAAGGTATTAAAGAGAGAAGAAATTACCGGGAGATTGCTGAGGAATATGCCAGAACCAATCTGAGGAGGATGAGATGATTAGTGGATTTAAGATCATAGACTTCCATATCCATGTGGGTAAAAAGGGAGACTGGAAACCCTGGGTTGAGGAATATCAGTCGAGAATAAATCCGGAACTTAAAGAGAGATTTGAGGAGATTATGTCTCCTGATGGTCTTGCAAAATATCTTCAGGAAAATGGTGTGGACTTTGCAGTTGTTCTCCCTGAGTACTCTCCCATTACCACTGGTATTGTTACAACTGAATTTGTAGTGGATTTCTGCAAAAGCCATGAGATGTTCATACCTTTCGCATCAATAAACCCACACCTTATTACAGATCCCAGAGAGACCTTCAAGGAGTTCATCGACATGGGTATAAAGGGTGTCAAGATCTACCCCAGTTACATCCACATGTATCCCAACGACCCTAGACTGTATCCATTATACTCTACAGCCATGGAATATTCTCTCCCGGTGATGTTTCACACTGGATCGTCGGTGTTCAGAGGAGCCAAACTGAAATATGCTGACCCTATCCATCTGGATGATGTAGCCGTGGATTTCCCTGAATTGCCTATTCTTCTTGTCCATGGAGGGCGTGGTATCTGGTATGAAACTGCGAGTTTCTTAGCAAGACTCCATTCCAACGTTTACCTTGAGATTTCAGGGGTGCCACCGGCCAGATTACTGGATTACTACCCAGATATAGAAAGGATATCCAGCAAAGTCATCTTTGGTTCTGACTGGCCTGGAGTACCTGGAATCGGGAAAAACATCCGTGTAATTCTGGATCTTCCTCTGAAAAAGGAGACAAAGCGAAAAATATTATGGGATAACGCCTATACTCTTCTTAGACGTGCTGGAGCTTTTGATTAAAAATTAAAGAGTCTTTTAGATTTTAACCATTTTTCTCTATGAAGTTATGTTATACGAAATCGTAAATTCTCAATATAGATCTTCCCTTCTATCTTCAAGAGCAGGAATAGTCCTGCGAGCTTCTTCCACTTCCTCCAGTTCAAGATCAGCAAAAATAATCTCCTCTCCAACCCTCCCTTCTGCGATAACCTCACCCCAAGGGCTTATTATCATGGAATGGCCAAAAAACTCATTGGTATCATCTCTGCCAACTCTGTTAACAGCACACACAAACAGTTGATTCTCTATAGCCCTCGCTTTCAAAAGGGTAGTCCAGTGGTCAAGTCTGGGATGAGGAAATTCAGCAGATACCATCAAAACTTTTGCTCCATCAAGGGTGAGTCTCCTTGCCATTTCGGGAAATCGTATATCATAGCAGATCAAGCATCCAGCTTTTCCAAAATCCAGATCAACTGCTACAATTTCATCTCCAGGTTGGAAGGTATTCGGCTCATCCATTGGTTTAAATAAATGAGTTTTTCTGTATATTCCGGCAATTCCTTTTGGAGTTATCACAGGCATGGAATTATATATCTGACCTTTCCACTTTTCAGCAAAGCTCCCTGCTATGTTAACATTATACTTTACAGCCAATTCTTTCAGGGTTGTAACAGTGTTTCCATCAATGGGTTCACTAACTTTCAGAAGATTTTCAGAAAAACCTGTGGTAAAAAGTTCAGGAAGTAAAATCACATCTGGATTGATTTCTGATGCCTGAATGATGCCTTCAACAGCCCTGCTAAGATTTATATCAGGTCTGCCGAGTTGAATGTCCATCTGGATGAGCGCAAATCGTAGCATAAAGTGTATTTTTCTTTTCTCAATAAAAATTTTTTTACTTGTGTCTTTAGTTCCTTTGATTGGTCAGATTACTCTGTTAACTCCATCCATAGACCATTTTCATCTAAAATTTTTTTAACTTGAAAAATCATAACACAAAATATGAAACTGACTTTTGGAAATAAAACCGTCTCACCAGATGTAAGATATATTGGAGACCTGTTACCTGTCCTGTACACCCCAGATGTTGATGTTAATAAAAACGAACCGGCTTATTTTATGTACAGGGATCTGTATCTAAGCAAAAAGGATAGATCAACAATTCTTGAATATGGGTTGAGGTATGATATCACCATTATCCCTCCTAAAAGGATTGGAAAGGAGTACATTAAAACTCTTGGACATTACCATCCCCCTAATAAAATGGGAACAGCATATACAGAGATTTACGAAGTCCTGGATGGAGAGGCTATGTACTTTTTTCAGAGAGTTTCAAACGGAGATGTTCTGGATGTGATTGTCGTACGGGCAGAAGCGGGAGATAAAGTGTTGATACCACCGGAGTATGGCCATATAACCATAAATCCATCCAACAAGATCCTTAAAATGTCCAACTGGGTTTATCGTCATTTTTCATCCATATATGACCCGATCATTAAAAGAAAGGGTGGATGCTATTATTACCTTTCAACAGGATGGATCCCTAATAACAATTACAAGAAAATCTCTGACCTGCGAATACTCGATCCCCCTAGACTTAGTTCATTAGGTATAAAAAAGGGGAAGGAAATGTACGGTATGATAAAAAATCCTGAAAAACTTGAATTCCTGTGGAGTCCTGAAGCATATATGGATGTATTCCAAACCCTCTATGATATTACTTACTGATTTTCCTTGTCGAGTGATGCCAAAGCCGCAGCATGAAATATGGCATTGGAGTAATAGGGAGACGCTCTAGAAGTGTCAACTACGACCCATGGGATTAGGTATGGAGCACCAAACCCTTCTCCACTTCCCACTAGGACCATGATGCGAAAGAGATAATTTCCCACAATTCCATCAGGGGCTATTAAAATGTTGCATTCTTTTACTGCTTCTTCAATTAAAATCCCAAAATGTTTGACCTCAAACCCTCTGTTTCTGAGAATCGATTCAAGAGATTTTCCATCGAATATACTCTGATCGACAACTTCAGTTCTACCCACATCTTCAAGCCTTCCAGCTGAAAGAATGCCCACATATGGGTTTAAACCAAAATCTACGAGGATTTTTGCTGTTTTTTCAGCTATTTCTAGTTTTTCATCGATATTTTTACCCTCATCTATCCCCACAGGACTAAGGTAAAAAGTGCTATCCCTAATCTTAATGAGACTTGTTCGCTGAGGGTTCTCTTCCTTCAATAATTTCTTAATAGCATCTTTGAATTTTCTAGCTGATAGTTCTCCCCTCACCACTCCTTCCACTTCTCCTGATCTTAAAAGCTGAATGAGCTTAAATTCTGGATTATCAGTGATGATTTGATTTTCTTTCCCAAGATCTCGTGGAGTTACAATAACCACATTATGGAAATCTTCTGCTTGCTCAATTGCTCTAACACCTTTCATGCTATTCAGGCCTATTGCAATTTTTTTAGGCGTTTTTCTACCATTCTCAAGAATTATTTTTTTATATACATCCACACAATATTGATATATCGAGTCCTATATAATCTTTCTTCCACACTATTTGGCAAAGATTGATTTAACGGAGAGGGATTTTTATCATCAAAAAACGAATAATATTGTGGTTTTAACTCATTATATGAGTAAACCAGATTGACAATTCACTGAAATAGTAGTGAAATACTTAAATATCAGAAGTTATATGTTGGGTTGTAATTCTATTCAACGGGAGGTGATGATGTGGTGTTAGCGGTGCATATCATCGCGGAACTGTATGGATGTAATAGAGATCTGATTTCTTTTGTGGAAAATCTGAGACCTCTGATGGAACAGGCAGTGGAAAAGTCCGGACTGACCGAAATCACCTCTCAGTATCATCAATTTACTCCATTTGGTGTAACTGGATTTGTACTTCTCGCTGAATCTCATATATCCATCCATACGTGGCCTGAGTATCAATATGCCGCTGTAGACATCTACACTTGTAGCACTGAGGAAAAGGCCAATAATGCTCTTACCACTATTCTTGAAGGATTATCTCCCCAGAAAGTTGAAGTTAAAAAATTCTATCGTGGGGAGATAGACGGATTCCATCCCATCTCACCCGATAGATATAAAGCTGGTATCAATCTCAGATCTGAAAGCTGAAATAAACAGGTTTTTGGTATCATTAGGTTCAATACTTGTTTAAATTCCATTCAAGTGGAATTGAAGTACCTCAATTTTAAAAATGGTATCACACGTTTGAGTTTTTGTATCGTATGATTACTTTCAGGATATACCCTTAGTATATTAAGCTCTCTACACCTCGGTTAACGGGTGATATCATGAATGAATTCTGGAAAGAGCTTGTGGAAAGAGCTGTAAAATACGATCATTTCAGGAGGAGGAGTCAGTTCAGTAAAAAAATTGCCATGTATTCCCATAGAGATGTATTTTCCTCTAAGAAAAATTTTCGGTTCTACTAATTTGGGGGATGTAGACTCATGACAATCATAACAGCTTCTCTAACATCTCTATAGTTCTGGAGTAGATGCCCCCTTTTACCTCATCCACCAGAAATTCAACGAACTTTTTTATAAAAAGGGTATTAAAACTTGCTTAAATCCCACTCTTCATCCATAAGTATCTCATCCAGTTCGTCAAGACTTACCTGAGATGGCTCTCCAAACAACTCCTCTTCCATATCTTCTTCAGGTTCTTCCTTCTCCTCATCTAATGGTCCCATATCTCCTATCAGAGATTTCAAAGCCTCTTTTACCATATCTCTGTAGATTTGAGGGTCAGGGGAGTATTTTTCCATAGCCAGTTTTGCCTCTTCTGTAGAGAGCTTCTCCAAGGCTTCTATTCTATCCAGAGTGTATCTGGCTGTCTCCAGAGTCCATATCTCTCTTGTTCCGGCATCAGATACAGAAATTTCCTCCGGTCTGATGGAAACGAGGACTCTGTTTTCTCCCTCGTATACGTTCACCTTCCCACTCACTGCTACATATTGAGGGGGCTCAATAGAGGCAAGGCTTTGCAATGCTTCAGGCTGATATCGTCCAACATATCCCACAAAAGCTCCAGTATGATCGCTAACCCGTATCCTCCAGAATTCTCCCTCACCACCAACATCTTCTTTCTCAAGAAGAATTCCTACCACAAAAATCCGATTACATTTGACTCCAGTAGGAGTCAAAAGATACAAAGGAGAATACCTGTCATCCCCTTTGAACGTAATACTGGAATCATTATATTCCTTTGCAAAAACCCTTTTTGCCACTTCTCTCCTGAAAGCTGGCATTCAAATCGCCTCCAAAAGATTCTTTATTTCGTCTGGATCGATCTTGTCAACAAAAGAGATCTCCTCAACCAGAAAGTACCTCCCGACCCTTGTTCCTTTGACATTAAAATACCGACCCAGCATTTTTCCTCTGATGTAGTCCAAAACTGCTCCTCTATCCAAGTTTTCTTCTGCCATTTTTTTCGCCTGGGAGACGTCAATCCTGATAAGACTCTTTAAATTCTCCTCATTCAGAAGTACTTCATATACATGAGATCCATCATCCAGGACTCCTTTAACTCTCAAATCGTATTTTCCTTCAACATCTCCATGCTCAGTACATTTATTTTTCCATATAGCCCTGTTACAGGATGGACAACGAAGAATAAGTCCTGAATTAGGCTGAATTGCAACAAGAGCTCCTCTCACATCAAGTTTTGAAGATGTAACTTCAATATCTTCTTCAATTGGCTCAATCTCACTATTTTTATTGACATTGATCTGCATTCGTTCGAGGAAAGAGTCAGAAACCACATTTCTAAAGATGTAACTCTTACTCTCTTCCACAGGAGGTTGACCAGAACTGCTCCAAATTACAAATTTAATAGTTCCTGTTTCATCTCCAATCAGACCTACTTGAGATATCTTGGGACTTTCACTTTCCCATAGCTGAACCACCTTCCCCTTTACACTAATCCACTGATTTGGCTGGCCAATATCCTTTATGTTGATAACCGGAGATTCTCGTTGCCTCTGGAGATCCAGTGAAGTTATCTTAAATTCTTTCAAGAAATAATTTGTTACAGATCTTACGGCCTCATCAACAGGCACCTTATATTCCTCCAATAATATTCTCAACCGTCTCTCAATTTCATTCTCATCAATCTGATAACCTGCGTTCTGAAACCTTTCTTTAATCCGCTGCACATGGGCCTCAATCATTATAACACCTGCTTAAAGTTCCATTCACATCATAGAATAAAGTTGTGGTCATGACGAAAGTATTTGTCAACTATGTTAACAATTTGGAAATAGAGTCTACCAATATTTTCCAATCTCTCTTGGGAAAAAGATTTTATTTATTGCTTTAAGTTAGCAATGGTGATTCCATGCTTCCGGACAAATTCAAATGTGTTGTTACTACATGGGATTATATGTATAAACTCTGCAAAGATGTTGCCGAACAGGTTAAAGACAGTTCTTTTCAGCCAGATACTATTGTGGCCCTAGCCAGAGGTGGATGGTTTGCTGGGAGAGTGTTATGTGATTTGCTTGGCCTAGATGACCTGACCAGCCTTAAAGTTGAGCATTATGTGGGGACCGCGGCCCAGAAAGATGAGGCAGAGGTTAGATACCCCTTACCCGATGGTGCAGTAACCGGGAAAAATGTACTTATTGTGGATGATATAGCAGACACGGGAAAGAGTATTGCTCTGGCAAAAGAATATGTTCTTGCCAAAGAGCCTGCTGAAGTAAAAACCGCCACACTGCAGTTACTGTATACTTCCAAAATAGAGCCAGATTATTACGGTGAATACCTGGAAGACTGGGCATGGGTCATTTTTCCTTGGAACTTTGTAGAGGATATGATAGATCTAGTGAGCAGATTGATGAGTAAAGAGAAAAAGGAATTATGGAGCGTGAAAGACATTAAATCAGGGTTATACCGATATCATTCTCTCGATCCTGTATTTCTGGAGGTTGCCCAGCCTAACAGGATGAAAGAAATACTGGAAGAAATGGAAAAGAGGAAGAAAGTTAAAAGAGTGGTTAAAGAGGGTAAGATTTTCTGGAAACCCGTGGAGTGATTATTATGGCTGAAATCGGAATAATAGGTGGAACGGGTGTATATGATCAAGATGTTTTTTCCAGCGCCAGAGAGGTAGAGGTGAACACACCTTTTGGTAAACCCTCCGGTCCAATTATGGTGGGTGAGTATGAGGGTAAAACAGTAGCTTTTCTTCCCAGACATGGAAAAGGACATGTGTTTTCTCCCACTACTTTGAACTATAGAGCCAACATATTTGCCCTTAAAAAACTCGGAGTGGAGTACATTATATCAGTAGCTGCAGTTGGTTCTCTGAAAAAGGAGATAAAACCCCTGGATATTGTTATCCCATCTCAAATTTATGATAAGACCAAGTTAAGAGAAAATACCTTTTTCGAGGATATAGTTGTACACATAGGTTTTGCTGATCCTTTCTGCCCGAACCTATCTGGGCTCATTGAAGGAGTAATAAAGGAAAAGAAGTTTAGATATCATTCGGGCGGGACCTATGTTTGCATCGAAGGACCTCAGTTTTCCACTAGGGCAGAGTCGGAAGTTCATAGGAAACTTGGATTTGATATAATAGGAATGACTGCTATCCCGGAGGCAAAACTTGCAAGAGAGGCTGAGATCTGTTATGTTACCATCGCCACCGTAACTGACTATGATGTTTGGTATGGAGAAGAAGTGGATGTGGAAATGGTGCTTGAGAATGCAAAGAAAAACGAGGAAAAGGTCAGGGAAATTCTCAAAGCAGCCATACCAGAAATTGGAGGAGAGAGGAGTTGTGGATGTCAGGATGCTTTGAAATTCGCTATCACCACAGCTAGAGAATATATATCAGAAGAGACCCGTGAAAAACTTGGGTTGCTGATAAGTAAATACCTGTGAGATACCTCAATGATTCTGAAAATATAAATTATGCAATTCTGTTAACGTGAGCTGGCGATCTCCTCACTGAAACTAGGCATATCAGGATACAAGAGGTCCTTAACACTATTGTAGAACTCGCCATATATATGGGCATCCAGTGCGAAATGAACAAGCTTATGCCTGTTAAATCCAGTTAATTCTCTTACATAACGGGTGAGAATATTAAAACCAAACATGTTAGCATGCATGGCTCCGTATGCATCGTTGGAACGCATGTAAAACAACCCTGTTAATTCATCTTTCCCGGATGCATAAAACATATATCCTCTCAGACAGGGAGGGTCATCATGGTCCAGATCCCATGGTCTTGATATGCCAACGTAGGCATCCCGTCTCCACCTATCTTTTTTGAGTTTCAGGAGGCTTTCATACAGTTGATCTACTTTCTGATCATCCATCTCACAGTATCTTGCCCGTTCCGCGTATGAATACACCTCTCCTTCCTTTAAAATGGATGTTTCAACTCTCTTGTCTATGTATCCTGCACAGATAAGATATTCATGGGCGTAATCAACTCCATAATCCCGAGAAAAGGGAGCTTTGTCATGGATGTCATGTTCTTCGGTTTCATCCACTTCAATCATCAAACGATGTATATACCGGCTCTCTGACTGGCCCTCAAACAATTCGCCCCATTCTGTGGATTTTTTCATTCCATTATTGTAAATCTCATGAAGGGCCTGATGCCAAGCAGAAGATAAATACCGTTCTTTGAGGTGTGTACCATAGGGAGTTGTTCCATAAACTTCTTCATATTGAGATTCAGAAAGTCTATTTTCGTCTCTGAGATAATAATGTGGTACACCAATTATCATACCAATGGTTCCTTCCTTATAGGAGGTCTTATCCACAAGATATTCCATCAGATAGGCTAGAAAGTTTCCGTTACTCTGGAAATAATTGATTACATCAAAACTTCTTATAAAGGCTGTAAGATTGATGGCATGATTAACAACCAGACAGCTCACTTCAGTAATCGCTGGGGGAGTGGAAGAAGAATGATCCCATGGCCTCCATACAGGTAAAGAGACTCGCCTTGTAAACTCCACTTCCTCCAGCTTTCTCGCAGCAATATCCAGTAATCCTTCAATCCTGCTGAGATAACTCTCTCTATTACCTAGTTTCCACCCACTCGAATCTGGTTCCAGAGGATCTTTGAAGTCTGGATTTTTTACCACAACAAAGCTATTATGAACTCTTTTTGTATCTCCATATCTCGAGGACGAATAAATGCCTTCTGATCTGATTTTGGAATAGAGTTGCTGTTGAGCCTCCTCAAAATCTTCTGCTATTAACATCAACTATAATGAGAACAACATATGATAAAAACTAAACGGGTGGAAAAGTTTACTGTGTCTCAGTCTCACTCAAAGACTTATAGATGTGAGTCATTATGTTCAAAAACTGGTTTTTGTCGAAATTCTTTCCATCATAAAACCACCCATGATTAACGGGGACCATCACCGAACCATTACCATCCACAATCAAAAGTGTTGGGGTACCCTTAACACCATATTCCGCTGTAAGATCCTTTTCAGAATTGATGTCCACTTTAATCAGAACAAAACTCTGAGCAATATTTCTCATTACTGCTGAATCCGAAAACACATCCTTTTCAAGCCGTTCACACCAAACACATCCTTCCTGAGTAAAATATATCAATGCAGGCATCCCTTTCGATCTAGCAAGGTCTAAGCCATCGGAATAACTCATCCACATATCTTCATCCAAACTATTCTTTGGACTAGATCTTAAAACAGCTACAAAAATTATCATTACCACAACCACTACGGCCAGCAACAGCCACCATTTCTGTTTCATCAGGAACAGGATATTGAGAAGACGATAATATAAGGGTTGTGGTGTGTTCAGGAAGAGACCAAAACCTCCCAACAAAAAGGTTGAAAAAGATACATTACAATCATTCAGAAAAGTTTATGGAAGTGTAACATAAACATATGAGGGTATGAACAACATTTTGTGGTTAAGTAAAAAGGATGTAGAATCCATCCTCGACATTGGAATGGCATTAAAGGCTGTTGAACAGGCTTTTTTGATGCATGGTCTGAGAAAAGTCCAGATGCCTTCCAAGATATACCTGTATTTCCCTAAGGGAGATTTGAGAGCCATGCCTGCCTACTTAGAGGAGACTAACATTAGTGGGGTAAAAGTAGTAAATGTACATCCTCACAATCATACACGGTCCCTCCCATCTGTTATGGCTATAGTGGAACTCGTTGATCCTGATACTGGGATACCACTGGCATTGATGGATGGGACATACTTGACTGACATGCGAACAGGAGCAGCCGGAGGCATAGCTGTGAAATATCTTGCCCGAAAAAATTCTTCTATAGTTGGAATGATTGGGACGGGCAATCAGGCTAGAACTCAGCTCATGGCTATCAGCCATTTCATCGATATTGAAGAGGTTCGAATAACCAGTAAATCGGGTAGAAGTGAGAGAAGTTTCAAAGAGTACATAGAAAAAGTGGTGGATGCTGACATTCACTCCTATCCTGTTGAAAGAGTATGCGACTGTGATATCCTTGTAACCACAACGCCAGTCAGAAAACCTGTGGTGATGGATGAATGGATTCAGGAGGGAACTCACATAAACGCCATTGGTGCAGATGCAAAAGGAAAACAGGAACTTGATCCTCTTTTGCTGAGAAGAGCAAAAGTGGTTGTGGATGATATACATCAGGCTAGCCATTCAGGTGAGATTAACGTTCCTCTCGAAAAAGGTATAATTTCCATGGAAGACATCTATGGAGAGATTGGAGAGATTGTTTCAGGAGCCAAGCCAGGACGAGAGAATGAGGAGGAGATAACCATCTTCGATTCGACAGGCCTTGCTGTTCAGGACGTTGCCACTGCTTACGAGATATACAAGAAAGCTATTGAAAGAGGAGCTGGATCCAGGCTTGAATTTATTTAAAAATGGATGCAAAGAGAGAAAATATGATGAAGGGACTTATCTCTTCAGATACACTTCCAAGAGATTGTATGAACAAAAGATGGCAGGGGATGTCATCAGATCAGACCACTAATTTGTGTCCCCCCTGTTATCATAAAAGTCTCCAGAAAGTCTATTCTGGATTTAAACTTTCTTTTTCCTTGTAGATAATTAGTCCTCAACTTCCTCCACTCATTATCGCTATCCTTCAGATTGATTCTTTTTAAACTCTCATCCGGCATCAGTGATCCGCATTTTCAATTTCCACTGACACTCCATAGAATCTAAATTAGTGAGATGTTGGGTCTACATCCCATATCTTAAAGAATTCGAGGTGATGCTTTACTGAATCCTGTATCCAAGTTTCTCACACAGTTCTCTTCTATCCTTCCTTTCTTCTTCACTTTCAATTCTGTTCACGGCTGTTCCATCCACCACACCGAGTACAGCCTTTCCAAGGTCTGTAATTCCTAAAACAACCTGCATCGGATTTGCAGAAGCAACATACACATTTGCAACAGCTGGGTGTTGTTTTATAGTGTTGAGTATGTTGAGAGGGAATGCATTGTCTGTCATAACTACAAATACATGGCTGGCACCTATTTTCAAACAATTTTCAGAAGCCAGTTCTTTTAAAGTATCGTCGTTAGCTGTCACTCTTGTGAGTTTTGGAACAGCCTCATTCATGGCTACTGCAACTCTTATTCCCGGAACTGTAGTCAAAAGAGCTTTGAACAAATCGTCTGTTGTAAATATAGAAAAATTCGCTTGACCAATGATAACCTGATATTTCCCTTCTGGATTTTTTACGTCCACCACTTCTATCTTCATGTAACATGATATGGATTGGATAATAAAAAGGTTTATCTTCTACTTCTTTTGGAGAAGTAGTGGATTCACACTATCTGCTATAATTTGCCTTGAATTTTTATAAACATGACACATAAAGTCAATATAGTATCAATCCATAATGGTTATCTACATACTCACTCTGTCAGCTCTTGAAAGAATTCGAGTATTGTAATGTTATTTATTGTACACGTATGTTTACAATACAGTTCTAGAAAACTTTATTTTGACCATCTCTAGCGATTAAAGGAAATAACCTGAGTACATAAATCCTCTATATCAATAAGTTCTAATTCGATCTTCATTCAATTTGCCTCGAGCTTATTTAAGGCATGCACAATTCTATGGATTGTGGTAATGAACCCTATAACAGCTATGACTGCGAGAGTTGCATAAAACAGCTTTACAATTAATCCCACCATGATTATTGCAATTCTTGTATCTCTGCTACCAATCCCCACTTTGCATTCCACTCCATATGCTTCAGCCATCGCTCTGGAAATACTCACCCCAAATGACCCCACCACAGCCAGAGCGCCTATCAACCACAGCTTATTAGGATCAAGACCGATCATACCTATGATAATGGCGGCATCCACAAATCTATCAAAGATTCTGTCCAGAAAACCCCCTTTTGCTGTAACTCTGTCACTCAATCTAGCCATATCTCCATCAGTACAATCAAGAATCTGAGAAACCAGTATGACAAGTACACTTTCATATATACGTCCGGTATAGATAAGAAGGCCTGAAAATATGCCCAGAAAAGCCGCAAAATATGTTATGGTATTAGGGTTGATATTAAATCTCAGAAAAAATCTCGCAAGAGGTTTTGAAAATCTCCGGTATACCATTTCAGTCAGAAAATATTCCCATTTAATTAAAATCACCTCTTAATGGATAAATCTTAAATAATCTGGCATTTAAACCTTTCTTTATGCAGGCAGTTATACTGGCAGCCGGTTTTGGTTCAAGGTTAGGTCGGCACAAAGGAGATGATCCTAAAACCCTGATCAAAATCGGAGACAGAACCCTTATAGACCATATCCTGAAAACTTTGAAAAAAAATGGAGTTCGAAATGTTATTATCATCACTGGATATAAGCGAGAAAAAATCCAGGAATACCTTAAAGGAAAATATACTATGGATATAAAATTCGTTCACAACAGTGATTATGAGACTACAAATAACATCTACAGCCTGTATCTTGCAAAAGAGGAACTTTCTGGAGGTAATTTTTATATAATCAATTCAGATGTACTATTTCATGAAAGAATTTTCCAGAATCTTCATTTCAGCAATAAAGAGGGGTTAATTCTATCTGTGGATTTAAAGAAGAAGTTAAAGGAAGAAGACATGAAAGTGATAAGAATGGGGGATAGAATAACCCGGATAAGTAAGGAGATATCCTTATCAGAGGCTTCTGGAGAATATATAGGCCTCTCAAAGGTTACAGAAGAGGCCTTCAAAAAGCTGTTTAGATCGATAAAAGAAGTTATAAGCCATAAAGGAACTGGTGTCTTTTACGAGGAGGCCTTTCAGCACATGATAGACTCTGGGTATTGGGTAACTTGTGAATCGACCAGAGGTCTACCCTGGATAGAGATCGATACTGTTGAGGATTTAAAACTCGCTCGCGAGAAAATATTCCCTAGAATAGTCAGAACAAGATATCAAGGGTAAGTTAAAAAATAATGAAATAGCTCATTTTTTCAGCTTTACAGCTGTCCCATAGGCCAGAAGCTCTGCTGCCCCGGCCATAGTCTGAGATGTGGTAAATCGGACATTTATGATTGCATCAGCCCCCAATTTTTTGGCTTCGTTTATCATTCTGTTGAGAGCTTCTTTCCTCGCATCAGAGAGCATATCGGTATATTCCTGGAGTTCACCCCCAACAATATTTTTTAGTCCGGCTAAAATGTCCTTGCCAATATGTTTTGCCCTTACGGTGTTCCCTGTTACAATACCCAGAATTTCACTCAGCTCATGTTTGGGCACGTAATCAGTTGTTGTAACTATCATTCTTTCACCTCCTCGATAATTTTTTCTCGTTCCCTGAAAAGAATTAATGCAATACCCACGAGAGTGACAGGAATACCATATATCATGATTGGAAAGACTGCAAAAGCCATAAAAGAGAGAGTCAATCCAATTACAATAAACCCAATACCCCATTTAACCTGACTTTCCATTTTTCCCCCTCCATTATGTTTAGATAATTGTCAAATAGCTATATCATGTTTTCAAGTATTATTGTTTTTCTTTTTCCTGCCCAGTTCTTCTATTTTTCTGAAAGTTTCCTCAGATTCATCCACCTCAATAATAAACACACCCACATAATCGCAATCCTCACATCGATATTTTCCTGTATATCCTCCTGCATCCAGTGTAACCCTGCTTGATTTACATACTGGGCATATTTTCACCATCATCTTACCTCTCGGAGTTTTTCTTCTATCTGTTCCACTACTTTTTCAGCCCCACTATTCAGTGGTTCTATTAATATCTCATCTACATTTTTAGCTCCTAATCCTAGTTCAATCGCTCTTTTTAGCTGTTCCTGATCCATTATGTTTCCTCTCTCAAGTTCAGGAGTTGTGCCGTAAACTCTGAGCAATGCAACACCCACTGCATCCATCGCAACTCTGTCTTCTGAAACCACCATAAGATTCGGAGATATAACTTCACCGGTAGCAGGACCACCTTTTCTGAACCCGCGTATCGCATCCAGTATTATAAAATCAGGAGTATACGCTGAATTAATCTCAGCTATCATCAACCTTTGATGTCTAGAAGAGTGCAACTCCGCCATATAGTTATAGTTATCTTCAGGGTCATATTTTGCAACCATTCCAACCGAATTCTTTAAAGAGAGAGTAAAATGTCCTCCAAAGGCGTGTGTTTTGAGACAGCACGTCTGAATAATTGAGTCCGCATTAAGAAAGGAAAAGTGCATAAGAAAACCCCTTCTCCAGTGTTCTCCTTCAAATCTAATCCACCCAGACTTTTCCCTGTCCAAAGGGATTAACTCAACATCATACCCTCTGGCAAGCCTGGTTACACCCAGCATTTGAAATACCTCTTCTGTGATGCCCATACCGCTCCTCTCAGCTAAGGTAATATGAGTGGAGTGGTCTTTCACTTTTCGCAATATATTTTCCAGAGTGTCTATATGAGTTGAGGCTGGAAATGGATCTCCACTGTTGAAATTAGCTTTTATCGCTACTTTATTCCCCAAACTATCAACTCTATCGGCCATTGAATTGAAAAGCTCTTCAATTCCCTCTTCCCTATCTTCTGTTTTAATAACAAATACTTTAGCCACGTTATCCCTCCTTCCCTCTACTTGATCCCTACTCTCATCCTTATTTTTTTGAATACAACCTAATAGATACATAGCTGAAACAGTTAATCCTTTCAGGAGTGTTCTTCTACGATATTTACATCCCATAGGCCTCACTTATCTGTCTTATAGTTTTGTCACCTAATGGTGACAATCTGTAAAGCTTCGCTTTACAATCCTGCAAAAACTGCATATCTCTCCCGTAGTGAGTTCACCACAGATGGAACATGATCTCCCTTCATAGGTTTCTCTTTTTTCTGACCGTTTGTAAAAGCCCACGATACCTCTCACAAAACTCTGCTTAAATCCAGGTTTCTTTCGTTCAATGCCATATAAGATTTCTTTCCATTCATCTTCTGGTGCAAGAGGACATTCATCTACAAGAAAAGGTGTACAAGTTGTCAGGACATAATATGCGTTTTCTTTTTCTGTTCTCTCATACAAAGGGCGAATCCTGGGAAGAATCCTTGGATCAAATGATTCTGTTAATGGCAGGAGTTTTTCACTCCATTCAAAATTTCCAGCCAGCCAGTTTTTGAAAAAGAATACCGCTATATCATCAGCACAGTGTCCTGTGGCAAGTTTATCTACTCTCATTTCTCTCGCTGTTTTATTCATAAGGTATCTCTTTATGGTTCCGCATGCAGAACAGATTTTTTTACCTTTACTCATTTTTACAAGAGCCGATCCGGTAATGTTTTTCAAGTTAACTACATTCACATCTGGGTCAATCTTTTTTACCACTGCAAGAGATTTCCTAGAATATTCTTCAATACCCAAGTCTATAAAAAACGTTTCTAGCTCAAAACCAATTTTCATTGAGAGGGTAGTTAATACTTTCCCCAAGGCAGCGCTGTCTTTTCCTCCTGAGATGGCAACACCAATTCTTTCACCCTTTTTGATCAGCCGGTATTTTTTTATAGTTCTTTCTACAAGGCGTTCATAGAATTCAGGATAACAATTCTTGCACAATCTGATCCTGTAGCTCTTAAGGAATATACTAGCTGGCTCACCACATTTCCTGCATTTTCTCATTATTCACAGAACAGTGGGACTCATATTTCAACCTTTTGAGGTGAATACATAAAATAAAATATAAAAATAATATTCCATTCAGGGGAAGGCGTAAATCACATTCACCCTGACGCTTAACGACTCCTTGCCAACCTGAATGGGAGTGGTAGTAACACTACCAGCATAAGCTTCTTTTACCATGGGAACAGGAACAGGATAGTACGCCTCCTGTAAAGTTATGGTCATTGGATAATAGTTTTTGATGCCCATGGTTTTGGCTATCACCTGTGCCTTGTTCTGAGCATTTTCTACAGCTTTTTTCAGGGCTAAATCATACAACTCTGCATATTTTTCGTCAGAAAAAGTGAACTGAATGTTATCAATGTTATTAGCACCATTTGCTACCGCTTCGTCAATCACTTTTCCAAGAATATCCATGTTTTCAACCGTCACTACAAGAGAATTCCTAGCTATATAACCAACGATTCTCTGTTCTCCGTCTCTGGGGTAAATATATTTTGGATATAAAGAATATCCTGTTGTTTTCATGTCTTCCTCAGATATACCCACTCTTTTGAGAGCAGATATCACGCTATTCATCCTTGCTGAATTTTCAGTGGCCGCAACATCCGCTTTTTCTGACTCGGTTACTACAGAGATGGTTAACCTTGCAATATCTGGCTGTGCCTTTACCTCACCAACCCCTGTGACAGCGATAGTCTTGGTAATATTTCCTGCTTGATCTCCAGAGCTGGTCGGTAACACTATAGCGATGATTGCAAGAAACACCACTAACCCTATTCCAGTATAAAGATATTTTCTTTTCATGGATAGTAATACATTGATAAACTAAAAATACCTTTCTTTAGCTTCGAATTCGTTCGAAGTCATCAAAAGTCCGGTTTTCGTGCATCTGACAATTTCCGATACTTTTAATATAAATGTATATTCAAATGAAAGATATGCTCCTCTCCAGAAAAGAGCTGAACAAGGTCAATACCTGTATCCAGTGTGGAACGTGTGTTGCAAGCTGCTACTCCAGCAGAGCGACGGCTCTCAATACTAGACGTCTGGTTTTTGATTATATCAATAAAAACATTCCCATGCATGACGATACAATATGGTATTGCTCAACCTGTTATAGCTGCCAAGAACGATGTCCTCGGGGTATCATGCTCACCGACATTCTCATTCGAGTAAGAGAAGAGGTGGCTGAAGAACACCTCCCTTCAAAGCTTAAAAAGTTTATCGAAAACATTCGAGAGTATGGAATGGGAGTACCGCCAAGAAAAAGCGATATAGATATGAGAAGAAAACTGGGTCTAAAAAATTATTCTGCCCAGTTCATAGAAAAATCATTGAAAGAAGTAAGAGAGATCATAGACAGCAGGAGAGATAAACTGTGAAAGAGATGGTGTTTTATCCTGGGTGTGTGATTCCTAATCGATATCCTGGGGTTGAAAAGACCATGTACTATGCAATGGAAAAGCTCGGTTATATAATGAAACCGATGGAAGGCTACTCCTGCTGTCCTCCTCCGGGCATAGTCAGATCAGTGGACGAAGAGTTATGGTTTAGCCTTGCCACAAGAAACCTGAGCCTTTATGACGACAGAACCATAATGACTGCGTGCAATGGCTGTTTCGCGACCCTCTTCGATGCAAATCGTCTTTCAGGAAACGGTGAAAGGGAGATTCGACATGTGGTGGAGTTTTTATATCGGGATGTTGGTCTTGAGAAGATTAAAGCTCGAGTAACAAAATTTCTCCCTTTGAAAGTGGCCGTTCATTACGGATGTCACCTTCTTCGGCCAAGTATATACCGAGAGGTGGATAGCCCAGAAAATCCAGTAATACTGGATGTACTTGTTGAGGCTGTGGGAGCAGAGAGTGTACCATATCCAACAAAAATGGTGTGCTGCGGAGGCGGGGGTGGTGTGAGAGCTGGACACAGAGAAGTCGCCCTTGAAATACTGAAGAGAAAACTTACCCCTCTTAAAGTACTGAATGTTGACTGTATTGTGGTGGTCTGCCCTTTATGTCAGCATCAGTTTGATGTTGGTCAAGTAGAGCTGAAAAATGAAGGGGTGAATTTCAATATTCCTGTATTACATTATTCCCAATTATTGGCAACTGCTTTTGGGCTCGAACTGGAAATGCTTGGACTTGAAGCACATACTACAATGACCGAAAACTTGCAAGAAAAGCTGGAGAAAGGAGAAGATTTGGAGCAGTAGAATAATAACCTTTGGTTCTTAACCATTTTAACGTTATACCTGTATTAACCAAACCAGCTTGTTTACATTTTACTAGTTCCCTTTCCAGAGAACTTCCCTCACTGTCTTTATAACCGCCCTTTCAGAAGAATACTTCGGTGTCCATCCCAGCGCCTTAAGTTTTTCAATCGACAGCAACATTACTGGAACATCTCCAATCCATCCCCTGTCTCCACCTGTATATACAAATTCAGGATGCAATCCCATCTCCTTGGAAACTATCTCTGCTATTCTCCTTACAGAAATCTGGTCCTCACTTCCAATGTTAAAAATGTTCACTTTCTCTTCTGCTTTCAATCCGACCATCATACCCTCTATACAATCCTCCACATAAATATAGGACTTGTTCTGATTTCCATCCCCCAGTATTTCCAGTTTTTCTGGATTTTTCTTCAGTTTAGCAATAAAATCAAAAATTACACCATGTCCAGATCTCCCACCAATTACATTCGCAAGTCTGTAAATCCAGCTCTTCATACCAAAGGTATGACAATATGCAGAGATAAGAGCCTCACACGCCAGTTTTGATGCCCCATAGAGAGATATAGGAGTTGTTGGATGTTCTTCTGGAGTAGGGGTTGTTGCTTCTCCATAGACAGTAGATGTAGATGTAAACACAATAGCTTCAACCTCTCTTCGTCTCATGGCTTCTAGCAGTCGATAAGTGGCCACAATATTCTGCTCATAATGCAAATCTGGATTATCAACTCCTATCCTCACATCTGGGTTTGCAGCAATATGGAATACCATGTCCACATTTTCCAGATATGAAAAAATATCCTCTTTGATGAGATCCGCCTTAATGAATTCTGCTTTCGGGTGGATATTTTCTCTTTTTCCAGAACTGAGATTATCAACAACCCTTACACCGTGTCCATCTATAATAAGTCTTTCAACTATATGAGATCCGATAAATCCTGCTCCTCCAGTCACGAGAACGTGCATACAGCCAGATATTTCTGGAACATATAAATCACTTTTCAATCAGATGGGACCCATCACAGGACGGGGAGGTCCATGGTAATCCTTCTCTGCAACATGAAAATGTCATTCCTTTCTCTTCAGCATATTGCTTGATTTTCAAAAGTATTTTTCGTCGAATTTCAGCTGGAAGATACAGAGAACCTCCAATCCACTCTCCTCCCTTAAAATATAAAGTAGACATTCTTTCACACTCGGGAAATACGGCTTTCAATCGGTTCCATGAATCGTATCTGAGCTTGTAGGTGGATGAGATTACATGACTTACTCCCACGACAGAAAGCTCCTCTATAAGATGGTTCACATCTTCATTCAAAAATGGAATGATCGGATCTACCCTCGCACTTACTCTGATTCCTTTGTCAACTAATCTTTTTAGCGCTTTAATGCGTTTTCTTGGAGGGGGAGCTCCAGGTTCCAGTACTTTTGCAAGGTCATCATCATCCGTTGTAATGGTAATAGAGACTGATGCGCCAATTTCCTTCAGCAACGAAGAGTCCCTTTTAACAATATCTGATTTGGTGATTATCAGCACCCTGTGTTTTTTTAAAATGGGCAGTAAACGTTTCATAATCTGATGTTTCAACTCTAAGGGCTGATATGGGTCTGAACTGTTTGCAATGGAAATCAGAGAAGTACTAGGTATTTTCCTCAAATCTTTTTTAACATGGTTAATCACATCTCGTTTGAGCCTTGGCCTGAAGGCATCTGGAATATAGGAAGTGATATAACAGTATAAGCAAGAATGAGCACATCCAGTATAGGGAGAGAGGGAAAATTTGGGAGGGCATGTACACATCTTTGATTTCCATGGATCAAAGGGCCGTATCACCAAATAAGAGTACAAAAACTTAATATAAAAATTACTAACACTAACAAAGAGCACTTGGGATTTACCTTTACAAATTGCCAGCATCCTCTATCAAGACCAAAAGTCAAATATAAGTTGAATCTCATACAGTATTGCAAGTTAAAAACTTACAAATTGTCAACTTGCGTTGACATCACATGGTGGATAACCAGAGGAGGAAAAACTATGTTTCCGACGCAAAAGGTCAAAAGTCTTGTAGGGAAATTCATTCAGGTAGAGATGAAAGGAGAACAGAACATTCTTGTGGGAAAGCTGGAAAGTGTCGATGACTACATGAACCTGCTTCTCAGCGAGACGTCAGAGTATAGAGATGGTGAGAAGATAAGAACCCTCGGTTCGGTGGTTCTCAGAGGGAATAATATTATCCTGATTCAGCCATTTAAAGAGTAGGAGGAACACCGACTTCATGAAGGAAGAGGAATTACTGGATCTTATCAGGGCAAGAGGGGAGATTCTTCAGAAAGATTTGTGGAAATTAGCCGGGATAGACAGTAGAAAATGTTCAAAATTAATACGAAAACTTGAAGAGAAGGGTATGATCCAGAGGAGAAAGACTGTCTCTGGAGGGGTAGTAACTTTCATGATTACAGTCTCTGGAGAACATGATAACTCGAGTCGACTTCCTCCATGTTTTGGATGTGGGGAAAGTGGTTGTGACCCTTTTTCATGTGGCATTCTTGATGCCTGGATCTGGACCACAGGATTGAAAGAACATTAAAAAATCCTAATTTGAATGGTTATTGTAAGATATAATTTTACAATTCGTCAACATAAATTGACGATACACTCATTTGATACACTTATTTTATTCTTCCATATTTGACCGCGAATTTAACTGCTGCTTCAGGTGATTCAACAGTAATCAAACCACGGATACTGTATGGTGGAGATAAGGAGATTACTTTTTTACCCTCCTTAAGGGCAATGGCAATCTCAGAAAGAGTCCCAAATTCTCCTCCAACCGAGATTAGAACATCAGATGACTGAACTATAATCACATTTCGTGCATGTCCCATCCCAGTTGCGATTACCACATCCATGTATGGGTTTGCTTTCCATCGGTCTTTGTAGGGCAATATCCCAACTGTAACCCCTCCATGTTCTTTTGCCCCTTTCGCTGAAGCTTCCATGACGCCACCAAGACCGCCATTGATAAGAATCGCTTTTTCTCTCGCCAGATATTTTCCAACTTCATAAGCAAGGTCATACAGTGGTTTATCACACTCCCCACTACCTATAACCCCTACCTGTAGGGACATATATGAAAAAATGCCACTTTATCTAAAAACTTTTTCACAGACAAATGCATCAAGAGGTTATTCTAACCTGTTTTTTGAGGACGAGTTCAAGAACCCCATTATTGAATATCCTTGAGTCCACTCCCTCAATTTCCGTATTAAGAGTTATAGAAGCTTTATACTTTTTGTCCCCCACGGTCTGTATCTGCAATACATCATCTTCTAGAATTACAGCAATATCTTCCTCTTCTACATCGGGAAGGTCAGCAATCACTCTGATGACTTCGTCCTCTTCCATAACTTCTGCATGAATGGGCTCGTAATCATTCTGTTTTTCAGAGATGTCATTAATTTCTAGTTGAGGGATGGAAATTGAGAAACTAAAAATTTGTGGTTTGATGAAAAAGAACTCGGCTGGATCAAATTCTCCTTTAGATATCTTCTCTTCTATTTCATTCACCAGACTCTCATATAGTTTTGAGAACTCTTTTTCAATCTCATTTAGAGATTCTTCATCAAATACTTCCTCAAACTGTACGTTATCTCCAAAAATAGCCCTGAGGAACTTCTTCAGGAATTCAAATGGATCTTCATGGTTCATTAACATAGCTCCAGTCTGAAGTTATATAATACTTGCGCCTTTTAGTTCTATGATAAAACATTGAGAAACTTTTGTGAAAACCAAATCTGATCAATGAGAGACAATTGGAAACTCTGGCTTTTTACGAATACTTTCTCCATCTTTAACCAGAACAGCGTAAAGGCAGATGCTTTGACGTATATATTTATCAAAAACAGTAGTTGTGGCACTTTTAATTAATTATCCTGTTTCTCTACATTGACTCTTTTAGCTGCCCACTCCATTAAGGGTATCATTAAATTTCTGAATTCAATTCCTTCTTGAGTTAATGAATATTCCACTCTCGGTGGTATTTCTGCAAAAACTTCTCTTTTGATTAGTCCAGCTTTTTCTAATTCTTTTAGTCTATCTGACAATGTTTTTGGGCTTATATTCCCCAAATTTTCCATGATTTTATTAAATCTCAATTTTTTATGATTGCCTATTGTACCGAGTATCGGTAATGCCCATTTTTTGCTGATAACATTTATAATACCATCAGTCGGACATAAACAGATTTTATTTTCTTCTTCATTTACTTCATCACAGTGGACCTCACTTTCTTTTTGCATAGTTTATCACTTTTCTACTACCTACTTTACAATTATAAACTTAGTATTTTAAATACTTTATTATCTATACTTACTACAAAGTATAAAGTTACAGAGGTGAAAAAATGTATGAAGAATGTATTACACCACCGCAATCTTACAGAAGAATTGAATCTCTCTACTGTGGATGTGGTTGTTCAGGACTCAGGCGATTTTTTACGCCAGAGGAAAAGATAGAGATACTGGAGGACTACAAAAGACAATTACAAAAAGAGATTACCGGTGTGGAAAAGGCGATAAAAGAGATAAAACGAGAAATAAAATAATGTTGGTATTGGGTGGAGTTACACTCCGTCCTATTTTTTGACAATGAGAAATAAGAATAAAATATGCGATGTATGTTAGTATCTACAAGAGGGTGAAAAATGGATATGATTTATCTGGTTATAGGAGGGTTGCATCTATTGGTAACTGTTCTATGGATTGGAGCTATGATTATACTCCTATTTGAGATAATCCTCGGTACCAGAGAAGTATTAGTAGTTGTTCCCTTCTTCAAGAAACTTATTAAATCCACTCTTCTTATAAGGAGTTAATCATAACCGGCGGATTATATGTATGCAATAATTGTTATATATTAACAATTCCTGAATCCACATCATGTCTGGAAAGACCATTACATCCCTTCTCAGAGAGGAGAGGGTGTATCATCCTCCGGAGGAGATAGTCAACCGAGCTTGGGTTGGGGAGGAGGTGTACGAGAGGG